>CAXRCG010000276.1:0-32588 GCA_964228885.1 Pseudomonadales bacterium | reverse complement strand
CATGAAAATGGTCCTCGGACTCACCGGTGTGGCGCCAACACGAACATTGGCCGGGCTATTTGCTCAGGGGATCGCGGGTGCATTTGGTGGCTATCTGTTCCATCTGCTGACGCGCAAAAAACCCGCTTCGTAGGTAACACGAGACTCATGCCCCGGTAATAGCCTGATAAACCCTAGTGCGTAATTCACGACGAATGGGATAAGTCGACGAAGGAATTAATTGCGTCAAAAATATCACATATAAATCTTCTTCTGGATCAATCCAGAAAAAGGTGCTGGCAGCGCCACCCCAATGATGCTCACCGACTGATGTGATGATATGCGCCTTTACCGGGTCAAGTACGACCGCAAAACCAAGTCCAAAACCGATGCCGTCATAGCTGGTTTCACTCCACACGGGTTGGCCCATGTCGGCCATATCACTATTATTGGGCAGCTGATTTGTGCGCATGTACGCCACTGTTTTCCTGCCGAGTATTCGCTGCTCGTCAAGCACGCCACCATTTAACAGCATCTGACAAAACTTGCCGTAATCAGCCATTGTCGATACCAGCCCACCACCGCCAGAAAAGATCGCTGCCGGTTTAAAGTAACTGCTTTCTGCTGAGCTCTCCTGCAGCTGGATGCCCGTTTTTTTGTCCGCGAGAGGATCACCAGACTTCGCGACGCTACTCATACCGTCCCCTCCGAGGGGTGAATAAAGTGCTGAAAACCTTGTCCTGTTTTCCTCGCGAACATAGAAACCCGTATCCACCATCTTCAAGGGCACAAAAATTCTCTCGTGAAAAAACTGCTCAAGCGACAGACCAGACCAGACTTCAACCAATCGACCTAATACATCCGTTGAAATACTATAATTCCATTGTGAGCCTGGTTGAGATACCAGCGGGATTTCGGCCGCTCTTTTTACCCATGCTTCCAGATTCTTGATATTACTCGGACCGCCAATCCCCGCCTTACGATAGGCGGCGTCAACAACATTGCTCTGCATAAAACCATAGGTTAATCCAGAGGTATGAGTCATCACTTGCCGGACGGTAATCGGCGTTTCCTGAGGCGATGTATCTTCAAGCAGGGCATTACCGCCTGCCCATACAGGCGTGTCGAAGAACTCGGGCAGGTACAATGCGATAGGATCATCCAATTGAAACGCGCCTTCTTCATACAGCATCATTGCTGCAACGCTGGTGACCGGCTTGGTCATAGAATATGCTCGAACGATCGTGTCATTCGAGAATGACTTTCCAGCTTCGACGTCCGACTGTCCCGTGCTCTTTTGATAGACAATCTCGCCGTGGCGGGCAACTAGCGCACTGCAACCGGCCAATCGATTTGAGCTCACCTGTTCTTCCAACCAGGCAGTTATCCTCTCGAGACGCTCAGTAGACATCCCCACATCTTCTGCTTTCTTCACTCTACTCTCCCGGTACTTTTATCATTTCATTGCGCTTTAATTGCGCGAAAAATCCTACTAGACAAAGCGTTGATCTGTCAGCAATCAATCAGGAGTGTGATGACGAGTTATCAAGTCGTCACGATTACGCCTACCGTTTCGCTGTTATCTGAGCTGTCAGCGAGCTCTTTTTTAATACCACTCGCAAGCTGGCGCTGCTGAGTTATGATTAAGCCAATCGTCGGTATTGACGAAAGCAAAGGAACTGAAAAATGATCACGGTATTTGTTGCTAAAAAAATCATCACAATGACAGAAGCCCAACCCGAAGCGACGGCAGTGGCTGTTCGTGACGGCATAATTCTGGAAGTCGGTAGCCTCAATAGTCTTAAGCCTTGGATTGAGCATAACGAATACGAAATCGTTGAAGACTATACAGAACAAGTGCTGATGCCCGGTTTGATTGATCCGCATCTTCATCCAATTATGGCTGCGGTTTTATTGCCGATGCAATTCATTACTGCGCTGGAGTGGAAGTTTCCCTGGGAAATCGTTCCTGCAACGACCACAAGAGAAGCATATATCGACAAACTAAAAACAGGCCATCAGCAAACGCCCGCGAATGAGCCTTTTTTCACATGGGGTTATCACCGAAACTGGCATGGCGAAGTTGATCGCATCGTTATGGACGAGATTTTTGGGCCGCGTCCTGCTGTCGTCTGGCAACGATCATTCCACGAGCTTTATCTTAACACTGCGATGATGGAACACCTTGGCATAGAAGAAGAGCAGGTTAAGGGTAGGCCTCAAATCGACTATCAGAAAGGTCACTTTTACGAGAACGGGCTGAGTTTCGCTATCGGCCGCCTTAACAAAATCATTATGTCTCAAGCGTGGCTCGGTAAAGGGCTCGAGCGCCTCAAAAAGGTTGTTCACTACGGGGGGCAGACTACCGTTGGGGATATGGCGGTAGGATTATTTGATTTTAATCTCGAGTGGGAAGCTGTTGAAAACATCATCGACCAACCGGACTCACCTTTTCGAGTACTCGGCGTTCCCCATGCTCGCGTGATGTCTCACATTAACGGCGGCCACAAACAGGGCGTTGAGTTTGCCAAAACCCTGCCCGAGCGAAACACCAACAAGTTTCGCTTCAGCAATAAAATCAAACTTTTCACAGATGGTGCCTTTTTCTCTCAACTGGCGATGCTGAAAGAACCGGGATATGTTGACGGGCACATCGGTGAGTGGCTAACAGTACCAGAAGAATATGAGGTGATCGCGCGACTGTATTGGCAAGCCGGGTTTGAGATTCATGTTCACTGCACAGGCGATTTGGGACTTGAGCTCGCAATCGATACTCTGGAAAAATTGCAATTCGAGCAACCGAGGTTTAATCACAACTACACAGTTGAGCACTTCGGTTTTAGTACTCCTGAGCAAATTCACCGGATCAAGAGACTGGGGGCGAATGTCTCCGCTAATGTTTACTACTTGCACGAGCTAAGTGACAGCTACGGACATCACGGCGTGGGATTTGAACGCGCATCGGAGATGGCCAGAATCGGCCAATGTGAAAGAGAAGATGTATTGCTCTCCCTTCACTCTGACTTTCCGATGGCACCGGCACTACCACTTAACAGCGCCTGGGTGGCATTTACACGTGAGAACTGTGAGGGAAATATTGTTTGTCCCAACGAAAGAGTCACGCTCGACAAGGCATTAAGAGCAATCACAATAGACGCGGCAAGAATTCTGGGGCTCGATAATGAAACCGGGAGTATTCGCGCGGGTAAAAAGGCTGATTTTGTTGTACTTGATCAAAGCCCCTATGACGTCGGTGGGGCCGGACTCAGAGATCTTGAAATATTGGCGACGGTATTTGAAGGGGAAGTGTTTCCCATTAACGGGAAGTAACAGATGTTTGAATCCCAAGCTTTTTTGTCAGACCTACCAGTGACCCTAGTAACCGGCTATCTGGGTAGCGGGAAAACCACCTATATCAATGAAAGATTAGCGGACGCTGACGGCATTCGGTATGCCGTCATGGTCAACGATTTTGGCGAGCTCAATATCGATGCTGAACTCATTACAGCGAGTACCGAGAGAACAATCAGTCTGACAAACGGCTGCGTTTGCTGTTCGCTCGCCGACGATATGGACGCGGCGATGGAACAGGTACAACAACTCGCTCATGAACTCGATTGGGTTTTATTTGAAGCAAGTGGCGTTGCAGAACCCGAGCGGATAAAAACAAAAATCGAAGCACGTCCCGGATTTGCGCTGAAAGAATTTCTGACAATCATTGATGTCACCCGCATCAAGTCGCTGGCGAAAGATAAATACATCGGTCAACACATCAAACGCCAGCTACAACTTACGCATCCATCGACATCGGATTCCACCAATGTTCAAGGTATCGAATACGGTACCCGTCTCAGCAAGACTGATCTGCTTTCGGCAGCAGCGATTGCCGACGTGCAGTCATGGTTAACTAGCTTTAATTTAAACAATCAACCTGATTGTGATAACGCCAAGAAAAGTGACGGAGTGCCAAAGTTTTTTACTCGAACAGTTGAAAAGACAGGCTTCTTAAATCGTAAAATGCTTGAGCGCTGGCTCTCAACCATCGGGCCCGAGATCATCCGAATGAAAGGTTTTGTATATCTGACAGAAGACAACAAAAGCAATCGTGGCGCGACAAACCGCTATCTTCTTCAATGGGTCAACGGCCAATGGCGTCTGGAACTTTTCAGCAGCGGAGGCACTGAAGCTGATGGACCGCAACACTCACGGTTGATACTGATCTCGCACACGCCCATCGGAGAACACTATGCTCAGGATTAAGGGACTTGATCATTTGGTCTTAAGGACTAATCAAATCGAGCAAATGCGCTTGTTCTATTGCCGCGTGCTGGGTTGCACCCTAGAGAGAGAAACACCCCCAGATATCGGGCTTATTCAACTGCGCGCAGGTAATGCCCTGATCGATTTGATCAGCGTTGATAGCAAATTGGGGGCAATGGGCGGCGGTCCACCAAAGAAGTCAGAAAATAATCTCGATCACTTCTGCCTTCAACTCAAGCAGACAAGCGAGCAGGAGATAAGATCTCACCTTGTGTCTCACGGCGTCAAGGTGGGTGAATTTGCGGAAAGGTATGGCGCTCAAGGGAGCGGCCTGTCTGTCTACATCAAGGATCCAGATGGCAATACTGTCGAACTTCGTTCAGAGATTATCAACGATTGACAACAACCCTCTCCTTCAAAAAAATTTGCAATAAGAGTATTCTCCCATTTTTGTAATTCACCCAAATATCATTAAGACTGCAGGACACCAATGTTAAACGAAAATGAAATCCGCGAACTTGTCTCGAGCCATGGCGACGCTGTAAACCAGGGTCGTCCCATCAGGCAGCTGATCGACGATGGGGAGCTTCCCCGCCTCAAAGGTAGCACTGTGCTGGAGGGTAAGGTGTCCGACTCAGTATTTGGCGAAGACCTAAAAACATCGACGGGTAAGTCCATTCGTTTAATGTTTCGCAATAACCGAATCTCTACCCATGACGTCAACCGTGGTGCAATACCCTTCAAAGATCAGGTCTTGGCATTCAATCATGATCACATGCACCGGCTGGTAAAACCTGTACTGGGATCCTCCCAATTCGAAGTCGAAGGTCTTTCAGCTTCCTCAACAGTGATACCGGCCGAAAATCTGAACCTGCTAAAAATCGAGAATGTATTGCGTCTTTATATGGCAGAAAGTTCAACCTCTACTTCGCTTTACCAACACTGGTTAGCGGCTAAAGAAAATGGCCAAACCAAGATGGATTACGCAGGACACAAGCTCGACGTTACAGCATTGGAACCCAATGGGCGGCTACCCTATTTGATGGATACACCGAGCACAAAAGAGGAGGTCGATAAGACCACGGCTGTCGACTACCTGATACAAGACGGCGTTTGTTCGGAAGAACAATACGCGCAGATTCGCAATGCGTCTCTTATGGCATTCGGTATCGTGACCCAGTATCTATCGCAGCGGGGTATGGTGCTAGTCGACACTAAAACTGAACACGGCATTAATGCAGAGGGACAGATTGTATCCGCAGATGAGCTCTATACTATGGACTCATCCAGATTCTGGGCAATGGACCAAGACGGGTCTCTCAAAACCAAAGATGGTAAACCCGTGTCGTTCTCAAAAGAGTTCGCCCGAGGCATGGTGAAGGAAAAGGGTCAACAGTTTACTGACGCACAAGCCAATGAGATTGCGGTTCGTTATATTCAGGGTCTGCAACATTTGACAGGGGTGGCGTTCGAGCCAGATTTGCGCCCGCGTGACCAGCGCATTATTGAGTCTACAAACCTAATTCTGGATACCTTGTTATAAGACGTCTTACCGAACTGTGCATTTAGTCGCACTGAAAAAATCGACTAAAAACTCGTTCATAGCTGTTGGACATCGTACTTTCGCTAAGCAAAGATATTGGCATAGAACACGCATAAAAACAGGTCAATGTGGTATCGAGGTACCCGACGCATTATGGCCCACGAGGTTTTGACGCACATCTGGAAAGATCTCTTTAAATAAATTCAACATATTCATTGTGGAACGGCGATCTGTTGATTCATGAAGTCGTCCAGGTGGTCCTAGGGTTGGGGGCAACGCAAATCCGTGAGGGGTTGCAGCATAGTGGTGAAATATCCAATCGGTACCTGCTTCATTCATCTCGTGAAAAAATCGCTGCTTGCTATCATCCGGGACCAATTCATCCTCGGCACCGTTTTCCACAACAACAACTGTTTGGGTATTGTAGTTGTTCTCACATTGCTTCACTGGTGGTCGTTCCGCATTAAACCGCGCTGGGTTAGGATCCTCGCCGGTTTGCAAAAGCCCATGCAAAGAGACCACCCCGCCGAGCCCAAGTCCCCCGCGAACGGCCTCCAGTACAGCAACGCCACCAAAACAATAGCCGATTGCCGCTGGCGCTGTCGATGCATCAACGAAATCGTGGTTAATTCCTTGGTCAAGCCATGCTTTCAACAGCGCGCGGAAGAGTTCATGGTCATGATCTAGCGCCACCATCGCTTCAAAACATTTCTGCTGGAATGCTAGAATTTGAGTTTCATCCTCGGGCCAAAGCCGTTCGTTGGCTGGCACCCTATCTCCGTAAAGATCGATCGCAAAACCCACATAGCCCAGCCTTGCAATATATTCTGCAACATCCACATCGAAGAACTTCAAGCCCTGATAATTGTGGATGACCATCACCATCGGTTTCGGCCCTTCTATTTCGGCTGGCGCCACCATGTGGCCAAGATAGTCGTGCCCTCTAAAATTAAAAGCGATATCTGAGCGGCGAAGATCTGGTGCTGCTGGCCAAAATCCTGTTGTATTTTTCACGCTCGTACCCCTATGACAAACTCATACATTTCTAATTTGTCCTGATTTTAATTGCGGAAAACCTGCGGGTTGATAAGTGATGATGATCGCTCTTCGCGGTTGGTTAGACTCGTTAGCCGCAGAGCCGTGTACCGTGTGCGGGTCAAAAAAAATGACGGATCCAGCGGAGACCTCCATCTCAACCTGATCGGCCTCATCGAAGCAACTTGTATTCGTATAGAAGCCACCGAGTTGTGATCCATCATCTTTGCCCGGCAAACATCCCTGTTTATGACTACCCTTAATCACCTTGAAACAGCCGTTGTATCTGTCTGCATCGTCAAAGGCGATCATTACATTAGGTAATTTGTCAACATGGTCGCTGTCATGGATCCAATACGGCGAATCCTGATGCCAGCCAAAACCAGTACCTTCGCGGGGTCTCTTCAAATTAAGCTTGGCGGTCCAAAGCGCCAGGTCACTGGCACCCACTAAGGATCGCATTGGGTCGGTAAGCCTTGGATCAAGGACTAACTGATCTAGTTCGGCGTCCAGTTCATTTACCGGTTCGATAACTCGCACCTGTTCATTATCGAGTCCGGGTTCGAACTGAACCGTAACGTGATTGATATCAACAAAACGTTTACCGTCCAAGATATATGTTTTCCCAGCTGCACACATTTCAATCGCATGGCTAACTGCTCGTTCTGCCGCGGCACGCAGCTTGGTGATTTCCGAAAAACTGAACACGTCCTTGCGAATCAGGTAGCCCGATGCTTGATAGCTTTTTAGCTCTTGTACAGACAAATCATGGTAATGAGTCACTGAAACCTCAACTTTTTCTAGAATAATAGTAGCGAGCTGAAACTCAGATGATAACAATTGTATGTGCCAGCCAGGTGATTATTTTTTTAGATCGAAATTTGTTGATAGCTCGCAATGAAAACTCAGCCACAAGAGAATGATGCAGAAATCCCGAACAGCTCCGCTGCGGCTTGAATCTGCCGGTGAACTATTACTCTTGGGCGCCGCAATACTGGCAATTTTGATAGCCAACTCTCCCTCTGCATCAATCTATGGCGGCTTGCTAGATACAACCGTAGCTGTTCAGGTTGGAACGCTCGAGATCAAGCGAGAGATGCTTGAAGGCGAATTATCTTCTTTTTCACAGGTCGTACTACAGGGCGCAGGAGCAATAGGAGGCATAGTGGTACCCGCAGCCATTTACGCGTAGTTCAACTGGAGTAACGAGATTGCAATGGATGGCTGGGCGATCCCCGTGGCAACTGACATTGTCTTTGCTCTCGCACTTCTGTTTAGCTAAAACTGCGACTAAATGAAATGTATCTTTAGCAAGACGCTACTTGTCACTTCTACCTTGGCCATGCTCGTTGATCAAGTCCTGAAGATTTGGGTCGTCTATGTGACCGACATCGAAAGTGAAAATGAAAAATCAACTAACCGATTCACAATGTTTTTCGGCACCTCGACCGGCGTCTCATCAACTTCACAGTTGGCCGAAAACCAGCAATCGTTGAAAGGTAGCAATGACGTTAGACTAGCCCCAGTCTGCCTTCCTTTTCTCAATAAAGGCCTTACCTCCTTCCTTTCGATCATCCGAATTCATCACCCTTGTTTGAACATCTTCAGTGATATGATTGATCGCGGCATAATCGAGACTAGAAGCTTTAATCATTGATTCTTTCATTCCTTGAACAGCAATAGGGCTCAACTCACAGAATCTTGCCGCCATTCTCTCGGCTTCAGCCATCAGCTGATTCTCAGGTACAATTTTGTTAATCATTCCGAGCTCGTAAGCACGTCTTGCACTTAGCGGTTCGGCGAGCAACAACAACTCCGACGCAATTGCCCAAGGCATTATTTTAGGAAACCATCCTGAAGGAATCGTAGCAATCCCCCACTGCGGCTCCGGCAGCCAGAAGGAAACGTCGTCGGTCGCGATTCTGATATCGGCATCAAGTGCGATCCACATACCGAAGCCGACAACATGGCTGTGCAGCGCCGCAATAATAGGTTTATAAATTTTCTGTGTCTGGGTGATATCTGCATAATTATTCGGGTATACATACTTTTCTGGCGCACCACCGGAAAGATCAGCACCGGCGCTGAAACATCTGCCGCTACCTGAAAGAATAGCGACTTTCAATGCTTCATCTTCATTGAAGTCGACCCACACTTCACCCAGTTCCCTGTGCAGCGTATCGTTCATCGCGTTGAGTTTTTCAGGCCTGTTCAGCGTGACGTAGGCAACACCATCTCTTTTCTCATAAACAATTGTTTCAAGGTCCATTACCGTTTCCTTTCAGATTTTCTTCGTATAAGCGTCGATCTTCTTCTTTCTGGTATCTTGGTGTCATATCGCGCGGAGAACGGCTGTCTTTGTCGCCCAGTCGCGCTCTTTCACGAGTCATTTCCCAGCCAGCCAGCCACTCATATGGCATCGACTTAATCCCGGGCCGCTCAAAACCCTCGAACCCCGCAAGCGCAGCTTGAACAACTTCAAATTGATGATTTTTATCGAATGGTTTTCCCGTTTCGAACCCTAGCGGATAGTTCAAAAACATGGCTCTCGGTGGCATGCCTGCCACCAAAATATCGAAAGCGCTTCCCAATATCAGTGTTGGTAACCCTTTGCTTTCAAAATGGCGAGCAATCAGACTCACGGTCTGATGACAAACAGGTCACAGAGGTACCAGCAAAAGTAGATCAAGTCGCTGGCGATCTACTGCCGCTTCGAGTTGTGGAATCAGCTCTTCGTTTACTCTTCGTTGAGAGTAAATTCCGCCCATACAGGCAAGAAATTCCTCTGCCAGTTCGCCGACCGTTCCATCCTTGTCTAGCTTTCGCAGTGCTTCGATTGGAAACACTACGCCAGGGTCTTGCCATGCTTCGACTAGATAGTTCTCCATGATGTGGGAGAATCTGAGATCACTCACATCAGTGTTTGAGGGGATCTCCCGAATACTGGCATCATCCTTGTAATAATATGCCTGCTGGCCGGCAACATAGGTTCCTGCCGTTGAAATAAGCCCAAGTTTTGATTCATCTAACGGTTTAGAAATTTTGGCCAGAACGGGGGCATCTTCAGCTTCAAACCACTCATACGGCGGATAACCTAGGCCATTGTATTGACGTCTCGTCTGCTCGATATAAGCCATGGGCACCGGCAGAACCTTTGGCGACAACGCTATGTAATCACCGTCCATGGTCGCTTCTTTTTGTTCTTTACGTGACGTCATTTCGATCTCCAAATGCCGGATTTCTATAGTGCTTATTCTTGACGATATCTGTCATCACGTCCACTGCGCGCGTGATGTCCTCGAAGCTGTTGTAAAGTGGTGCAATACCAAACCTAAGTACGTCCGGTTCACGATAATCACAGATCACGCCGGAGGCGATCATCGCCTGAACAATTTGATACCCTTCGGGATGTGAGAACGAAACCTGACTGCCACGGGTATCAACATCCAGCGGACTGACAATTTCAAGACCACTCAACTCGGTGGTATTTTGAACCTTGTCGATAAAGAGGCTCGTTAGTGCAGACGACTTCCGTCTTACATCTTGGATATCAATATCTGCCCACAACGTCATCGCTTCATCCAGCGCCGATAAGCCTATGATCCCCGGTGTACCCGATTGATATTGCGCAATCCCGAGCCGAGGAATGTAGTCCGCAGAAAACTCAAAGGGTGATCGATGCCCCATCCAGCCACTGAGGGGCTGCTCAACTTTGTTCTGGTGTCTCTGGTTCACATACAAAAATGCCGGTGCTCCCGGCCCACCATTTAAAAACTTGTACCCACAACCTACCGCAAAATCAACACCAAGTGTGTCCAATTCGATGGGGATAACGCCCACACTATGGGACAGGTCAACCAGCACCATGGCACCGTGTCGATGCGCCGTTTCTGTTATCACTTTTAAATCGTTGACATAACCACTTCTGAAGTTCACGTGGCTAATCATGACCAGGTTTGTCTCATCGTTTATTTCTTCGATCAGACTGGCTTCCTTCACACGACTCAGGGTACAGCGTGCTTCGCCCAGCAACTTTTGCAGTCCCTGCGCCATATAAAGATCAGTTGGAAATGTTTCCTCAACGCTCAACACGCGGGTACGTTTGGGATTTAGCTGGAGCGCAGTCACAAGCAACTTGAACAAATTTACCGACACTGAATCGGCGCAGATAACCTGGCCTTTCGCGGCACCGACTAAAGGTGCAATTTTTTCAGCTACCTTCACCGGTAGATCGATCCAGTTGTGGCTATTCCAACTGGCAATCAAATCCTGACCCCATTCCTCCCGAATCGTTTTCTGCAACCTCGATTCGACACGTTTCAATAGCGGGCCAAGTGAGTTGCCATCCAGATAAACCGTATTTGGTGGCAGGTAGAATAAGTCTTTTAGCGGGGCCAGCACATCGTCGGTGTCAGCCTGCAATGAATTGTCTTGGTTCATTTGACAGCCTCCGGTTCAAGGCGCTCCAGCGCGTTGATAATACGATCAAACACGGGACCTTCAGGATTGATCATGTCGAAGTGCCCCAACCCTTTAAGCGAGATAATACTGGCGCGGGGAGACGATGCAGCATAGCCAAGCGACTGACTAATGTTCACGATGGTGTCACTTTCTCCGTGTATCAAAATCGAATCAGTTGATGGCAACAATGATGAAGGTGACCCGAGCGCATAACGCTCGGCTAAGGCCTTAGCAGGACCACCCATCAGTTTTTCGGTTACAACTTCACAACTGTTGTCACCCAGCGAATATGCGGCAAGATCAGCAATCGGGGCCAGCCCAATGGCTCCCTGAATTTGAGTTTTGATCCGCTTACCCAAGGGTGAATCAAGAGGCAAGTGATCCGATGCTGCAACCCAAAGTGCAAGATGTCCACCCGCGGAATGCCCCATCACAAACTTTGCGCGCTGATTGACGTTTGAGAGCTTGTCCGTGTAATTCAACGAGTCAGCAATATCTTCAAACGTACCTGGCCAACCACCACCTGCATCACCTACCCGGCGATATTCGGTTGACCATACAGCGTACCCTGACTCGTTCAGCTTGCTGGCGAGCGCCCTGATATGGTCCAGCCCATATTCGTTCAGCCAGCACCCACCATGAATCAAAATGACCAAAGCGGGCTTCGACGTGCCGGGATGCCAGTACTCTGCAAATTGGTACTCACCGGCACCGTACGGAATAACTTCGTTAGGCATGCTGTATTCAAGTGCCTGAATTTCAGCAAAGCTCACTTGTCCTAGAACTTTCAAAGGGAGCGCGAGGCTAAACAAAACACCTAGAATGACAAGATACATTCGATTACGCTTTGATTCTGGCAGTTTTTTGTCACTCACTTTAGCTTGTTGCATCAGGTAACCCACATTTGTACGGGGGAAATCCGGTGCGGCTCTGGTATGATGGCCCGCGCATCCGTCTGTTCACTAACATGCTTTAAGAATCCTCTATGACCAGCTCCAATGATACAGCAACACGAAAAACTATACTTTCCGGCTCTACCACAACCGGTAACCTCACCCTGGGGAATTACATCGGCGCTGTATCAAACTGGAAAGCCATGCAGCAAGACTATGACTGCTTCTATTTCATCGCCGACCTCCATGCCCTGACGGTAGCCCAAGATCCGGTCGCCCTGCGCGAACGGTGCATGAGTTTTTACGCTCAATACATTGCGCTTGGCCTCGATCCTGAAGAAAACACCATTTTCGTTCAATCACATGTACATGAGCACGCAGAACTGACGTGGATACTCACCTGCATGACGCCAATGGGTTATCTCAATAGAATGACGCAGTTCAAAGATAAGTCGGCTAATGTTAAAAATGTTCACGCCGGTTTGTTTTCATACCCGGTCTTGATGGCTGCTGATATTTTACTCTATCAGGCTGATCTAGTGCCCGTTGGCCAAGATCAGAAACAACATCTCGAACTCTGTCGCGACCTAGTAGGTTATTTTGACAATCGGTATGGTGCAGGCGCATTGAAAGTACCTGAACCTTACATTCCAGAAGTTGGCGCAAAAATTATGTCGTTGACTGATCCTGTATCCAAGATGTCAAAATCCTCTGACAATGAGAAAAGCTATATTTCTATCATTGACCAGCCAAAGAAGATTACCAAGAAAATAAAGTCGGCAGTGACAGATTCAGATACCGTGGTCAATTATGACCCGGAAAACAAACCAGGTCTGGCCAACCTCCTGACTATTTACAGTGTACTCAGTGACAAACCCGTACCAACTTTAGTTGAGGAATACGAAGGACGCATGTACGGTCACCTCAAAGGTGATCTAGCTGAGCTTGTCGTAACAACACTCACTCCCTATCGCGAAAAGTACGAAGACCTGATGAAACATCAAGACTATCTGCGACAGCTGATGCGAGCCGGCGCGAAAAAGGCGACTGAGAGAGCCTCAGTAACCCTAGCAGACGTTTACGAGAAAACGGGGTTGTTGCCGCGCTGATTACTATAGCTCGGGCAGTCGATCTTCTTCGGGCACCACCGTGGGCCCCTGAAACTTTAGCGGTCTTGCTCTGAACCCTGCAGGGTCTGCACGTCTTGCCTTCTGGGCCTCCAGCGCCAGACCCTTGTACCATTCCGGTACTTTGTCCGCACCACATTGTTTCGCCAACAAATCAATATAGTCGGTCTGAGCGTCTCCAAGGCGATGATAGTGATGTTTGGGCACACCTTTTTGTATTAGTTTCTGTCGCGAAGCTTCATAAGCATGCGTCATCTCTTGCTGGTTAGGCATACTCATCTTTCCGGCCATGCCACTCGCGAACCATCGAGATTGCATTTCAAATAGCCGAAATGGAATGACCAAGTATGGCAAACCAATGAACGCTAGATTTTCAAACCTCGTAGAAACTAGGTCTAGATAAAGTGGATGCACCCAATTATCTTCAACGGATACGATGTCTTTTCCCAGAAAGGGAAAGTTAAACTCATAACCCGTGCAATATACAAATGCGTCAACACCGTCTACGCTAACTTCCTCATTGAATATGATCCTGCTCTCAGAGCAACTCACCGGAGATGGGTATAGGTCTAGACCTTGACCCCCAGACCTGCTCGGCAACTCAAAAGCGTTGCCACACCAATACACTTCAGTTGCTACTGACGCAATTTCCCTCGCGATATCTGCACCGGACGCTGCAGTGCCCCAGACAGCCACTTTCATATTCTTGAACTCGTCTGGTCGACGGTAGTTGTGGCTATGAATGACATACCCCGGAAAGGATTCCATCCCGGGTAGTATAGGCACTCTTGGTTTTGAGTAATGACCGTTACAAACCGCGACAGCGTCGAATGCTTCTCTGCGAAGACTACCGTCCGCATCTTCGCTTTCCACAAGCCACTTCGGGCGACGGTTAGTGTCATCAACGCATTCTCTTAACACAGGCTTCAGGCGTGTTACCGTGGTTCCTAACCTCATTGTTTTCGTTAGGTCATGATCAAACGCAAATCTTTCCAGATACTCCAACACTTTCGAATGGTCAGGGTAGCGGGGCCATGTATCTTGACCGCCACCAGTAGAGTCGAAATAGTAGTCTGAAAAAGCCATCAGATCTCTTGGAAGGTTTGTTCTTAAAGAATCATAGAGCGAAGAATGTACCGTGTGATGCGGATTAATCCCTGTAATATCGTCATCCACCTCGGGTTCATAAACCCACACTCCGCCAACCTGATTGGATTTTTCGAATACGGTGACTTCTATATTTTGCCTTGCAAGTTCACGGGCACAAACCAACCCCGCTGCACCAGCACCGATGACCGCTGCATTTATTCTTTGATCCATAGATTTTTACCGCTAAAAGCAAGAGCACATCGTTGATATTATCGGCTGATAAGGTCACGCTTTGCCAGTTTTGAGCGAATTTTTATCTTAACTTTCCCGGTCGATTGTCGAGCAATTCTATTCCCGCTGTTAACCACCAGGCTGCATCGTCACACTAACTTGAAGAGCAGTTTCGAACACAACTCGAGCAATCAAGTCATGCGCACCAACTCAACCGCATCGGCATTGGCTGGTAAACAACAAAACCCAGCACGGACATCTTTCTCGACAGGCCTGAAGCCTTACTCCCAGTAGATGTTGCCTATGCAATACGGCTCTTGAAGACGCCTAAGCAGATGACATTGCAAAACAAGGGTTTTTCTATAGAATATGGCGCAAAAATTGCATTAACCCATGACAATTATTGCTAAGCTAAAAGCATTACTCTCAAGCCCCATTGTGCTGGGTGTGCTTTTTGCGTTCGTTGTTACCCAGAGTACAGCGACTCAGCACGTCCATGCTCATCTTGTCAAAATAGAAAATTGTTCCGTATGCTTGCTCGGAACCAACACACTAGCACTTACAACAGCGAAACTATCTCTACCCAAAGCTGAATTTTTCAGCGTTTACTTGGCGATTCTGCCGACGCGGAATATCGTCTCAACCGTCACCTTTGACAGGCTCAGCCGAGCACCCCCTCTCTCCTTAAGTCATCAAGAAACGTAATAAAGACACAGCAAATTGTTGCTGTATTCGTATTGATATTTAGTGAGAGACAGGCAATGAAACACTTTCCTTTGTCCATAATTAGTGGACTACTAGCGGCTATTCAACCGGGTGTCGGCCACGCTCAGCAAGCACCTTCCGAACAAATAGAAGAAGTAATCGTCTTTTCTCACCCACTATCGGGTGAAGGGCTTTCGCAAGCAGCGGAACTGATTGACGGACAAGAACTTGAGCGCGCATTAGATTCCAACATCGGTAGCACACTGGGCAAACTGCCCGGAATCCAATCAGCCAGTTTTGGTAAGGCTGTGGGTCGCCCAGTGATTCACGGCCTAGGAGGGCCCCGCGTAAAAGTGATGGAAGACCGGATAGATTCACTGGATGTATCGGTCACCAGTGCAGATCATGCCGTCGGTATTGATCCTTTCATCGCTGAGCGCATCGAAGTCCTCAAGGGACCGAGCACGCTACTCTACGGCTCCGGCGCTATTGGAGGTATCGTCGACGTTCACACTGGGCGGATTCCTCACAATGTGCCAAGTCACCTGATCACCGGTGGCATATCAACAACTTTTGACACGAACACAGATGGCAATGCTACAGCGTTCAAGTTGAATGGTGGCAACGGATCTTTCGCTTGGCACGCAGATGCCAGCTTTCAGGATGGTAATGCCTATGAAATTCCGGGTTTTGCGGAATCATCACAGCTACGTGCACTAGAAGAGGCCGAAGGCGACGATCACGACGATGATGAAGATCACGACGATCATGACGAAGAGGAGGAGGCACGTGACATATTACCCGGTAGCCAGTTTGATACCGAAAGCCTTGCCTTCGGTGCATCTTACATCCAAGACTGGGGCTTTGTAGGCTTGGTGTTCAGCCAGCTTGAGGCCAATTACGGTCTCCCCGGAGGACATGGACATGAACATGAAGGGGAAGAAGAGGAAGAGGAAGAGGAAGAGGAAGGCAACCCATTGTTGGACCTCAAGCAAAATCGAGTCGATTTCGAACTTGGCGTTAAGAATCCTTTCTCAATTTTTTCTAGCTTGAACGTTCGACTCGGCGTCAATGACTATGAACATCTGGAAATTGAGCCGAATGGTGAAATAGCAACTGAATTCAGCAATGAGGCCTGGGAAGCCCGCGCCGAACTGGTTTACGACCTTGGGCAATGGCGCGGTTCAATTGGTACGCAACTATCAGACCGAGAATTTTCGGCGCTGGGCGAAGAGGCGTTTATTCCGCCTGTCGACACTGACGAACAAGCAGTATTCTGGGTTGCTGAACGCTCCTACGACCAATTTGATCTGGAATTAGGTGCGCGAGTTGGTCAATTAAGCCATCAGCCCGCCGCAAATATCGATACAGACTTTAACACTTACGCTTTGTCCGCCGGTGTTGTCATTCCACTATCATCCGCGCTGCAATTTGGCGCGGTCATCGACTATTCGTCACGGGCTCCCGTCGCTGAGGAGCTTTACTCGAATGGGCCTCACCTCACCACCAACAGCTTTGAGGTTGGCAATATTCAACTGGACAATGAGAATGCTGCTAACATTGCGGCGACATTTGAGTACAACGCCGATGCGCTAAGCAGTCGAGTCACGATTTACGCCACGCAATTCTCTGACTTCATTTATCAACAGGCAACCGGTGCTGAGGAAGATGGTCTGCCGGAAGTTGCATATCTCCAGGAAGATGCAAACTTTTACGGCATCGACGCTGAGCTCACATCTCAGATCAGTCAGTGGAACGAGGGTCGCGTAGAAGTCTCACTTAAATTTGATTGGGTGAACGCATCGCTCGATGTCAGCGGCAATGATCACATTCCACGCACACCGCCGTTGCGTTACGGCATTGGTATTCTAGGCGAATTTGGGGCTCTCTCCGCGTCACTTGATTTCCTGAACGTCGATAATCAGACGGATGTAGCCGCTCAGGAACTCGTAACAGACGAATATTACGACTTAAGCCTCTATTTGGGTTATCAACTTCGCTTGTCAGAGCGGGCTAATATGGAGATATTCCTCCACGGCAAAAATCTGGGTGATGAAGAGCAGCGACATCATGTTTCATTCATTAAGGATGTCGCACCGGCACCCGGACGCACGCTTCTGGCAGGTCTCAGAATCAATTTTTAACGCAATATCTGGGTTTACGTAATTTGACCCGAAAGTAGTCGTCATTCAATATGGGCATGGTTCATCCGTAACAAGCGTGGTTTCACCGGTAATCGAGTCATAAAAAACCGGTGAAAACCACTATTATCTGGCAATAACCATCGCTCATAAAGGATGCAAACAGTATGCGCATTCCCGAAAGCATTGCGGATGTTGATCAGCTATGGATCGACACCGCCCTGCGAGACCAGCCTGCCTTTCCTGACCAGCACATCAGTGATTTCAGCTACGAAGTTGTCGGTCAAGGCACCGGATTTATGGGGGAAGTGATCATTCTGACACTGAATTATCAGTCAGAAACCACGCACCACCCTGAAGATGGCTACAGCGTTGTTCTCAAACTTCCCACCCAAACCGGTAACCGAGGAATAGGCGAAACCCTCGGCGTCTACGAGCGGGAGGTTAGATTCTATTCCGAGCTACAACAGGAACTCATCATACGAACGCCAACGCCATATCTGGCCCAGATGGACCAAGGAGATGACCCTGAAAAAACACTTGGGCTGCTAAATTTTATCAATCGATTTCCTGTCCGAGTTATATGGTGGCTGTTCGTGCTTACGCAAAAGATTCCCCCGAAAAAGAGACAATACGCATTATTGCTTGAGGACCTCTCAAAACTTCGTCCCGGCAATCAGCTTGAGGGTTGTAATTTAGAAGATGCAAAAACCGCGCTCTCGGGTATGGCTCAACTGCATGCGCAGTATTGGAACCAGCCCATCACGGAGAAGTTTTCATGGGTTATTCCGCTGAAAATAAGTGCAAAAGCTGGGCAAGCCGTTTTTCTGGATTGCCTGCCAAGGTACATCAAAGCAAACCAAGACTCACTAACGCCTCGCCATCTTGAACTCCTTTACTGGCTTAAAGAGCACGCAATAGCATTATTCGATATCTATACCAGTCTGCCTTCGACATTGCTACACGGCGACTTTAGGCTCGATAACCTTTTCTTTGATGACACGCAGCACGAGATCGTCATCTGTGACTGGCAAACATTAATGAACGGTCCTGCAGGGCTTGATCTCGCCTATTTTTTAAGTGCTTCGCTGGGACAAGAATCTCGCGAAAGCGACGCCTCGGAGCTTATGCAGTTTTACAGAGCACAGCTTGCTAAACATGGCATTGAGGTTGACCAAGCATCACTTGAATGGTCATACCATGCCGGCATGCTTATTATTCTTCACAAGGTAATACCTGCGGAATATCAGGATATGTTGGAACTAGAAGGTGACCGCGGACATCAATTGGCGGTGACATGGATTGAACGTATTCTACAGAAGCTAGAGACAATCGACCTGACAGAGATCTTGCCTCGCTAGCGCACAACTATGACGTCGTCGAGGTTAAATTTCCAATGCTGTAATCGTTCGCTTAATACTAAAGTTTGCTATCGCTTGATCCATAGATGGCGAAGTTTCAGCTGATTAGATTTTAATTATAAAGATCTAGCGGCGATTACCTCCATGAAATCGCCACCTTTCGCATAAAGCCGTTGACTTGAATCAGCAGCTTTGAGTCTTAGGCTCTACGCTATTTTGGTCGATTAGGCGTGACTACTCCATAAACGGCGTCAGATCCATCATCATATCCTGACCAGATTTTCTGAGAAATTCCTCATCGCTGGCAGCGCCCCAGGTCGAAATCAATCGTTCATCATCGACACTCGCACGATAGCCAAGAAAAACAAGAGAATCTGGGCCAACGGGGTGACGAAGCCGCTCGTCACCAACTTCAATAAGGTACTTCAGTTTATCTGATACAAGAGAAGCCGGGGCATCAACTTGAGAAGCCGCTGCAAACAACGCGGTGACCCGCTTCCCTTGTGGATAAAGGCTGTCCTTTTTTGGCGCGGGAAACTCAGTCGTTGCCATCGGTGTATCAATAATGCCAGGTTGAACCAGATGCACTCTAACGCCGAACGGCAACATCTCCTGTGCAAGCACTTCACTGAATGCCTCTATCGCATGCTTCGATGAGGAATATGCTGAGCTGCAAGGAATCGTTACTTTCCCGGCAACTGAACCAATATTTATAATGCATCCGCTTTGCGCGGCCCTCATGCGAGGAATAACGGCCTTACAGCATCTGACAACACCAAATAAGTTAGTGTTGACAACTTCCATAAAGCGTTCCATCGATTCATCCTCAAGTATGTTGTAGCTCAATATGCCAGCATTGTTAATCAACACATCTATAGCACCCACCTTATCGAAGACTTCTTTGACCGAATCAATGTCATCGACATCCAGAGCCTGAATATCTATGTTGAGTGACTCTTTGGACGCGACTTCAGAAAGATCAGAATTGTTAGGGTTACGCATGGTCGCCACAATATCGTGTCCATTTCGCGCGAGACATAAAGCTGCGTCGTACCCAATGCCTTTACTGGTTCCAGTGATGAGTATTTTTGACATAGTATCTCCGGGGTTAGTGAGTTTTCCTTTCCGTTGAGGTTAACACGGTTTAAAGATCCTCGTCACCAGAGACATTACCCATCTCGTCGTTGTAATATCGGCAAACAAACTCAGGCGTCGCACTATGTACATAGCTATGAACAGGTTCAAAATAAACCCGGGTTACGAACAAAGCTTCGAGGAGATCTGGGCGTCCAGAAACTCATCGTTAGACACCGTGCCTGGCTACCATTCCTTCAAATTGCTGAAGGAAACCAGCGCAAAAGATCCGGTCGACGAATTCACAATGTACTCGACGCTGACAATCTGGGAGAGCGAGCAGAGTTTCCGCGATTGGACTAGGTCTGAAAACTTTCGCCAGGCCCATGCCAATGCCGGTGCCGCCAAAGGCACTTACCAAGGACCACCCCATCTGGAGTTATTCGACGTGGTCATGGCCGAGTCGAAAGAATCTTAACCTGTTCGCGTTGGTCACAACCGTGATTGAAGAAGCCGCCATCGCTACGCCGGCAAAAGCAGGATTAATCAGCCACCCGAACCAGGGAAAAAACGCACCGGCGGCCAGCGGAATCAGCAGCAGGTTATAGCCAAAGGCACCAACCAGATTCTGGTATATATTGCGCAGGCAATATCTCGAGAGCAAAATAGCCTTGGCAACGCCCGCCACGCTATTACTCAACAACGCCACGTCTGCGCTTTGGATCGCAATATCGGTACCCGCACCCATAGCAAACCCAACATCCGCCGTGCTCAGCGCCAGTGAATCGTTAATACCATCGCCGACCATACCGACGCTTTCCCCAGCTCTTTGCAAACCGCGGATATAATCCAGCTTCTGTGCCGGCGACATTTCAGCAACGTAGTCAGTTATCCCCAATTGCTTGCTTACCTCTGTCGCCACCTCCTGACTGTCACCAGTTAACATGACAACCTTAAGGCCCAGTTCTTTCAACATTCTTATCGATGCTATTGAGTCATTCTTAATTTGGTCACGCAAATAAAAAGCACCGATTACGTGATTACCAAGGCCCACGTATATTTTTGTTGCAGGACCCATCGTTGCATCGGAAAGTTCTATGGGCATCGCCATGTGATGAGCGGCCATGCAGCGGGCATTGCCTATCGCAACGAGGTCACCGTCGATTTCACCTTTTACACCACCACCGGCAGCCACAGTGAAATGAGAAACTTTTGTCGTCGGAGCCTCCCCTGCTAGATCTTCACAATAGGCCACAATTCCCCTAGCCAATGGGTGTTCAGATAGTTTCTCGAGGCTATGAGCAATACGAAGCACACGATACTCACTATTTTGATATGTCTGACTGACTCTAAAACCTATTATCCCAGGCTTTCCCTCGGTCAGTGTGCCAGTCTTATCGATGACCACGGTGGTCAGCTTCGATGCAGCCTGCAGCGCATCACTATTCCTGATGAGCAGCCCTTCACCAGCAGCACGACCTATACCCACCATGATCGACATGGGAATAGCCAAACCAAGCGCACAGGGACAGGCAATAATAAGCACAGCCATGGCCGTACTGACCGCAAAGGCAATACGGGGTTCAGGGCCGTACCATAACCATACCATTGCGGTCACAATCGAGATTGCAATCACTATCGGCACAAAAACACTGGCAATTTTATCGGTGATTCGACCAATCTCCGGCTTGGAATTCTGAGCTTCACGGACCAGATTCACGATACCAGCGAGCACTGTCTTGTCACCAATCTCGCTGGCTGAGATCAACAACACACCCTGTTGATTTATTGTGCCAGCGACAACCCTCGCACCCGCAGTTTTTTCTAAAGGCAAACTTTCTCCGGTCAACATAGACTCATCGACACTCGACTCTCCCTCCAAAACAACACCGTCCACGGGAACAGCCTGCCCTGGTAAAACACGAATGATGTCGCCGGTTTCGAGCATGGCAACGGGCACCACATTTTCACTCTGGACACCATCTTGCCCTGTTTCAACCTTAATAGCGGTTGGCGGCTGTAGATTGAGCAGTTGGCTAATCGCGAGCGATGTTTTGCCTTTCGCATTACTTTCCAGCGCCTTGCCCAGCCCAACAAAACCAATAATCAAAACAGCAGCTTCAAAGAACAAATGCCTTGACTGCACCGGCACAAGCTCTGGCCACAGAATTATCAAGGTTGAATACAGCCAGGCTGTTGATGTACCGAGCGCGATTAGCGTATCCATGGTTGTTGTACCATGAGTCAGGGCGTTTAGTGCGGCACTGAAAAATTTTCTGCCAGAGTAGAACATCACAGCCGCCACAACGAGGCTCGTTCCCAACCAAAAAAATTGATCCGATTGCGCAGGCAGGAGGTCAAGCCACATCCCCAGCATCAGCCCCGCACCTACGCTCAGTGCGACACCTGACTCACGAATAGCACGGCGAAGCTCTTTTTCGATTTGAGCAAACCGAGCCTCATTATCATCATTATGTTGAGATGTTGCGTCGTAACCTGCGTTCCTGACTGCGGAGATAAGACTCTCTAAGCCTGCCTGGCCAACAATTCTTGCAGATTGATCAGCGAAATTAACTGTAACGCTGTGAGTCCCTTCAACACGCTCTAGCGCTCCCTCAACAGCACTCACACAGCTCGCGCAACTCATACCGCCAATGGCAAGGTAGTGAACAGACCCCGCGCTTTGCAGCACGGCCGGCGCGATTACTTGCTTTGAATTCATCGGTGATACCTCAATCAGGCGCGACCAATTGGTAAATTTCCATAAAGTAGACATGGATTACCTACTTTTTGAAGCGCAATCATAAAGTCTGGTGTAACACGAAGGTAAAGGGGCTCAGGATCGTCAACTTTCCAACTTAGGGTCGCCGCTTACTTGACCACTTTCAACAATGGGAGGATTATCCATACCTTTACTGCTTCGATCATAGCGATACTCATGAAGACTTATAACATATTGATTCTTACCGGACCTGGTCTGTCTGGCTCAGCACTCGGGGAAATCGAAGAGGCATGTCAGCAAGCATGTCAGCAATTGAATATTGGCTTGGATTTTCGTCAGTCCGAAGATGAAACAGAAATCGCGAGATGGCTTGAGATCAATGGTCAGGAGTTTAGTGGGATTATTATCAGCCCTGTCACAAACGCAGAAGCCGCGTCTTTCGATTTCGAAAGACTTCACGCTGCGATCATTTCAATCGCTCATTTGAACATACCGATCATCGAGGTTCATCTCGAAAACATCTTTCTCCCTGGCTCAAATATTTCGGCACCATTCAAGGTACCCGAAAGTGATGCAGGGTTTATTGCAGGCCTTGGCATCCATGGATACCCGCTGGCGATTCAGTCACTGGCAACAAAAATCAATGTTTAGCCATCACGGAGACCCCATGAAAGTGCATGTTATTAACGGCCCAAACCTTAACCTTTTGGGCACCCGGGAACCTGAAATATATGGCCATGACACGCTTGAAGATGTCGCCAATAGATGCCGAAAGTCGGGCGACAACGATGACCTAGATGTCTTATTTTCGCAGTCAAATCACGAGGGACAAATCGTCACTTGGATACAGGAAGCCATCAACAAAATCGATGCGATTGTGCTAAACGCTGGTGCATACACGCATACCTCGATTGCCATTCACGATGCACTACGCGCCTATAACGGGTTTGTGATAGAGCTTCACATTTCCAACCCTCACCTGAGGGAACCTTTTCGCCACCTATCCTATGTTTCGTCCGCCGCAAATGCCGTCATCGCCGGGCTCGGCATACAGGGTTATGAACGTTCGATAGAAATGATTGCTAAGCTTCGCGACCAAACAACGATTTTTGAAAGCCGCTAAGCGTGACGATAATCACTCGAATTTTAGTTAGCGCAGTTTTTTTCCTACTCACCTCCTGCGATAACAAAATTCAGCCTTTTCTGCCCGAACAAACCCGCATAGACCTTGTTATCACGAACGGGCAGTTGCTTGACGGTTTAGGCAATGCGGCGATCGATGCAGACGTGGTCATTGCAGGTGACTCAATTGTTTTTGTTGGAGAAACTAGATTTTCTGAGCAGGACCTGAACTCAAGAATCACACGTACTATCGACGCAAACGGGCGCGTGATCTCTCCGGGATTTATCGACTTACACTCACATGGTAATCCACTGGAAACGCCTGACTTCGAAAACTTTTTAGCCATGGGGGTCACAACCATTACCCTAGGGCAAGACGGCGATAGCCCGGCAGTGAACAATCTCGATGATTGGCTGAAGGAAGTTGCTACGCAGGGACTTGCACCCAATCTAGCAATGTTTGTTGGACATGGTACGCTAAGGAATATGTCTGGTATCGGTAGAGACGCAGATCCGGACAAGCAAGCCTTGGACAACATGCTGGCCAAGCTCGAAAGCACCCTTGAATACACTTTTGGTCTAAGTTCAGGTCTTGAATACAATCCCGGTTTAAATGCGCCCGCGAGTGAACTTGAAGCTATTGCAAAAGTTGTAGGCAGGAAAGACCGGTTGATCATGAGCCACCTCCGCAATGAGGACGATGACAAGCTAGACGCTTCGATTGCCGAACTCATTGAGCAGGGTAAGCATGCACGAATTCATATTGCCCACCTTAAATCGGTTTATGGCAAAGGCGAGGAGCGCGGCCACGAGATTCTGGCACTCATCGATGATGCCCGTGCAAAAGGCGTTCGCATCTCCGCCGATACCTATCCATACAATGCAAGCTATACGGGGATCAGTATCGTTTTTCCGATCTGGGCTAAAGCGGAGGAACAATTTCAAATCGCAAAAAAAACCAGACGTGCAGAACTTGAAACTTTTTTAGTCAACAAGGTCACCCGCAGAAACGGCCCTGACGCCACACTACTAGGCACTGCGCCTTTCACGGGTAAAACCCTTACAGATATCGCACATGAGCTTGAGATGCCTTTTGAGAATGTGCTGATTGACAAAATTGGGCCTCAGGGCGCTTCAGGTGCTTATTTCGTCATGAATGATCAGCTTCAATCAACCATCGTTGTAGATCCCAATATTTCTATCTGCTCAGATGGCAGCCCCACAGGTTTCCACCCTCGCGGCCACGGTACTTTCGCAAAGATTATTGAGCACTATGTGAATGAGCGGAAAATCATATCGTTACCCGAGGCTGTCCGAAAAATGACGTCGCTGCCAGCGAAAACGCTTCAAATTGCTGACCGCGGCGTTCTGCGCGCCGGCATGAAAGCGGACCTCATCATATTTGATCCGTCAAAAGTCAGCGAGAAAGCGACTTATCCAGATCCGTTTCAATTTGCAGAAGGATTTGACCTTGTCCTCGTAAACGGCAGGGTCGCGCGGGAAAACGGCGCAATGGCTGAGAGAAAGGCGGGCGCGATTCTCAAACCTACTACGGCAAAAATTGAGGTTGAGGCAACACCGCGTTAATCACACCACGCCACGAAAAATAATAGTTAGAATACCCAGCAATAGATACTTGGGAAAAAACTTGTATCTATTCATAAAACTTACATTTCCCTTTTAACATTTCTCAGGTACGTCGTATCTGTCTCAGGCTGGACCCAATCGCTTCTTCCATTTATTGTGTGCAACAAATATCTGCTGCAGGAATAATTGGTGCGTCTTATTAAGCCCATTGGCGCTATATCAGTTGCAATCTGGTTGCTTGGGTCTATCCCCCTCGGGTTCTCGGCTGCGGTGAGTTCCGGCAACAACGAATCAAGTAAACTCCACGCTCTCTTCGATAAGCAGTGGGAACGAGATATGCAAAATAGCCCCATGTGGGCGTCAACGCTCGGCGACCGCCGATTTAATCAAAACTGGTCAGACTTATCTCCTGAGGCATTTGCCGCCTATACGGCCGGAGACAAACTGGCGCTCTCAGAATTGAGTGAAATAGACAGAGGTCAATTACCGAGAGAAGAACAGGTCAACTACGACTTGTTCAAACTTCGTTACGAGGATCGTATTGCGAGGTCAGGATTTTCTCCGCACCTAATTCCCATCAGCCAACGAGGTGGCATCCAAACCCTTAACGAACGCGCTTCTAGGCTCAGATTAAAAGAAGCCCAGGACTTCGACGATTGGTTATCGCGTCTCGAAAAGCTCGACGAGCTAATGGATCAAACGATTGCGTTAATGGATCAGGGTATCGCAACCGGCATGCTGCCACCAAAAGCGACCATGCGACGTGTACCCGCTCAGATCGCACAACAACTGGTCGATAAACCAGAGGACAGCTTGTTCTATAAAGTGTTCAGGAATATGCCGCAGGGAATCCCCGCCTCCGATGCCACGAGAATCCAGTCCAGAGCACGAGAAGTCATTGCATCGACAGTGATCCCTGCCTACAGGCGACTCAACACCTACTTTAACGATGTTTACTACCCTGCCTGCCGGACAAGTTTTGGTGTCTCTGATTTACCCAACGGCAAACGCTATTACGAATATCTGGTCAAGCGATTCACAACAACCGATATGACACCGGATGAAGTGCATCAGATCGGCCTTAACGAGGTAAAACGAATTCGCAGTGATATGGAAGACGCCATTTCAGCATCTGGCTTCAAAGGAGATTTTGATGCATTTGTACATTTCCTGAGAACGGACCCCCAGTTTTACTACGATACGCCTGAAGCACTGTTTGAGGGTTATCTGGCGATGAGCAAGCGATTAGACCCCATGCTGGTGAATCTGTTTGGCAAGCTGCCCCGCATCCCCTACGGATTAAAAAAGATACCTGACGTATCAGCGCCGGATACGACGACTGCTTACTATTCAAGACCTGCTGCTGACGGCAGCCGCGCCGGTTACTACTATGTGAATCTATACAAACCCGAGACCCGTCCAAAGTGGGAAATGGCTGTATTGAGCGTCCACGAGTCGGTACCGGGACATCATCTACAGATCGCACTACAGCAGGAGCTTGAACAACTTCCTAACTTTAGGCGCTATTCCGGCTTTACAGTCTTTGTTGAAGGCTGGGGCTTGTACAGTGAGCGACTGGGCTATGATATGGGGTTATACGAGGATCCCTACGATCGCTTTGGACAGCTCACCTATGACATGTGGCGCGCAGTGCGATTGGTCGTAGATACAGGAATGCACTACAAAGGCTGGTCAAGACAACGCGCCATCGACTATTTCAAGTCAAATGCACCGAAGAGCGAGCTTGATATCATCAATGAGATTGATCGATATATCTCCATGCCCGGGCAGGCACTCGCTTACAAGATCGGTCAACTTAAAATTCTTGAGCTGAGGGCGGAGGCGGAACAAAGGTTGGGTGAAAAATTCGATATTAAAGCTTTCCACGATGTTGTCCTCGGCAGCGGTGCCATTCCTCTTGACGTGCTTCAAACCAACGTAAACAACTGGTTAGAGCAACAATCGAAAGATGACAAAACGGGAGTAAGATCTTGAGACACCTCTATTTTATCCGCCATGGTCAAACCGAGTGGAATGCCATCATGCGTATGCAGGGCCAATGGAACTCAGACCTGAATGACCGCGGTCGCGAGCAGGCCGACGTAAACGGGTTATTTCTGAAATCTCAAAACATCGGGAAGCTCTATGTATCGCCTCTTGACAGAACAAAACAGACTGCAGAAATTATTAATCGTCACTTGGACGTTCCTGTGAGCTACGACGACAGGATAATGGAGTGGGATACCGGTGACTGGAGCGGACATCTTTATGCTGACGTAAAACTGAAGTGGGCGAAAGAGTGGCAGGCATTCGAGGCTGACCGCTTTCATTATCGTGGACCTAATTGTGAGAACTATCCAGACATGATTACCAGGTCAACCCCGTTTCTCAATGAGCTGATCAACGATTCAACGAGTAACATTGGCATTGTTTCACACGGTTTGATTGGACGAGTCATGATTTCAACTCTGTTAGCTTTCAATGAACAAGAAACTCTAGCATTCCATCAGGGAAACGATGTTATCTACCGGGTCACGCTGGACAATGAATCTCGCACTGTAGACCACTTCGTCAGAGGCGAAGGACCCCTGCCAGGGCTTATTAACTGATTCGCACAGAGAAACCCGCGCTAGCGACCCATCGCATAAAACTCTGCGTTCGGCCGCATGGATGTAAAATTCGCCATGCGATTACTGAGGCTGAAGAACGATGCAATACCGGCGATGTCCCAAATATCTTCATCGCTAAATCCGTGAGATCGAAGCGTTTCGAAGTCCTCATCACAGGTAGCTTCAGCGTTTCTCGAAATCTTTATACCAAAATCTAGCATGGCGCGTTGCCGCGGGCTGATATCGGCTTTTCGGTAATTAGTCGCGACCTGATCAGCTATTAACGGATTTTTCGCGCGTATTCTTAAAATAGCACCGTGGGCTACAACACAATACTGACACTCATTTCTTGCAGATGTCGCGACAACGATCATTTCTCGCTCAGCTTTCGTCAGGCCACTTTCCTTATCCATCAACGCATCGTGATACGCAAAAAAGGCACGAAATTCATCGGGGCGATACGCCAAAGCTAAGAAGACATTTGGGATAAACCCTGATCTCTTCTGAATCGCGAGCACTTTTTCTTTAATGTCATCCGGCAGATCGTTCACATCAGGTACGGGGAAACGGCTAATTGGTTGTTCCATGGCTATGTTTCTTCAGATCGATTTGAGGAAACATCATTTTACACAATCTACATCATGAATTTCATGGACACGACGAAAGATTAGGCGGTACTCTTATTGCAACAAGCAACCAAGGTGACAAGGATCTCTATGACATACGTACCCCCTGAACGAGCAATCTATGATGCAGACAGCCATATTATGGAGTTGCCTGACTTCCTCAAAGCCTACGCTGACCCGGATATTCGCGACGACATTCCGGAAGTCAGCTACAGCGCGTCACTGGTAAGCGATGAAGAAGTAGACATCATCATGTCCCAAGGCGGAGTTCATAGCGCTGAACACGTTCAGTCGATGATTGATCTGGGAGACAAGTTGATCGAAAGTTCCAAGGAAATTCAGGCCCTTGGCGCCTTCAATAAGAAAGACAGGACCACAGCGATGGACATGCTGGGCTTTCGCAAGCAGCTGGTCTTTGCAACCCACAGCGTCGCATTCCCGTTCCACCCCAGCACAAAAAAACCGCTTAATCTTCGTTACGGCGCCACCCGCGCTCATAACCGTCACATGATTGACTTTTGCCAAGCTGACGATCGATTGATGGGCGTTGGCATTGTGCCTCTTGACGATGCTGAACTCGCATATTCAGAACTGGAATTCGCCATAGAGTCTGGTCTTGAGGCTATCTGGGTACCTCACCGAGCCCCCCATGGAAAGTCGCCAGGACACGTTGATCTGGAAAAATTTTGGGCTCTGCTGGCGGAATCAGGCACACCTTTTCTTATACATGTTGGCGGCGCCCCTTTGCAGGCACTTAAAGAATGGAGCAACAATGGTCGCGCACCCGTTAAAGACTGGATGGGTGGTGGCGAGAACGTCAGAACGAAAGATGCTGCAGTCATGCACCAGCCACCGGAAACATTTATCAGCATGATGGTGTTGGATGGTGTGTTTGACAGAAACCCAAAACTACGGGGTGCAGCGGTTGAGCTTGGTGCTGGCTGGGTACCAGAAATGCTTAAACGCCTCGATTGGGTGAGTAAAATCTATGGCCGAGTAGACGAGTCTGTCAGATTCGAAAGAACACCTTCGCAACAGTTAACTGAACAAATGGGATTCACCCCATTTCCTCATGAGGATGTGGCGATGTTGATCGAACAATCAAACCCTGACTTGTATCTTTTCTCAAGCGACTATCCCCACGTCGAAGGCGGACGAAACCCGCTCGGAAAATTCGACGGCTGGTTAGAAGCAGAGAGTGATAAAGTGAAAGACTTGTTCTTCACAGAGAACTTTCTCAGGCTGTTTCCGGACGCTAGGAGCTAGCGTAACGTCGACCCGGTTGATGATAGACCGATGATGGGGCGCATTCAGAAGTGGAGCGCCCCACTTCTGAACGCATAATGCGCCTAAAAGCCTTCGGACTTATGCACATTTTTCCACAACATACCGGGCAACCAACGTCGCATCCGCCATATCATTTTCGTCTGCTTACCCGGAAACGCGAATAACTCGCCGCTTTCAAGCGTATCGTTGATACAACGGAGCACATCTTCTGCTTCGATGTGATCACCCTGATCAAAGACTTTCGGCCAGACTGTATCCCGAGCCTGCTGCAATAACGGCGTCTTAACTGGTGGGGGACACACACAAACGACCTTGACGTTGTTATTCACATTTTCGTGGTACAACACTTCCGTGAACGCAACCACTGCAAACTTTGAAGCGTCGTACGCTGCCATATAGATCGTGGGCAACCATCCCGCAATAGAAGCGAAATTGATAATTTCTCCTTCATTTCTTTCAATCAAAGCTGGCAATGTTGCCTTCGTTACATTGACAACCCCGGTGTAGTTAATATCCATGACTCGCTTGAAGACATCTACTTCTTGATCCTCGATTTTACCTAGTGGCATGATCGCCGCCGCGTTGTAAACTTTTTTGATTGGACCCAGCTTTTCTTCAGTCTCCGCCACGACTTTGAGCACATCTTCATAATTCGTCACATCTGTCTGAAATGTTCTGATGTTTTGAAAACCATCGGCGGTTTCTAACAGCCCTTTTTCATTGACGTCCACTGCCGCTACATTGTAGCCCGCACTTGCTAACTGACGAGAGGCAAGCTGACCCATGCCGCTACCGCCACCCGTCACCAATACTGATTCCTCACCCATAACTATTTCCTGATTGAACATGAACGATAAAGCATTCTAATTCAGACCGGCTGCTACTTGCACCTCAGAAGTTAACACCTTGGCAGTGAGCACCTACGCCATGATTCACAGTTGACTTTAATTGCTCATGGAACAGCCTAGCTAAAGAGTTACTGACAGTGGAACTACCTGTCACAACATACTAACCCGGTGCGCGAAAATGAAAGATCTTCAATCCACGTTCCGGATATTTGTCGAGAAATTCCGGGCTTGCTTGCATTTCACCAATCAAACGGATATTGCTCTGATATCGTTGCATCAACGAGGGTAGGTAGTCTCCACTCAAGTACGGGCTATTCACTGTCGCGATAATGTCGGCACCCGGTGCGCTGAGCTTGTGGAGTTTTTTCAACACCGCCGCGTAATCTTTTTCCGCGCTAAAACTACCTTTTTGCCGGGTAGGAGGATCAATTAGTAACAACTCGTAACGTCCAAATTGCTGAATACGACCCCAAGACTTGAATAAATTGTGCGGAATAGACTTAACACTTCGTAAGTCCTGACTATTGAGTTCATGATTCCGTTTCCCCCAATTAATGCTGGGCTTACTCATATCGACATTAACTACCTGGCGTGCGCCCCCGGCTAATGCAGCAACAGAGAGAGAACAGGTATAGGCAAATAAATTCAGCACATTCTTGCCTTCGCTATATTCTCGCAACCAATGCCTTAGCGGCCTCATATCGAGAAAGAAACCCGCGTTTTGCCTCACGCCGGGTTGTACCTCAAATTTCAACTCACTTTCAGTCACAATACAAACAGGAAGCGCTTCACCCCACTTGACCTCTGAGACCGCACCTCTGCTGGAGCGTAACTGGTACACAATCGATTTGATTTGACTCTGTGCATCAAATTGCACGATCAGCTCTGTTAACTCGTCAATGTTCTGTATCTCTTTGTAACCTGAGACAAGCATCACCGGCGCATACCAATCCACATTAATGTGCTCGAGTCCCTCATGGAGGTGACCTCGGCCATGAAAGACCCTTCGAGCATCTAATTGAGACGTCGCCAAAAATGTTTCCAACACTTGAAGTAGCGGCTGGAACACAGCCTGCTGAGTAGACAATGACAACTTTTGATCCCCGGGGTTATATGCAAGAATGTCCCGTGTATATATCGGGCCGTGAGCCATCATTTTAACGACTTTCTTCATGGCATGTACCCTGTATCACGACAACCCATGAATACAGCCGACAATTGTTAGAGTTAACCTATGAAACAACTGAGTATTAAACTTGGCTTTCTTTCATTTGCCATGAAAGCAAAACTGGCCGTTGCCTTACTTTTAATCACCAGCACAACTATGGGCCAACCGGCCCTTGAAGTCGGCGACCTGGCGCCAGATTTCACCCTTCAGGGTTCCGATGGAAACGCATATTCCCTGTCAGACTTTAGAAATAAAACTTATGTTGTCATCGCATTTTTCCCAAAAGCGTTCACCCGAGGGTGAACGATCGAATGCAAGGCGCTGCGTGACAGTGACAAGGAAATTCAAAATTTTGAAGTCGCCTATTTTATGGCGAGCACCGATAACCCCCAAGATAACGCAGATTTCGCGGCAAAAAATGAAGCAACGTTTCCGATTCTCTCTGATCCCGGCAAACAGATGACAGCGGACTATGGCGTTTTGTCTGGTGTAACTGGGTCCGCTAAACGCTGGACTTTTTATGTCAACAAGAAAGGGATTATCGAAAGAATAGACAAAGCCGTGAGACCCCGAACAGCCGGCTCAACACTTGTATCAAGCTTGAGGGAACTCAACGTAGCCATGCGTGCCGTGCAGAAAAATTAAGCTTTGGTAATACCAAAAAAAGCAGGACCCGTAATGAAATATCTAATCATACCCATCTTGTTCATACTGACTGCC
>CAXRCG010000275.1:0-6415 GCA_964228885.1 Pseudomonadales bacterium | reverse complement strand
TAAAAGATACTTAGAGGGATATATCGTGACGCCATCACCGCTCCTTATTTTACATTGGATTGGTATGGCTTTGGGAAAGAATTAGACGCCACTCGCTGTACCCCTACAGCTCAAACGCGGCGCCCAGTCTCTCGGAGACCTTACCAGTGTATTAAGTTTTTTAACTGTTTACCAAAATAATTTCTGCTATGCCGCGTTCGACGCTATTGGCAGATCTACTCTTCCGGCTTGCAAGCGACGAACCTTGATTCCCTTACGCTGGCAAATAGAATATAAGGCTTTAGCGTCAACCGAAAAATACAAGGCGACTTCACTGACCCTGGCACCTTGTGACAGCATCATGGTGATCTGCTTTAAATCCGCGTTCGTCCATCGGCGTCTAACTGGCTTCTGACCATTTTCAAATTCAGCCACTTTACGACTTAAAAGTGTCAGACTGCTTTGCTGCTGGCAGCACAAATCGATCAGCTGTTCATTACTGAGAGTTTCGAGTGCTTTCCTCATTTTTTGCCTCCATTCTCATAGTGCGGATACAACGGGAAATTTTACCGTTTTCATTGAATGTACCCTCTGTACATAACCTTAAATGTATTAGGCCGCGATGGCTTCACGGGGGCGTGAGTTGACGATAATGCCAAACCCTCCAAGTTCCATCATGAATTCAACCTGGTAACTATCGATTACAATGCCAGGGTCTTTCCATACTGGTTCGCCAAGTTGGAGTGATTTATAGGCTTTACTGCGCTCAGCGCTTTCCTTAGAAAGAAATGCCTGACCAAGACGCCCGACCATGACAGAGACATGCCGTTTACCAGAGCGAGCTTTAAGCATTTTTGTTGCCAGATAATTCACCGCAGTTCGGCGCGGATCGTCAAAGTCAGCACCGGCGATTGATTCCGCTGTCAGTACCCCCCGCTGAAGATCAATAAGCATTGCATGGGCTTCATGGTATTTCCGAAAGTCAATCATGGGTCATCCCCTAACTGGTTAAGATAGGTTTACTGTATCGTTGAAACTGAGCAGCGCTACTTTTCTAGTGAAGCGCACGATATGGGATCCACCAGTCACCGTAAGTCAGGCCAAATCGTCCCTTCACGACTTCGCCTTCGACTTCTGATTCAATCTTGGCAGCGAGATCGTCGCAGATAGTCATAGCCGTCAACATGGCGTTCTCTCTTGCCCACAGAAAGGCAAACGCTTTTACGGGGTTTTGGTGTTCAAAATCTACTGTCGATTCATTTTCAGTGTTCTGCGCGGTCATCATGGTTGCTTTCCTCTTGCTTGTATCTGGTAGTGAATGTAACCGGGTACTGAGATGACGCCACTAATTCAGTTGTGACGCCATCAGTAATCCAAAGTCGAGGTTACTTAGTGTCCATGGGAACCGGTTGACGTAGAAATTCGCCAATCGCCTTAATAATTAGCTCTGGCCACTGAGCAACCATGCCAGAGTCCCACTCCTCTACCGCACTAAGATATAAGATAGGTTCCAGCTCAGGCACCAGGTTGCGCACTTTGGGAGGAATCGCTTTTATTGATGCAATTAAATCTTCCGCTTCTTGCCAGTTAATGGATTCGCGGGCCTCCCATTCATTTTCGCAGTTTTGTGCGGTATTGCGACATGACATCAGTGCCCCAAAGTCACTATCGCTGTGGTAAGGTTTATCGTCCGCCAGGCAGCAAAAAGGCACGATGTCACTAGTTAACAGGCTGTATCCATCTTCGCCGAACGCTACAAATTCAAAGCCCTCTTCACTGATGGTCAGCCGCGTTTGCTTTATCCCGAGGTCAAAATCATTAATTAAGCCGACCTCCTGCTGTATAGCTTCTGCCGTTGTCGGCATTTCAAAATCGTCATAACCGCTCCAGACTCCGTCTTTGACGATGATTTCAATGGCTTCAGCATCCGTTTCTTTACGAACGTTGGCTAATTTTGCAATACGAATTTTAAGCGCCTCGTCAATGATGGAAGTAAAGATAAACGGCGTGAAATCAGGATCGCCAATCCAGCCAGTCGTCAGGAACAAACGTTTATTAAAGGTGCTCATTAGGCAGCTCCGCTGATGTAAATAGGAGTCGAAGTTAGCGCGCTGTGTGGCACGATACTGGTGGTGCACAGTTCGCTGTCAGGAGCGTGTTTCGGAACGCAGGTGAAATAGAAACCGTCTTGGCGAACCACTAACGATTCAGCCTCAATACGGCAGTCTGCAGACTCAATTGCTGCGATTGCAGTGTCATCCAGTGCATCGTTTGTGACTTCAGTCACATACAGGTTGCTCCATGTTCCATAGCAGTCCAATGCTTCGATACTGTAAGCGTTAGCCTCTGTGACAAGCTTCTGCAAAGTGGCGATGCGAACAAGATCAGAATCGGACAGTTCCACCAAACACGAGTTAGGTGCATCCGGGGCATAGTCGCTCAGGCAATTAACGGCTAAGAACAATTTCATGTGTGGATCTCCGTGGTTGAGGTGTATTCACCATAACGCTGAAGCCAAAGCTCGCCACTTTGCTCCTTACACTGCCCTCCTCCACTCAGCGTATAGGTTCATATTGCCTGTCCTGACGCCGTAACGGTGATGTTGAGCTGGTTGCCGGTGATTGATAATCCTGACGTCGCCAGAAATGCCGAAGGCGCGCGCCCGGCTTATCAATTTCCAGGGCCTGTTAATACATTGGTTAGTGAAATTGTTGCGGGAGCCCATTATGTCTATCGCCCTTCACTCGCTATCTGTGCCAGAAATTCAAGCGTTACGGCATTCACTTGATAGTAAGCTTTGCCGCGCAGTCAAAAGACTACGAATCACTCGGCACATCATGTTAGGTGTTGGCTATACACTAGCGGTGTCACTGAGCTTGCAGCCACTATCTGAGCCTACATGGCTTGAGCTCCTATTTTCCATGCTTATTGCGTTGGTGGGCATCGTAGCGTTATTTGGACTCGGATGCGGACACGGCCAGGCTGGTGCGGCTGTTATCGGGGCTAGTCTCGGTGGCTGTATTTTTGGGGCTGTACTGGGCGGGCAAGGGGGCGTATTTTGGGCGGTTATCGGTGTGCTAACCGGCTCTAGCCTAGGAACCTTCATTGCCTACAGTACTGGTCAATTGCTTGATGATCTAGAAGACAATATCAATAGCCTAAAACGACAATTAGAACGAGTGCGTTCGCATTCAACCCAGAGTAAAACGCGGATTGTTAAGCGTCGTGCTTTTCATAATCAGCCTTAGAGAGAGCGACCGCTCTGCGCGTCTCTCGGTGAAATCGATCGCCGATAGGCGAGCTGACATACCGTTTCAACAGAGTTGTCTTGACACGATGTTGGACTCGCAGGACGCGAGAAAGGAATAAGCTATTTGCTCCCTTGCTTTAGCAAGAGAGCAATGCCTTTTCCCAAGCGCCGGCATGGACGGGCAATCGGTGCTTGAATGGGAACCGCCATGAAGCGCCTGACTGAATAGGAAGAAAGAGAATGGCGGTTGCCTGCCATGGGTTCAACCGTAAACGCATACCGGCCAAATGGGATTAAGTGGCGTTTTTCACACTTCGCTGGCACGACCTGCCGGAGGTTGAGGCAAACATATCGGCTCGTTGTTTTTCTCTGCTGTTTTGGAAAAACAAATCGTTAAACTCTAACATCAACTTGAACATTTCTTTTTTACTGTTAGGGACTAATTCAGAACTTTCGTACTCTTTCAATCTAATGCCACAATCTTCTGCCATTATTCGCTCAACGTTGACTCGATTACGGTCAACAACATCAAATACTTGTAAATATCCCTTAGTAGACGACTCAAACGCTTGTTTTTCCAAACTTGTACCGCACTGAAGCGCATACTCAGGATACAGAGAGTTTGTCCTGAATACGCCTTTGAGGCCGCTAAGTGACTCAGATAACTCAAAATACAACGTTACACTGTCAATGTAGTGACCATCATGAATGATGTAGAAATCTTCATAATCATCGTATTTAACATCACCTTTCAGCATTATGGTCAAAAATAAGTTCAATGCCTCACCCTGAACATTCGTCTTTTCAACCACGTTTTTCATTATATCCAGCTTTGTTTGTGTAAATGGGGGGAAACCTTTTATTGTGTATAAGGCTTCACCTTCTCCATGGATCGATTGACCTGCTTTTCTGTCAGCCCCAACACGCCAGTCGTATGAATTGGATTCTTTGTACTCTCTGTTTATGATAATTAGGTCACTATTGAAAAGAGGGATAGGTTTAAATGCTAACTCAGCATTGATTTCAACGACCGGCACTATAAAGTTTTCTGGACTAGGCCCTTGGGTTACCCAGACAGACAAACCATTCTCCAGCTTCATTTCGTCTTGTACTCCTGACGGACTGGAACGTTGTTTTCCCGTAAAATAACCTTCTAGTCCATTTAATACTTCGCCGTCTATAGCACCACACTGAAACGAGTAAAAACACACTCCTTTGATTGATTCTAAATTTTCACTGGAATTACCGTATTCATCGCTGCCAAGGCTTTTTACTCTGAAGGTATACAGGATGTTGTCGTCTGGTTTATAACCATTTGAATTGCTGTAAGAGATGCTCGCGAACGGACTATTTTCGGAGAAAATACCAAGTACAGTCTTATAGGTATAGCGCTCCCCGTTATCCATCACCAAAGTTAATGTCATGGGACCATATTTTTGACCACCTTCAAACTGTAAAGCAGGATCTTCAAGGAAATATCCGCTTCTACCTGCAATAGTGCTGTAATCGACACGACTTCCGCAAATGTTACGCGAGGCTTCGCAAAGTCTAGGATATGAACCGCTTTTAGAAAATTTATCGATTTTGTGCAACGTAAATACTGTTCTATTAATCGGTATATTTTCTTCTTTTTTTGTACCCCCTCCAGGATGTGAGGTATTCGTGCTTTGGCAACCGATTAATATAAACAGGCAAAGTGTAAAACTGACGATCAACTTCATTGTATTTCCCTATTACAATATTTTTAAGCACTGAATATACCACTATGTTCTACTCTATGGTGACTTAAATACCGTTTATTAAGTGCCTCTGGCGCCGTCAGGAATGGTGCCACGCCGACTCTTAGTACGATGGTTTGGCTTTCAGGTTGTCGAGTGCGGCTTCTCTGGCATTATCCAGTGCTGACCAAAGAACGGCGGTGTAGTCTGCATCGGGATAGTGATATTCAAATTCCTCGTTGCTTTCGCACAATGCGCTGCTGGCTAAATCAATGTCACAGTCTGGATCTGCTTTTCGGCAAAGCGTGATTAAATCAGTACCGGAATTGGTGAAATAGGTATCCCCGTTAAACCAGACAAAGACTGACTTTTCGGTTTCTGTATTAGCGATGCCCATCTCGTTGGTATCTTCGGTGCTAATTCGGCTAAACTCACCACCAGCGCACAACGCCAGTACCTGAGACTGAATGTTGTCAAAATCTTCGTACAGGGTGTCGGGAATCTCTAACTCCAGTTCATTATCACTAACAATGGCCAGCCCCAAATTGTCGCCTTGCTTGTTCGTCCACCAGTACTCACCGTGTTCATTGATGCTCAAGTGGTGGTTATCTACCATGAGCGCTAAAGCCTTATTACGCTGTTCGAGACTGGCAAATTTCAGATCACCATTGAGGTTGGTGTACGTTGCCTGGTAACCAAGGGGGTTGACTGGCGCAACTGGCGTAACTGGATTTAGGTTTTGGGCGTTGTTATCCAGTACATGAAGTGTGCTGCAATTTTTGCAGGCCAACTGGGTCTTTTGCTGCATCGTTGCGTCGTCAGGACCGGTAAAGTCGTTAACATGTCTGTACTCAAAGTTGTCATTGCAGCCACAGTTACCACAGATGATGTGTAATTTTGCGTTGGCCATGTGCTTACCCCTGTAGTTCAATTTGATTGAGTTTTACGTTGACTTGGCCCTCGTCGCATTTGAAAGAAAACCCGCACTTCTCTCTCATCGCCATGTACAACATCGATCTGGCCATACATTTTAGAACTTCCTCTTCACCAAGCGTCTGAATGGCTGTTCTGACGTGTTCGCAGAACTCACGGTTTTGCTTAGGCATTAGGTATCTCCGTAAGGGCTATACCTATTAAAGTATTATGAATTTTGAAACTGGCTATTTTGTCTGGTGGAATTACCTCGTCACTTCTGACGCTGTCATAGAGACTGGTTATCTGTGACAGCGTCAGGTGGGCTTGTCACTCACCAAAGGTGCTTGATAGGTAACCTAAATAATCGCGAATGCTGTGATCTCCACGAAGCTTATTAAGTTCGTCAAATGCCGCATTGAGATTCGTAGCCTCGTCGATATCCTTATCAATTAGCTTTTGCCACCCGTCGTGACCGTTCCAGCATGAGCGGTGCCAGGTGACGTACCTCCAATCCCACTTATCGCTTTTCTTCGCGGCCAACCAATCTTGCTTC
>CAXRCG010000274.1:0-5140 GCA_964228885.1 Pseudomonadales bacterium | reverse complement strand
ACTCGAAACAGGGAATTCAAATATCAGCAATGCAAAGCCTGTCATACCGTCATCTTTTATCCCCGGCGTCACTGCACCGGATGTACCAATGGTGAACTCGAATGGAAACAGTCGAACGGTCTGGGAACAGTTTATTCATTCAGCGTTGTACGTCAGAGCTATCACCCATTTTTTAGAAATCAGGTGCCCTACGTTGTTGCTTGGATAGATATGGACGAAGGTCCACGTATTCTTTCAAATATAGTTGGCCTTGCCGCATCCCAAAAAGACGTATCTATCGGCCAAAGAGTGACGATTGAGTGGGAAGAGCACGAAGCGTTGTCGATACCCCTGTTTGTCACAGTCGACTAAGCAGACGAATCACGTGGGCCGCGGGTCTTCTGCACTGAAGCTCACCTTGTTCCCTCGACCGTTTTACTGGGGCAGTTTTACTGAGGCTGTACCAAAAACTCGCGTTTCGCCCTTCTCATTGGTCACCGTGATGTCCACTTCCACCAGACCCTCATCATCATCAATATCGGTGACAACACCATTAATCGCGTGAGGTTCATCTGCAATGACCGGCGCCCGAAAGACTGTATCAATCTTCTTGATTTCGGCAGGTGGTGCCCACTGATGAATCATCGCGACTAAATAACCTTGACTCAATATTCCCGGCACCATTGCACCGGCAAGACCTTCTTTTCGTGCAGCCTCATGGTCACTAAAACGTGCACCACTCCAGCCAACCAGTTCTGCAAAGGTGCCCACTGATTCGAGAGATGTATCTGGCTCAAAGGTGGGAAGTTCAACGCCGAATTCAACATCGGATAATGTTGCTATACTCATTTGCTCTTCTCCCTCATCACAACTCTGCTATCTGAATTAGCCAGATGATTACCATCTTCATCGTAGAACTCAATTCTGGATACGGCAAACACCATACGACCCGAGCGACCTGTTTTAGTGTAGATATCATGAACGTGAGTTCTACCAATGAGCTTCTTCCCTGGGCGCACAGGTTGCAAACACTCAACGCCTTTACCGGCATCCATCCCCAATCCCATCTTTGGAAAATCTTGAGGTAAAACACGCCGACCACTCAAACTGGCGACAAAGGTCGAGGAGGCTTGGAAATCAGGGTGATTCTCATCCAAAAATCGGTCCGCGGTTTCACCGCACAACTTGGCATAAGCGATCGTCTTTTCCGCGCTTATCTCAAATTCTTTCTCGTCGAAATCTCGGTTCAGAAATTTTTCGCGAAGATCCTCGATGTCTCTTTGTTCGACATTATCAGTCACGTGCAGTTCTCTCTATTAATTGTAAATACGTTTGCTAACCAATGGGCATTTAGTCTGGGAGCACACCGGCACTCATTCTCTTATCAGCAACGAAAATCGGTTTCCGATCTGACCTATGGCTTTGCACTGTTTGGCCTAGTTTATCCGTTTGTATTCCGGAACTAACTCGCTGTCTTTAGATTAACAGCTTCGAAGTCTCCGACTTTTAACGCCTCAACCAGATCGTTAATCGAATTGATATCCCGGCTAAATTTGGTTGCACATCGGCCAATATGACTGACAATGTGTGAGTCACTTCCGGCGATACCGCGGTAATTGAGCGCGGCGGCATTATCAATCGCAATCTGATCTTCCTGATCACGACTTCCGCCATTGTGAATTTCAACGATTTCTACACCCTCTGGAATGCCCAACTCATCGGTGTGGGCGAACATACCAACTTTCGGTCGACCAGGATGACATGGTACTGCCATCGCCCCATGCTTTTTACTCTCGCTCAAAACAACCGCCAATTCAAGATGCGTACTTGTGAAGTCAAATGCCCTCTGCAGTTCAGGAGTAACGCCGTATACCAACACATGGCCGTATTCTGTTTCAACCTCACTGGCTTTCAGGATACAAAGTCCAAATTTTTCTGCTAGGGCAGAATAGTCAGACTCATCATCGAATTGTCTGTGCTCAGTCAGTACGAAGCCATCGAGCGGCAATTCTTTTGCTTTAATCCACTGGCAGTAGTTTTCTACCTTGGCGCGACCGTCGTCTGATTTTATGGAATGCGTGTGGAGATCGAGTAACAAGTGCACCTCTTATGGGAATCCGGTGATTTTTAAGTCAGTCGGCAAAATTGCCACAAGGGTGCCGCAAGTGCAAGTAAACCGGTCAAAAGGACAAGCGGTGGCAGGAATACGCAGTAAAAAATCATGCCTGTGCCATGAGGGTATGTTGCCCGTGGCTATGACCTCGGCAATAAAGCCTGACAGAAAACGAGGGCATCAACACTCAACCCGATCATCAGATGTTCAACAACTTCACCATCATCACTGATTTGTATTAGCACCTAATCATCTGAGTCAGGTATTTCGAACCACGAGACATAAGATCTCCGTCGTGCACTCACTTTAAGGTTATGCCATTCTTCACCAATAGCATTAGCGAACTTCAACAGCAACTTTATCAACGACTACCAGAGATCGAAGCTTTCAACCTTGTCAGCGCTCGCGGAAAAAGCTCCCTTTAGACCTCGCGGTGTCATCGACCGACGAAAAGGACTTGAAGAGGCGAGCATTATTGAAGATTATGTTGCCTTGCCTGATTCAGAGAAGTTCGGCTCAGCCATTGAGACGCTCGGCAGCATCAAACTCACCAACGATGAAAGACACTCAGCGGAAATTCACGCGGGTCTGTTTGCAACAAGAAGCAGTCATGGTGACGAAGCAATAACCTGTGATGAACACGACTTTTTAACAGGCATAACCCCGGACCTCGGCATTATTCTGACTTAAAGATGGACTATCTGATGGGCTTGCTCATCGTTGCAAGCACTCGATCGACAAACGCACGACCTAATCACTATCGAACCTCAACCAAGGAAAATCACATGTCCACCTCACCCCACTGGTACCGGTGGATTCTATTGGCCGGAGTATGGGCAATATATTGTTCTTTTGGTCTTATTGTCACCAGTCTAGCCCCGCTTGTCGGTCTGATCGAATCAGATCTCGATATCAGCCACTCGGCAATGGGCAGTGTCATGGGTGCGTGGCAATTCATATTCATCATTTCAGCCATCCCCTGCGGCATTTTATTAGATAAGATTGGATCCCGATCAGCGCTCACACTTGGTGGACTTATTATCGCAGCCTCTGCTTTGGCACGCGGTTTCGCTGACAGCTATGCCATGTTAATGATCGCTGTCATGCTGTTCGGTGTCGGCGGTCCTATCATTTCGACCGGTGCGCCGAAGGTGGTCACACAACATTTTGACGGCCAGTCGCGAGGGCTGGCAATGGGCATTTACATGACGGGGCCATCTATTGGCGGCGTCGTCTCGTTAACGTTAACGCACAGCGTGCTAGTGCCCTTTTTTGACGAATCGTGGCGAGCGGTCATGTTTCTCTGGGCTGGCTTAGCCGCCAGCGTGAGCATCCTGTGGTGGTTACTCACAACCATTAACCCAATCCCCAAGACACTGGAAGACATGCATGAGGGAACATTCGAACCGGCATCAGCGCCCCTCAGACAAACACAAATCATTATGAATTTACTTCGCCAACCCTCGGTTGTGTTGGTGCTGTTGATGGGTGTCGGGGTATTTATGTTCAATCATGGCTTAATGAACTGGTTACCGGCGCTGCTCGAGGAAGGAGGGCTTTCCGAGGTTGATTCTGGTTATTGGGCGGCTATACCTACCGTGGTCGGGATCGCGGGTTCATTGCTTATACCAAGGCTTGCAACACCGGAACGCCGATATCATATCCTGATTGTCTTAACGCTTTGCGCAGCACTCGCGAGTGTATTATTACAATTTTCAGCAGACCTGCCTCGAATTACCGGTCTGGTGATGCAGGGAATTGCTCGATCCAGCCTGATGACTGTCCTGATTCTGACATTATTAGAACTTCCTGCCGTGGGCGAAAAATACGCCGGTGTCGCAAGTGGTATCTTTTTCACTGCTGCCGAGGTTGGTGGTGTCATGGGTCCAATTAGTCTGGGCATACTTTATGATGTATCTGGAGGGTTCAGCGCCGGCTTGTATCTTCTCAGCAGCATATCACTGCTTATCGCCATCTCTGCTATGGCCCTGAAAAGAACATCGACGAGCGCCCACAACGGCTAAAAAGAGTGGGGCTGTAAACTGTCGTGGGCTTTTACGCCCTCTTCGGTTATTTGGAGGATCGATACCGTGCTGCTCTTCGGCAAAATATCGAGGATACCAATGGTCCCGTGTCTGATGGACTGATTCTTCGGCAACGTCGGTGATCCGGGGTTAACACACACCATCTCTCCAACCCGATACAAACCTTCAAGATGGGTATGCCCATAGACCAAAACATCGGGCTTCACTTCGCCAAAATGCCGGGCCATGTAGCCTTCAATAAATTCAGGCGGTTTTCGCTCAGGTGACGGAAACTTGTGAATCATACCTACGGTCAGACCACCGAGTTCCAACACCCAACAATCACGCAAACGCTGATCCACAATCCCATGGTCTCCATTGCCCCGGGCGACATACGTCGGCGCTAACTGACTCAGCTCATCTACAACGTCCAATGTATGAAGATCACCTGCATGGAGAATGGCATCAACCTCACTAAACGCATCGTAGGCCTGTGGCCAAAGCGCCTCAATCGACCCGGGCATATGCGTATCTGCAATAAGACCTATCCGCATACTTCAACATCTACCGGTATACCCGTCATAAATGACTGGTTGCTTAGTTTTTCATAGCTACCAGGCCCCGTAGGCAGCAACGAATTTGTGTTAACACCGGCATATTTTCGCGCCACATTCATGCCAGTGTTTTGATGCCCCCAGCCATGCGTCATTGCAACGGTGCCAGGCTTGAGTGAATCGTCTAGCACAACACTCGACAACACCTCACCATTGTTATTTGAGATTTTTACTTCAGAGCCATCGCCCACATTTCGCGCTCTTGCATCTTCCGGATGCATATAGAGCGGATTCGTCAGCTGTTTTTCGCGTTTGAGTGAGGGGACATTGTGAAACCAGCTGTTGACCATATAGTTCGTTCGACGGGAAATCATTTTCAGCTGTGTGTCAGCTTCGGCTTCAAGCCCGACAAAAATCTTCTCACACAAACCCAAAGCTTCAGTAAAGATTTCAGGGCAGCAGTTCACCCT
>CAXRCG010000273.1:0-26856 GCA_964228885.1 Pseudomonadales bacterium | reverse complement strand
GCTTTCATTGCTGGCCGATTGTTGGGTTGCTCGCAATGGTCGCACCAATCCCACCCAATGGATCTAACGAATTATTTTTGTTTGGCCTTAAAGTCGTCTCTTAACTGTTGCTCGGTAAGACCATACCTACCAGCAATGTTGACGAAAAATGGATCCCAATGATTAGTCAGGACATCGACCATCTGTTCATTCTCCTGCAGGAACTTATAGCCGGCTGAGCCTGGTGTGCGCACCGAGTGGCCAGGTCGCGGCGGACAGCTTTCAATAGCAGATATATAACTATCCGACTTTGCCTTGACCGCATCTATGGAGCCAAAAACGGCAGGATTGATACATATATAGTAACTTCCGCCAACCGTGGGAGAACTGTTGTTATCTCCTGATATCACTCCGTTTACAGATGGCAGGTCGGTGGATGGGACACCAATTGGATTGATAATAGCGGTCATTGCCTCAGTCCACATATTTAGAGCATAGGTCCGCGGTGTTTCTAATTGACCCGCGGCAGAGCAGTCCCACACCCTTCCATAGCCTTCGATGGGTTTAGCATATGGCGTCACATCATCGCTTAAATTTCCCGACTCAGGGTCGATTAACCATTGCCCTTTCAACGGTTTGTTATGAATAGAGGCCTCTGACACGTCGGCATCATAAAATTCCGCCAGTGCCACACTCGCCCAAATAGGGCTCTTATTACCGGCGGGCGCAATAGCATCAAATGGAGGGCATGAGAGTCTATTGTGCAAACCTCCAAAAGGTGCGGCCAACGGCACGGTGTTGTTAGACGAAAAAGCCATCATGTCTTGCTCGAACGCTTTGTAGACATAGCGGGCGAAACTACCAGCGTCATTATGATTGCCGCCAAAAACAATGGCGATACCCTGAGTGCGCGCTTTTTCAATTGCCAAATCAGCCATCATATTCAAGCACCAATAACCGGAAGACTGATTTCCGTCCACGGTCGCCCATGTCGGCCCTTCAGCAATTACCTGGGGCTCCGCTTTAATGTCCAGCAGACCCATTACAAGAGCGATATCAATAGCCTCATAGACACCAAGCCCCTGATTTATTTTGCCCTGCTTATGGGCAAAAGCGATGGCGTCAGCAACACAATCGGCATGGACCTCTGTAGCGCCTGCCGCCATCCAAATCCGTTTAATAGCGTATTCCAAAAAATTGACATTTTCACTGCGAGTTTCCATTAGCGATGCCCTAGGGTTGTTAAACGATCAAGCTTTAAAATAATACTGGTGCCGAGTACAAATAAACACACGCTAACCCAGTAACTGCCAGTAAGGCCAAATGCGCTCTTGGCTGCGACAAACAGACTCGGGCCAAGCAATGCGCCTAATGCCAAGGCAAAGGGAATTAATCCAGCCATGCGTTCGGACTGGTCATGACAAGTAATGACAGTGTAAAAGTACGCATTACCAAAGAACCATCCAGCTGGCAGCAATAGCATAACCACAGCGTATTTCAATGCGGTCACCTCTTGTAACAGCAATAGCGGCAGAGTCACTAGTGCAAGGGAGACTAATAGCGGCTTGACCCGGCCATATCGCGCACCAATCCAGGCGGCGATAAAGGGACCAGCAGCTGAACTAATCAAGCCAAGGCCAACCAACTTGGCCGTAAGATCGGTAGCAATTAAGCCATCATCGGCAATGCGTTCAAAAAATGCCCAAAGCCCTGAAAATCCCGCAAAATAAAGTAGTAGGGCAATTAACCCTAGAACGACCACGCCAGAGTCTTTGATTCGAATTGGTTGATAACCAGAGGATCCGCTGGCAGGCAAAGAGGGAATCAACAGCATGCATAGCAAAATGACAACTAGCATGCTTGAGAAAAGGCTAGTGAAATTCACGAAATCAACATAATACAGAGACAAAGCGATTAACAATACGGCGGGAACCAGCTGCTCTGGTATTAACTTAACAGCAAAGCCTCGATCTTTATCCTGCCGATCAGAAACAATAATAAACCCAAGAGCATGAATCGCCGCAGCGCCCATACCACAGGCCAAAAGACCTACAAGAGTCACCTCATAGGATTTAAATACAAGGATGGCGGCAATTGATACAGCCATCATGCTCATGCTGAGCATGGCGAGTATTCGCCAATTGATATCACGCACCCAAAACGCAGAGGAAAACGTCACCACTGCGTAGCTGCCAAGATAAGCAGATGCCAGCAAGCCTAATTCATTATCATCCAGCACAAAGTATGTGGCTGTTGTCCCCAGAACCATTGGCAGCAATGCAAAGATAAGAACACCAACAACGCCACAGGCGCATGCCGCTATCAAAACTGATCGATCATTTATTGACTGTGAAATCACGTTCTCCATGTGCAAACCAGGGCACAGTAATTGGAATCTAGGATAGTGTTGCAAACCGTCCGTGCATAATAGCCTAGCAATTGGCTTTCGTCCGTTACCCACTAAGGGTGATTATGTCTACTGACCAATTCTCTTACGGTAGACAGGCATTCATCAAATCATCGGGGGAATTATGCAACTGATTACAGGCGATAAATTTTTACGTCCACAAATGATGGCCGCAGCGATTGCCATGACTCTTTGTGGTCATGCTTCTGCTATGTTAGAGGAGGTTATCGTTACGGCGCAGAAAAGAGCACAAAACCTTAACGATGTTAGTATTTCTGTAACTGCTGCAACTGCGCAAGATATTTCTGACATGCGTATTGAAACGCCTCTAGACATTGCCAAACTTGCCCCCAATGTTGATATAAAATCCACATTGGCTGGTTTAAACCCGGCGATCACTCTGCGAGGCGTTGGGCTTAATGATTTTAACGTTAACAACAACCCATCTGTTGGCGTCTACGTCGATGAAGTTTTTCTCACCTCGCCCGCCATGCTCAGCTTTATGATGTTTGATGTTGAGCGCGTTGAAGTTCTTAAGGGTCCTCAAGGTACTTTATATGGCCGCAATACAAATGGGGGTGCGATAAATATTGTATCGGTAAAGCCGACTCGTGAAACCGAGGGGTACATCCGCCTAGGTGCAGGAAATTTTGACAGTCGCGAAATAGAGGCAGCTATAGGTGGCTCGTTATCAGACGCGATCTCAGGCCGTCTCAGTTTACGTCTAGACGACCGGGATGGCCAACATTCCTGGAATCAGGGAGATCACACGTTTGGTGATGTAGACAGCACTGCGATACGCGGTCAGCTGGCCTATGACAATGGTGGAGACTTTACTGCGAACCTTTCGGTAAGCATTGGCGATCAGACCGGCACAACAATCCCCGGGACCGCCTTTGGCACGCTGGATGCAAATTTTGGTACCTGCACAGGTAGCCAGATTTTGGCTCAGCAATGCACTGACTTTGATGGATTTAAAAGAACGAGTAGCAACCCATATGCGCACGACACAGATACGGCAACAGTTGCCCTTTCAAAAACGCTTGATGTAGAGAGTTCGGCGTTAGTACTGACAGCTAACTGGAATCTAGGAGGCATGGCACTAACCTCGATTACAAGTGTTTCCGAATTAGACCGAGTATGGGGTGAAGTCAGCGTTGACCACACGCCAGCCATCACACCTTACGGCACCATTGAAAAAGACGAAGAAATCTCGCAAGTGAGTCAAGAACTGCGTTTGTCTGGCGGTGATGATTCGTTCTCTTGGATGCTGGGTGCTTTTTACTCAAACGATGAAGTTGAGACAGATAATTACATAGAATTAACCGAAGTCTCCGCGATCAATGATCCTGATTTTGGCCTCGGCGGTCTCGATTTAGCCTGGGGTTATTTGCAAGAGACTGAGTCAATGGCGGTTTATGGCAACACCGAGTTTGCCCTCAATGATAAGCTGACCTTAGTGGCTGGTTTGCGCTACTCTGACGAAAGCCGTGAGTTCAGAAATGCGGGCACCTTCCTTGCCTTTGACGGCGAACTGTTAGACGCAGATGCGATCTTTTTTGGCGAGGATTTTGATGGCGAACTCACGCCGTTCACCTCACAGGACGATGAGATTAGCGAAGACCGCTTTTCTGGAAAACTGGGTTTAGACTTCCGCGCCAGTGAAGGCGTACTCATCTATGGCTCAGTCAGCACCGGCTTTAAAAGCGGTGGATACTTTGGTGATTTCACCTTTGACAGCTCAGAGCTAGCTCCTTTCGGTATAGAAGAAGTCACCGCATTTGAAGCTGGTTTTAAGGCGACGATGGCTGATGGCAGTCTGCAAATAAATGGGGCTATCTTCAATTATGATTACGAAGGTATTCAAACAGTTATCGCGACAGATGCAGGCACCTTTCCACTCACCAATGCTGAGGAGGCTACCATTAATGGTGCGGAGCTTGATTTAAATTGGGCGCCTACTGAATCTCTGGATATGCGATTAGCTATTGGTTTACTAGATCACGAATTGGAGGACGCGCGATTGGGCTCAGCTATGCCGAATGCAGCAGATATGCAGGCGACCGGTATCGTACGTTATCGCTTTATGGCTAGTGAGAAGCTACAAGTAGAGCTTCAAACTGACTTTAAATACACCGATGAAGCGTTTCGAGAAGCTTATAACGACCCAATACTCAAAACTGATTCTTATACTCTTTGGAACGGTAGAATCGCCGTTTCTAACCCAAGCGAGTCTTGGGTGTTGTCTATCTGGTGCAATAATCTGACAGACGAAGTTTATTATCCTCAGGGGTTTGATCTTCAGGCGCTCAACGGCACTTATATGAAATTCCTTGGTGCACAGAGAACTGTAGGCGTTAACATGCACTACAGCTTCTAACATAGATTGTGCTAAATCAGAAAACGGGGCATTGCCCCGTTTTTTTATCTCAAAATCAAGAGTCACTATCATGCCTAATAACCAATATTATTCTCTTGCCGGCAAAGTTGCTGTGGTGACCGGTGGCGTCTCCGGCATTGGTCTGGAGACAGTAAAACGATTTTTGAAAAGTGGGGCAAAGGTTGTCATTGCCGACTTGACCAATAGCGATGAACTGAGTCAGGACTTAGGTTGTACAAGTGTTGAAGTTGATGTTAGAGATTTGGAACAGATGCAAACACTGATGAGCACGGCTGTAGATGCCTATGGCAATATAGATATTCTTGTTAATAATGCTGGAGTGTTTGCAGATTACAAATCGCTGATGGATTCCTCTGTGCTGGACTTCCAACACTGCTTTGATATAAACCTGATGGGTATAGTCAACGGCATCAAAGCCGCAGTTCCTCTCATGAATAATCCGGCGTCAATTATTAATACGGCCTCATTGGCGGGGAAAATGGGCGTTGTTGATCTCAGTTCATACACAGCATCAAAGCACGCAGCCGTAGGTCTTACCCAGTCAGCGGCTCTGGAATTAGCAGATCGTGGAATACGCGTTAACTGCGTATGCCCTTCAACCGTTAACACACCAATGGCCCATGCCGAAGGTGGTGAAGATCTGTTAAATTTTGAAAAAAACTGGAACCCTCTGGGGCGGATCTGCGAGCCAGAAGAGGTTGCCGCGCTCATCCATTTTTTAGCTGCGGAAGACTGCGGATTCATAAATGGTCAGGCAATCAGTTTATGCGGTGGAGCCACAGCTGGGCTTCATCAGCGCTCAATCGATGCCTTAACCAGTTTTACAACCGGAGATCACCCATGATTACCCCAGTTAAAATCAATGCCCCAAGACTCTGGGACAGCTTGATGCAGATGGCCGAGATTGGTGCTACAGAAAAAGGGGGCTGCAATCGGCAGGCACTTACTGATCTGGATAAACAGGCCAGAGACTTATGGGTGCAATGGGTAGAAGAGGCCGGCTGTGATGTGCGAATTGATCAAATGGGTAATATTTTTGCCCGCAGGCGGGGTCTAGATAACGGATTACCGGCGGTAGTAACTGGCTCCCATATTGATACTCAACCTACCGGTGGAAAATTTGATGGGGTCTATGGTGTGTTAGCCGGATTGGAAGTTATGCGCTCATTAAATGATCATGATATCAGCACCAGAGCACCAATAGAGGCCGTGATATGGACAAATGAAGAAGGCGCTCGATTCTCTCCAGCAATGGTTGGATCAGGTGTCTGGTGTGGTGAGTTCTCATTAGAATATGGACATGGCCGCCGTGACAAAACGGGGAAAACAATTGGACAAGAGCTACAACGTATCGACTATTTGGGTGATGAGGCGTGCACGCCCTACCCGATAAAAGGCTTTATTGAACTGCATATAGAACAGGGTCCTATTCTTGAGAACGAGAATTTGCAAATTGGAATTTTGACAGGCGTACAGGGTATGAATTGGTATGATTTAACGATTACCGGCCAACCAGTTCATGCGGGGCCAACACCAATGGAAGGCCGCTTTGATCCCTTCATGGCCTTGCACAGCATCGTCAGAAATTTGTACGCAATGACTGCAGAATTTGCCCCTTGGTCGAGGGTCACCTTCGGTGATATTAATGCCCAGCCTGGTGCACGTAATACCGTGCCAGAGCATGTGATCTTAGCGGTTGATCTGCGCCACCCTGATAAATCTGTACTAGCGAAAATGGATCGTCGTTTTCGAGAGATCGTGGCTGAAAACTGCGCGCTTGTGGGTCTTGATCATGATATTTCGATTGAATGGCAATCACCGGCTGTCGCCTTTGATAACAACTGTATTGATGCTGTACGAAGCGCAACTGTAGGCCTAGGCTACAGCAATAAAGAAATGGTTTCCGGCGCTGGCCATGATGCGGTCTATGTGTCTCGCGTTGCGCCCACCTCAATGATTTTTATTCCCTGTGAGAAGGGGATTTCTCACAATGAAGCAGAAAGTGCTACGATAGAGGATATTGAGGCGGGCTGTAATGTGCTGATTAATGCACTGCTTAATCTTGCTAACGATTAGGTTGACTGTCGGTATCAGTTGTAGCCTAAAGGCGATTTAATTTAAGTAACAAAACTAAAAGATATTCCCACACATGTTATTTAAAACCTTACTTGTTCCCCGAACGCTAGGTTTGTTTTCATCTAAACGACAACAAATAGCAAAAAGTGCAATTCTTTACGGATCTTAAGAGCCCTTTGTGGGGCTGTTATTTGGTGCAGGCGGTGGGAATTAAACTTCTCTGATTAAGGACTTTAGTCCTTATCTTCCTCTTTCTCGCTGATAAACTGCGGCGGTGGTGAGAATTTACCCCATATTTCAAATTCCTCGTAAACGTCCACTTCGAGGCCGCGTCGCAAAAATTTTCCGACCGCATCATCCGTATCCTGACCATTCAAAAAAGCACTGCAGGCTTTGTTGATTGCGGTGATGGATTGCCGCAACTGGCTGGCAGCGGGCTCGGAGAGTGAATCCCAATTCACCGATTCGTTGATGAAATCGGTTTCGCGGAATATTTCCAGAATAAAATCTTTCGACTTCATGTCATAGCATCCATGAGACGAGTCCTACGTTGGTAGGACTCGTTATCATCTTATCCGCGATGAAATTCTCGTATGACCTCGCCTGGGCGATCGCCAGTGTGTTCACAGTTTCGAACCACAACTTTACCCGCAACAATCGTTGCGTCGTAGCCTGTACTTTTCACCGTGAAGCGACCACCGCCATGCGGGAAATCGTTAACGTATTCAGCGTGATGAGTAGACAGGTTGTCGTAGTCAATCACGTTGATATCAGCGTGCCATCCCTTCTTAAGGTTGCCGCGCTGTTTGAGGCCAATGATCTCAGCAGATTTCCCGGTAATTCGGTGAATTGCTTCTTCCACCGTATACACGCCTTGCTTTCGCGTCAGCTCACTTAAGAGAACCGTTGGCGAATCCGTATCGGTAAAGAAGCCAACATGGGCACCCGCGTCACCCAGCATCGGTACCACATGAGGTAGCTTCATATAGTTCCACTGGTTTTCCAGATTGCCGCCAAACATCCATAAGTTGAAGTACTCAAGTCCTTCAGATGCAATCAGGCGGTCCACGTAGACCTCGACCGGATCTTGGCCCGCTTGTTCGGCTAATTGGGCTAGGCTGCACTTTCTATCAAAGTCTAGGTCGGGCCGCTCGCCGGCACCGAAAGCATGCAGCATGTGCGCTATTTGTTTTAGGTCACCGGCTTCAATACCTTCCTTAATAAGCTTGTCTCTAACGTCTGCCTTTTGCATGCGAGCGACTCGGTCCGCGATGGTGGGTAATGCCATCAGCTCACGCCATGCGCTAGATGTTTTGGTAAACGGCGAGAGTTGCGCAAGACCGAAGAAGGCGCCGCTAGGTCGGGTGTGACAAAGACTGGCGATTCGCTTGCCGTTTTGATTACCGGCATCAAGAAATTCTGCCCAGTGACCAACACCACCGTCCCCTTGCGGACCAGTGCCACCAGAAAAGAGGACCTGACAACCAAGATCCATACCATCACGAAACATCTCTAATTCGGTTTCGAATCGAGTGGCCATATCGTTTGCAGACTGGAACATCGAACCGACTCCCCCGCCTGCGATGACCGCCTCTTGAATGGCTTTAGTTTCCCGCAGATCTGCCCAAGTTCCTGGCGTGCAGCGTCCGTCGGGTACTTTGTGCAGTAAGAAGCGGGAGGTAGAAAATCCAACCGCACCGGCTTCCATAGACTCTCGAACCATCTTGACCATGTAATCGAGCTCAGCGTCGTCAGGTTGGACCCCTTCATCCATGGATTTGTCACCCATGGCCTCGTACCGAACAGAGGAATGTCCAACTAGGCCAACGATGTTGAGCGCTGGATTCAACGCCTGTATGGAGTCCAAGTATTCGCCATAGCTATTCCAGTCCCATGGTAGGCCATCCATGATGGCATCAGCGGAAATGTCTTCCACCGATTCCATTAACTCTGCGAGATAGCGCCGATTCTTTGGTCCACAAGGTGCGAAGGTGACGCCGCAATTACCGATCATGGCGGTCGTCACGCCGTGATAAGACGATGAGGTCATCATTGGATCCCAACCGATTTGGGCATCGAGGTGTGTGTGCAGGTCAACAAATCCCGGTGTCACAATTTTGCCGCTCGCATCAATTGTCTCGGCGGCGGTATCCCCCGCTAGATCTCCAATTTGCGTGATGCGACCGCCAGTGACCGCAAGGTCCGCCTTTACGGGTGCAGCGCCTGTGCCATCGACAAGGGTGCCACCGGTAATCATTAGATCGTGTTCCATCGAGTCCTCCGTTTGCCTGCAAAAAGTTTAAGTGAGGTTGAATATATCAAAATAAATGTTACTTTCCTCTATAAATGTAGGGTAATAGTCTTACCGAATAAGGCACCGAATTTGAGCCTGCTCTTGGTTTATTGCGCTGGACCGGTCTGTTACGACAGCGTTGCAGCTAGCTAAGCGGCCTTGTTTCGCAGCAGAAAGTCAGAGGGTAACCCTAGTACTACTAGAAGAATCAGTATCCACAGGCGCGAGTTACATTGGCCTGCCGGAATGCCCCCTGCCAGAGCTGGAAGCCTGCGCTGTCCTTGGTCGAGCTCAAGTGCCGTCAACGTCGACCGAGATCTATCCCAGAATGATCAGCCGGAAGACGAGTTCGCTTATTCATCAAACTAATCGGCTACAGCTGCAGCATGTGCTAGCGTAAGATTGTTATTTGCTTGGTTTATGAATTTCTGCAAGACAGAAACTCATTCTCATGAAATTTTGATAAAAAATGCGATGAGCGATTCTCGAATAGGAGTATAAGGTATGTCCGAAGAAAACCAATATGTCCCGCCAGCGGTGTGGAAGTGGAACCAAGACGCGGTCAACAAGTTCAGTAATATTAACAGACCTGTGTCTGGCGCGATTGAGGAGAAAACGCTGCCTGTTGGTGTGCATCCTTTGCAGCTCTACTCACTAGGCACACCCAATGGGGTGAAAGTTACCATCATGTTAGAAGAACTGTTGGCGCTTGGAAAAACCGAAGCCGAGTACGATGCGCACCTGATCAATATTGGTGATGGCTCACAGTTTGGCAGCGGTTTTGTAGCGATTAATCCCAACTCGAAAATTCCCGCATTGTTAGACAGAAGCGCAACGCCGCCTATCAGAGTTTTCGAATCCGGGGCAATGCTGATTTATCTGGCAGAAAAGTTTGATGCGTTCTATCCCAAGGACGCTGCTCAACGTGCAGAGTGCTTGTCGTGGTTAATGTGGCAAATGGGCAGTGCCCCTTATCTCGGTGGTGGCTTTGGACATTTCTATGCTTACGCACCTGAAAAGTTGGAGTACCCCATCGATCGATTTGCCATGGAAGTTAAGCGTCAGCTAGATGTCTTGGATAAACATCTATCAAACAATAGGTACCTCTGTGGAAACGAATATACCATCGCAGATATTGCGACCTATCCTTGGTATGGCGCCTGCGTTTTGCACAACATATATTCTGCCGCCGAATTCCTTGATGTCGAAAGTTACACGCATGTAATTCGCTGGGCGAAAGAAATTGAAGCGCGGCCTGCTGTTCAACGTGGACGGCGGGTTAATCGACCTTGGGGACCTGAAGAAACACGTGTTTTAGAACGGCATAGTGCTAGCGACTTCGACGTTTAAGCGCGAGCGTTAGACAAGCGAACCAAAACATCTCTCATGTCAGAAGGTATAGATCATGACCGAATCAAATAGTACCAGTACAACGCCGGAATTCATCTCGCTTGATGAAGCGGCGGCAATGACGACCGGGACCAGGGTGACGTTTATTCCTGGCATGCCTGCCATGTATTCTGAGGCCCTAAAAAACATCTGTTACGCGAAAGGCGTGCCGCTCATCCGCGCGCTGCATCCGATGATGGGCGTTGATAAGACCACTGGAAAGGACCGCCAGGCACGGCTTTTTGAGCTCACCAGTCAGACCAGTTTGCCAACGATGTTTCACAACGATGAGCGACCCCGAAATGTCTGGACGGAGCAGCTTGCGCTGGCGGAGCGCATTGGATCAGCAGACAGCCCCAAGCTGATTCCTGAAGACTTTGACAACCGGGTCACCATGTACGGGTTGTGCGCCATCGTCCTTGGAGAAGACGGTTTCGTCTGGAATATGAGGATCCTCGGGGATAGCCCGCTCGGGCGCAAGTATGGCTATAGCGATGACGCTAGCACTTCGGCACCTAGGAAAATGGCTGACATTCTCGACTTGATTGCCCGACGTCTGGAAGACCAGGAAAAGGCAGGCTCGCCCTACCTAGTGGGCGACACGGTTTCCGCCGCTGACATCTACTGGGCGACTATGAGCATGTGCTTCCTGGTCCCGCCAGCAGAAATTATGCCGGTGACCAAGCAGAATCAGGGCATGTTGAAGTATTTCTCGATGAACGCGGGGATTCCTGAAATTGCTGAGGTGCTGACCGACAGGGTTGAAGTCCATCAACGCTACATACTAACCACATACTGCGAAACACCTGCGGTGCTGGGTGGCGATGCTGTTTAGTTGTAGGGCTTCGTCGAAGGTGAGCTGTAGCCTGATAGCACGATAATGCAGATTAAACTAACAAAGCAGTTAGGGTACTAGAAGCCTTGAGTCATTCGATTACTATCTGCCGGTCGCAATGGAAAGGTCGCTGAGGGTCTTGGAACGTATTGACAGGATCAATGTGACCAACTGTTAGGGCGATAACTCATCGAGATGCCGACCAGATTGGTGATGACCATCCCCGTTCCTGCACCGTCGCAGATACATCCTCCGGCAGATCACTGCCACTACTGTTGGCGAGTAACGTAGTCCAGCGACATACTGGGTTTTCCAATACACGCACATAATAGAACGCCGGTTGCTCGGTTGAGTAGTCAGGATCGGAGAAGGTGATCTCCAGTTCAGGGGCACCTTGTTTGCCGGTGCGCTCACAACTTGAGAGATCCACGTCTGCAGTAGTCTTAGCGCACTTGCCCGTTTGTTTGTCCGGTGTCCGACCACTGGAACAGACAACGTCCCAAACGCGCTGGCGCTGTTCACCACCCTCAACCCATCCCTTGACTATCTGTATACGGTCAAGTGGTGGGCCGTTTGGATCCTGGCTCGCCCACACCCAGAAGCGCGGTGCATGGGTAGGGTCAAGGTCAGACCCCATAGGTACGCCATGCTCATAAGCAAGCGCTATCGGGTCGTCCTGCTGGCCGACATTCATTGGCAAATTACCGCCAAAAAAACGAATAAGCATGCGCGACCCGCTGGTACCAAAAGTTTCGCGACGTTGTAGCGCATCAAAAATGTCCGCACGTGTATTGGCCTTTGCCCACACGCCTGCAAGTCCACCTGGCAAGAAACGACGCAGAGGTCCTGCTACCGGGTGATCCATTGCCATAATCCGGTCGACTGCAAAACCGGTACCCTCAGCTGGCTTGAAACGAACGGGTATACCACTCTTAGTATTACCGGGGTCAGAAGTGTGTGTGTCAGTGGAGCCTATGACGCCGAGTTTGTATGGATTAATTGGTCGCTCGGTGCCGAGCGCGATCCCATCTAGCAGTACATTGCGTAAAAACGAGCTTTTACTGGCGCAGCGTCGATCACCTGCTTCTTCACAAGGTGGAAACATATTACCAAAATTGCAGTCTTCATCAGACGCACCCACACTGATCTGACATTCAGAATTACCCTTCTGCTGGGTCACTTCAAACAAACGTTCAATGCGAGCGCGTCGCGCGAGGTCTTCATTGCTGTAGGCAGCGCCGTCTTCGTCAGTGCGAGAAAAGGTGAGCCCCCACGAATAGTTGGTGTTGTGGGGAATAGTAAGCACTTCGCAAGGCGGGGCGCAGGCCGCATCGAGCTGATCAAAGAATTCTCTCTGGTTGCGCACATCGATCGATGAAATGGCATGGGGGATGACGTCCGACCCACGAAAAATGACATTACGGTGTAGCATGCCCATTTCCGGAAGAAGTGACGAGAACTCATAGCCGATCAAGGCGGTAAATCGGCCAGGCTCGTCATGTGCATTAGCGACAGCCTGCACGCGCTGCCAGGTATCCTGCGCATTGGCCTGACATTGTTCGTCATCGCCGCAAATGTCATATGAATGTGGCTGCGGTCGCTCACCGGCTGTGGCGAAAGCCTGCTTCAACATAGCTGCGATATCAAGCGCTCCTGAACGCATGTCGCGGCACCGCTGCAGCGCAAACTCAGGTGAGTTTGGTAACATGGTGCAAGCGAGACTAACTTCGAAATTCTCTGCATGATCGGTCAACGCCACGAAATCGAGAGGCGCGGGTAACTGAGCTTCGATGCCATTTTGCAGTTCAACTTTGTCACCTTTCGCAAACCGGTATGCGGTATTCGGACCTAGGCGATTCTCCCCAGCGTAGGCATCGGAGGACCAGCTCGTATGTACATGTAAATCACCAAACAAGGCGGTTCCTTGTGGAAAACGCTCCACTTCCACTGAGGATACAGGGACAGCAGGGGGCGTTGAGATATGCGACAGTGGCACCTTGTCAGGGTCTGAACAGCCGTTCAACAAAAGAAATAGGCTCATGATCCTAAACGTTCCTGTGAAGTTGCACATCGTTTCTTCCTCAGCGTCTCTTCTCTCTGACTGTTAGTAAAAGGCGCGCAGTAATTAAATTTTGACCACAAAAAGCAGGCGCGAGCAGTGGTTTTTTTAGAAAAATTCCATCATAAACGAATCAAGACTCTTGAGAAATGGAAGTGCTCGTCTCCTTGCTCGCTCTGCAAAGAAATACGGATACGAGGCAGTTAGACATCTGTACCCTGCGCAGCAGAAATTTAGAATAAGACCTTCAGATACACCGAGGAATGCATAGAGAGACTCTCTGCGGGTTTAACCGACCTATTGGTAGGGTTCATTTGCGGACACTACGGTTCGGCGGTTGGTATCGCTCTCTCATCTGTTATCACGGATACAATGTGGCCCTAAAGGCTTCTGTCACGACTGATCGTTCGCTTACCCAGCCAGTTTCTGAATATGAGCAGCCTCTTCTCGCACCAACTCTGGACTGCCTAACAATTGTCGGTTAGCACCAATTCGCTTAAACCAATAGTGGAGACCCACAAGATCGGTAAACCCCATGCCTCCATGAACTTCCGTTGAAGTCTTTGCTACTTCACGACCGACTTCGGATAAATGCGCTTTCGCATGACAAGCAAGCATTCTTGCTTCGTCAGGAATATCGTCCATCGCATGGCCTGCATACCATACCAGTGCTCTGCATGGCTCAAGGTTTGCCAACATTTCAGCGCACATATGTTTTACTGCCTGAAAAGATGCAATGACTCGGTTAAATTGCTCTCGCTGCCCAGCGTAAACAACCGCTTGGTCAAGCATGCATTGCGCTGCTCCAAGCGTATCAGCGGCTTGCATTACTCGTCCCATATCAAGGGTTCTTTCATAGATATGCGGGTCTTCACTGACTAAATCCGCAGCAACGTTGTCTAACACTAGCTCACAGGTCGACCGAGTGATATCAATCGTTCGCAAAGCGCTGCGTTTTAAGCCGCGAGCACTCGCACTGATGAGAAAAATCTTTTTATCGGCTGTGGCAATGAGGTAGTGATCGGCATCACTATCCAGCACAAAAAGACATTTTCCTGATAGTGTTGCGTGTTTATCTATCACTCCCGCACCAGTTCTGGCACCTATCGCCTCCCCGAAGGCGATACCAATTCTCATCTCTCCACTAGCGATGCCAGCGAGCATATCGTCTCTGTTGCCAGCAATTAACGGTACGGGCGCCATTGCCGCAGAAGATATAAACGGGGACGGGGTCACGTGGTAGCCCAAACATTCGGAGACAACCACAGCGTCTAGTGCGCCCAAGCCAACACCACCATGGTCTTCTGGGATCATCAATCCAGGTAGACCTAATTCGCTCAGACCTTGCCAGATTTCTGCGTCATTCAAGTCTCCTGAGGCCATGAGTCGAACTTTATCAAGCGCCACCTGATCATTCAGATATTTATTTACGCTATCCTGCAGGAGAGTTTGTTCTTGAGATAATCCAAATTGCATCTTTTGCTCTCCTATTTGGCTTCAATTTTTGGTTCTTTCGGCATGCCGAGGCCGCGTTCGCTAATAATATTTTTCTGAATTTGGGACGTACCACCACCGATAATCAAACCAAGATAGTACATGTATTGATATTGCCAGGAGCCGTTACCACGAAGGTAGGGGTTGTCCCCGTAGGCGAGCCCAATTTCACCCATTACGTCAATCGCCAGGCCCTCAATTTCATGCCTCAACTCAGTCCCTGTTAGTTTAACAATCATGCCCGCCAGCTTTGCGCTTTGGTCTTGATTGATTCGGGCAGACAGCAGCCGCATGTCGTTTGCTTTCTGAGCCAAAACACTGCCCTGAAGCTTAAGCAGCCTGTCTCTGTAAACTGGGTTGTCGATGACTCTTTCACCGCCAATGGTTTCCGTATTCATTAGGCGCGTTACGCCGTCAAGTCTTGACTGGGCCGCATCAGGTGGCGCCAGCGAACCTCGTTCGTGACCAAGAATCGCGTTAGCGACGAGCCAACCTTGACCTCGATGACCGACGATTTGATTCTTTGGCACACGGACATCGGTGAAGAAGACTTCGTTGAAGTTAGCCTTGCCGGTCATGTCTACCAAAGGTCTAATTTCGATTCCAGGCGTGCTCATATCGAATAGTAAGAAAGAAATTCCCTGATGTTTGGGGGCCTCCGGTTCAGTTCTAACAAGGCAAAATATCCAGTCTGCGAGATGCGCCGTACTCGTCCATATTTTTTGACCGTTGATTACCCATTCGTCACCGTCAAGTTCCGCTTTGGTTGTTAGACTGGCCAGATCACTGCCCGCACCAGGTTCAGAGTATCCTTGGCACCAGACCATCTCTCCATGAATGGTAGGTTTAATGAATTGTTGCTTTTGCTCTTCAGTTCCCATCTCTAACAGAACCGGCGTGAGCATGCTGATACCCTGTCCGTTAAAGCCGCCATTTATTTGAGCTTTACTGAATTCCTCGGCGATAATCCGAGGTATAATGATGTCTGGCTCAGCACCATATCCGCCGTAGGCTTTTGGGATCGTTCTCGAATGGAATCCGTTTGCTATTAGTAACGCTTGCCAGGCGAGCAACTCGGGGTTGCCGGGTTCGGCGCCGGCCTTGGGTTGCTTGTCTTTGTTTTCCGAAATAAAGCGCTTTACTTCGTCTCGAAATGCTGTGTATTCAATTCCGTACGATAAATCCATATTCTGTCTCCTGAGTCTGCGCTTCAAGACCAACGCGGGGATTCACGTGTCTACTCTTTTATCGCTCAAAGGCTATCATATTGAAAAATCTGCCTGAAGGGCTGTTTTATATGCTCTGCCCTTCTGCGGGTAGCTAATGACCATGCTGGTCTTCTCAGACCGAGGGCGGTTAAAAGCGGTACCTAAGTTTGACGGTGAAATTGTCGGCCTGTGGATCATTCCAGGGGCGTTGATAGAGCTTGCTCAAACGATCTTCTTCGTCAGTCTCGACGATTCTTCCACCTTTTGAATACACTACGTAGAGGTAGGCGAGAGGTAGAATTTCATAGCGATACCTGATTTGAAACGCCAAATCACTCAAGCTAAAGGGTGGTAGATCAATATCAACAGAATTCAGAGCGCCGCCGCCATCCCCGAGAAAAGCACTGGGATTTCTGGCCGTAAAGGCGACCATTTGTGCTTTGATCCGCAATTCGTGCTTGTCACCACCAAACCAATTCATCGAGGCAACGGTCGTTCTTTGTTTTTTTGTATAGGTGCCTAATAGATTGTTCTCAATCCAATTGAGCCAATGTTCTTCATCGTTGTGCTGATATGTTAATGAGAATTTGAGGTTATCCCTAGGCGTAAAATTGGCCATTGCAGTATAGGTTGTTGAAAAACCCAAGGCAGAGAACCACGCTGAGCCTTTCTCCCGAGCGAACGTTAAGCCATAGCTAAATCGGTTTGAGGAAGGGCCGAAAAACTGGATTTTAGTGCCATAGTTAGCAGGCTTATTAATGAAGGGCGCGGTTAGGTCATTCCGGGTGATCCAGAAATCTTTGCTGGCATCACGATAGAAGTTCTCAATCGTTAACCCCGAGGTGTTTTTGAAATTCGACTTGTAATCGAGTTGAACAGAACGACTTGCCGTCTCGAACTTTCCATTCGTCTCAATGCCAAAAGCGACTCCGAGCTCGCTTGAAAGAAGGAATGAGTCTGGGTTGAACTCGGTGAACTTGAATCCGTTTTGATTGCTGATAAAGGACCAATTGTTAATCATTTGATAGCCCATGTCGTTGATGTCTACTTGATCGTCAAAATAAAACATACTCAGATTGTGCCATCGGTTTTTTTTCGGCGAAGCTGTGACATCGATGTTGAAAGCCTGGCCAGAGGTGTTATCTGTTGCGCCGCTGCTGCGCGACTCCTGTTCGATATTAGAACCCATCAGTACAGTGCTAAGCCTCAATTGATCTGTCGGCCGATAGGTGAGATCTAATGCGTGAACAGTTGCCTCTCTATTAATCACTGGTCTCTCTGTGAAGGTGCCCAAATATCCTAGGGAAAACTTTTCCGAATTCTTGTTGAGTCTGAGAGCATAGAAATCCTTACCTTCGCTGTAAGGAGCATCCGCCTCAGATGCCGTCAATAGCCCAAAATCAAGAGATTCGGCTTGCTGGGTGTAGCGCATCGCATAATCGATATCGGTTACCCCAACCGCGCTAGCCTCGCAGAGCTTTTCGAGTTCGCCAGCATAAGTAGGGCAGTTGTAATCAGGAGCAGCCCCGATCCTTCGAGTATTAATGATATAAAATATATCGTCATTCTTGACATCAAAAAGGGAGTGATTCTCTGAAAAGAAGGGCCGCTTGTCGGAATAAAATGTCTCACTTGACGAGAAGTTGACCACCAGCTCATCGCTTTCTACTTGACCGAAGTCGGGATTAATTGCGACGTTCAGTTGTTTGCCAGAATCGATTTTCCAGAAGACTTCCATGCCCACTTTGGTGTCCATTGAGTCAACGACGCGATCTTCTGTGAAATTAATAAACGGGAAAAAATCTAACTTTGAAACGCTGTAATTCTTGAATTCATAGTCGTTAAAGAGCGACATGAATTTTTCTTGTCTAGGATTACCCTTGATCGAGGTGTTGACCCTGCCCTCAGAGATGACCATTCGCCAGAATGCGAGCTTAACTTTTCTGATGTCTCCTTTTTGGACTTTCATGGGAGCGATGCTCCAAGGAATGAACATCTCAAGAAACCACGCATCACCCTCGATGTGCGTGGCCGAATCCCAGTCTGCATCCCAGTCAGTGTTGCCTTGATTCTCGTTTCTGTAGATGCTGTCGCTGATAGACCCGCCGGCAGAAACTGAAAAGCCGTATGCAGTGAGGCCATCGCCATCAAAATCTATAGATACGCCGGCCCGATCGGCATTGGCCCTTTCATTGTCTCTTTGATGTTGGTTTGCTCGGATGGTCTCTCGGGGTTGCTCATTAATGAAACCAAAATACATGCCTTTTTCGTCTTCAAGAATCAGAACCTTCTGAGCGTGCTTGGGTTCTGCTAAAGAAAAAGGTATAGATTCAAAATATTTCGTCCACTCTCGGGCACTAGACCAAAGCGCTTCATCCAAAACCCCGTCAATTTTGATCTCCTCGGCATCAACGGGCAGTGATGGCAAGAGAAACAGTATAAGTAATAAGGCGGTAAAGAAATGTCGTGGGGAGGTTGAAATCATGCGATCCTCATCCAACTTATGATTGTTATGCCACCGATGAGGTATGAACCCGGCAAACTCAATAACTGACGCAGACTGCTGACCTTCAGCTGAAAAAGCAAAGTAAACCGTTCCAGCGTATCGGAATGGTTCAATAATGCGCTGCGATTAATTCTACCCAGCTTAACGTGATCAGGCTCCAACGCCATTCGCTCCTCCTCAATTAGGTTAACTTGAGCACCTGTCTCGCATTGTCTCGCAGAAATTTTGGCCAAACATCATCTTTAAGGGCCAAGCCTTGCATATCATCCATAATGCGATCCAGTGACAATCCCATCGGGAAATAGCCACCATAGATAATCTTGTTGCTTCCCCTTGAGTTCGCGTAATCGATGATGGACTTTGGATAAAACTTCGGCGCAAACGCGGTGGTTGAGTAATAAAGATTAGGCCACTTCAACATCAACTTGATCGCAAGGTCCTCCCAAGGTTCGCACCCGTGTCGGGTGACGAACACTAATTCTGGAAAGTCATACATCACCTGATCGATTAATTCGACCTTTTGCGGCCACATTGGAAACCGCGGTCCCGGAACCCCGACACAGGAGAAGATCGGTACGTCTAGCTCAACACACTTGGCATAGATCGGGTACATCTTGGCGTCATCAATGCCCACCTGAGGATTAAACCCCGCATTAAAGGCTCCAAAAGAACTGACACCAAACGCTTCATACTGGCGTACCATTTCGCGAATACCTTCCATACCGGTATTGGGGTCAACGCTGCCCTGACCGACAAACCTATCCGGGTGCTCGGTTAAGGCCTTGCGCGACACTTCTCCGCCTACGCCAATGAGACCGATTTCAACGCCATGTTTATCCATTTCATTTAAGGTAAGGGCGACCGGGTCCTTTGAACTGCCGTAAAGCTCCTTCGGCACTTGCTTGAACATGTATTCCACCGGGAATTCAAACTTTGTAGAAGGATCTTTCAATTGTTTGCGAATAAAATCGTACATCGCAAAATCGTCGGCGGGAAAACCAATCATGGTATCGACGATACCGATATCCTTTGGCATAGACATAGTGGTCTCCTAGCGCTTTCAACGATGAAGCGCGTTCTGAAAAAGATAGCACATCGAGTCTCGCGGGATGTCCTCTTTACGCAGCGCTTGATTCACTTGCTGCGGTGTGGGGCCAAATTGTTTCGCGAGGGGTAATAGTTTCTCGACGTCAAAGTTATAAACGTCAGCGGCGTTCAATCCGAGTATCCTGCGGCGATGTTCTTCAGGCACCTGATCGAAGGTGAGTCTTAGGGATTCAAGGTTGTAGGGGAATGTCCCTTCGTAGTGCGGGTAATCGTTACCCCAAAGCACTTTGTCTACACCGATCCTATCGATACCCGCGAGATCTGCTTTGCTTGGGAAACTCGCACCGTACCAGACATTCTGCTTGGCATAATAACTGGGCGGTTCAGACAAGACCCATTGCTTGTCGCCATAATTCAACTCTCCAATAGCACCGGCACTCATCCCCTGATGAATCCGATCCATCTGGTCGAGTAAAGGTGGCGCCCACGCACATCCTGACTCAGTCAGGACATATTTTAGCTGCGGGAATTTTTCGAACACACCGCTCATGATCAAATGGCGAAAGCCGGCCTGGCAATAGTAGGTGACTTCGGTGACCCATAACGCCTGTCCTACCATGGAGTCGCCATAATCCGGTGAACCTTGTCCGGAATGCTGGTTCATGACAAGGCCATGATCCTGAATAGCGGCGAACACTCTATCCCATGCGGGCTCAAACAACGGCTTAAGCCAGGTACAATCTGGCGGAATAAGCGGCAACATAACGCCACCGCGCAATCCAGCTTTAGCGATGAACTCTATGTCTTTTATCGCCTCGTCAAAGTCGTTAGGTAGAATCAAACCGATTCCCGCTCGTCTATCGGGGTCTTCTGCACAAAAATCCTTTAGCCATCGGTTGTGTGCCCTGATTCCTGCCAGGGTAAGTTCGTACTCATCAGGTTTTGGTGGACGGGCAGTAACGATACTTTGGTTAAAAAAAGGTGGCACCGTATTGGGAAAGACAACCTCGCCAACAACCCCTTGGCTGTTTTGATCATCAGTACGGATATCGAGGTCCCAGTTACGTTTTTTCTTATTGCCATAATGCGCCTGGGATGGGTTTTTGTAGCCGCCCCTCCATTCATCAAAGCGTGCCCGATAGTGAGGGTCTAGATAGTCTCTGTACTGTTCGTGACTTCCACCTGCATGGGTGTCAGCGGTAATCAAAAGATAAGGATCATTATTCACGGTAGGTTGCCTTTCAGGTAAATTAAAAATTGCTGGGTAAACATACAAATCTCCTCTGCCCGACCTTTAATTCTGCCAAGTGATCGCCCCTACTTTTTGTAGGCTAGTAGGTCAGTGGCCATTCAGACATTGACCATTTTCTGGCTAAAAGCTACCACCCTGACTCGCTGTTGTAAAAAAGCTTGATCAGGATTCTTTCTCAATCTAGGGAAAATATGGTTTGTTCTTCTTATATTCCAGCCCTAAGTTCCACCTGGTCGTCCATTTCATTCATAATTCGTTTCAGATCCCACACAATCCAGCCAAGCCAACCGACAAAGGCAATCCCGACCAGCGGCAATGGCACAATGAATAGCGCGATTGTCCAGAACAGAAAGAATAGGAACCAACGTGAAAAGACCGCTTTAAATCGTGCAGGGATGGGTTCCGCACCCGGCGAGTACATGAATGATTTTGCCCGTAGAAACCAGCCGTTTGCGATCAATGCGGCAAAGAAGATGATGCGTGGGGGTGGCGCACCATCGGTTTCGGGTTTGTCATCATGGCGCGCGTCTTCAGCCGTCTCTCCAGCAGCTAACGCCCCTTGGATTTGATCCCACACGTAACCTGCCTTAGGTCGCATGCGCGTGCCGTTTAAGTTTTCTTGAGACGGCACCGATCTCCAGCGATAGAGCACACGACTCTTATCTGTCAGCGCAATAACACCGGGCTGAAAGAAACCTTTAGGGTGTTCGATGTCCCAATCGGCGCCTCGCTGCAAAAACGCCCTATCCCCCCTGTTGGCATAGAGTGTCAACCAACCGCGCTCGCTGCAAGTCTTCGAAATCTCCTGATGAGGATCTCCAACGTTTTCGAACGCAAGTGCCCAGTGTTTATTTGCCTGATCGGCCAAATGCTGCGGCTCGCTGGTGATCGCATAGATCTCGCCTCCCGCGGCGCGAATCTTCCCGACAACTCCTTCGTTTACATAGCTCCGTAACTCGGCGCGACAAGGAGGTCACCAAAACCCCCGATAGAAAAGCAAAACAACGAATGCGTGTTGATCGAGTGCCTTATCAAGCCAGCCAATCCGGACCCCCGGCGGTGGATCTAGTTCAGCTTGGGGCTTACCTTCTTGCTGCGTCTGGATGTTGTCGGTGAATTCAACTTCCCAGGCATCGCTTGCACCAGTGACCCTAAATGAACGTTGTTCACAGCGATCCCCCCCACACAAAATGAGGCGCAGTTCGTCTGACCCACTCAGCGTGTCATCAGCATCGAGAATCCCGGTGACTGTAAACTCTTCGTCTGCGGCCTCGGCTGACATGTTGAACCATGCCAGCGCGGCATCAACACGAGGCTGCAGCGTGCTGGGTATGGTTTCGCTCACTTGCGGCATCAGTTGCTACTCCTATTTTCAACCACCATAGTATCTCCAAACATTCATTTCCTGATCTCCCTCTGATTTCACGCAACCGGCGCAAGCGAGGGATAGTGCAAAAATGTTTGCCATCTTAATCCGAAAGTGAGCTGCTCAATATCCCGGGGGCGCAACAACACCTCCAGTCCGTGTTTCGACGAGGCTTGCCACGGCCAATGTGGTCTTGTCGGCCCAGCATGGCCCAATAATCTGCATTCCGATGGGCAAACCCTCCGCAGAACGCGCGAGCGGAACTGCTGTTGCGGGCAGGCCTGGAAGCGTTGCAAGACCGGCCCAGACCAGATGCAAGGCGTAGGCTATCTCTTCATTGTCAACGGTGAGCGTGCGCTCAGCAAACGGCTCTTCATGACGATGTGTAAAAGCAGCCGTCGGCGCAATCGGCGCAAGCAGTACATCAAATTCTTCAAAGAAACGGCTGTAATCAGCAACGAGGCGGTGGCGCGCCTCATCATCCTTCTTCCACTCACTCAGCGACCTACCGTCGCTTCCGGGAGGTGCCATAGCTGCGCCTAGGAGCCGATGATAAAGCTCGTTCTGTTCTTTTAGCGAGGGCCCGGGCGGCGCTGTTTCTTCCACATGAGCGCCCATAGCCGTCATCTGCTGTCCGATATTGCGGATGATCTCCTTGGTTTCACGGTCTGTTGGCGCCGCCGGATCATCCACCAGAATAGCAACCCGCAATCCCTTGAGCGATGAGGCAGCCGTCGAGGCAGGCGGCAGCGACGCGCCGGGAATCCCTCCAGCGCCGGTTGCGGTCAGGACTTCAAGTCCCAAAGCCAGATCTGCAACGCTGCGCCCTAGCGGCCCGCAGACAACAAGGTCAACAGGTGCGTGCATCCATGTGCCGGGTACCGGGATTTCGCCAAACCGATTAACGGCGCCCCATGTGGGCTTGTGCCCGAAGACCCCGTTGTAATGTGCCGGAACACGGATTGAACCACCAATGTCACCGCCAAGCTCAAGAAGCGACATGCCCGTGGCCAGAGAAACAGCGGAACCGCCGGATGAGCCGCCACAAGTGTGATCCGTGTTCCATGGATTGCGGCAAAGTCCGTAGACATCGTTGTAGGTTTGATAGTCAGCGCCAAATTCCGGTGCGTTGGTCTTGCCATAGATAATGGCACCGGCCTTTTTCAGCGCTGCAACCCCAGCAGCATCTTTCTGCGGCACAAAGTCCTTGAACGGCACATATCCAGAAGTCGTGACAAGCCCTTCGGTCGCATAGAGATCCTTGATGGTGATAGGCAAGCCGTGCAAGGGCCCAAGCAACTGGCCTCGGGCAAGTGCTTCGTCGGCAGCTTGGGCACCGGCACGAGCCCGCTCAAGGTCCATGGCAACGACGGCATTGAGTTCAGGATTGAATTTCTCAACCCGGGCAAGCTGGGCTTCCAGCAGTTCAGCACTTGAAATGGTTCCGGCGCGCAATGCGGCAAGGGCTTCGGTCGCGGTTGCTGTCGACAGGTTTATCATGGTAGGTCTCCAAATTTTGTAATCCTTCTCCGGATGACATATCCCTTTCGGTTCTGAGTATAGGATGGATTAAAGCGCTTTTCAGCAAGTAGTATTTGATCGCTAAGACGAATTGCAAATGAGACCAGGCTGCTCAGAAGCCTTCAGATTGTGTCTGACGGCACCTAATCTATCTGGTTAGTGATATGCTGCAAGTTCTTCAGCGACAAGCTATCAATAAACTCTTCCGCTCCATGTTTATCTCTTTTCATATCAATCAACTCACATATGATCTCTAAGCAATTTATAGGGGTTAATAGGTCTGCTTTTGTTACGTCCCTTGTAACAAAAAACTACTGTTTAATTGAAGTCATTTGTCCCGCTAAAAATTCCGTCAAATCGGCCCATAAAAAAGTGCTTCAGTCGCGGTCAAATTTATCCCAGTGAGTATCAGCAGTTTCAAAAGCAAGGGCCCTTCTGGAGCTTTCCAAAACGCGGCTGATTCGAGGTGCCGCTAGTGCCTAGAGAACCGTTCATAAACTTGATAATTTCAAGCCTTTACGGCTAGCTATATCTTTGCTCGGTCTTGCCGACGCATCATTGTGTGACAGGTTTTAATGAAATAACTAAACGCTCTCATTCCAGTTTTTTTATTTCTTCTCAGCGATCAATCCAACAATCTGTGAGTCAGTAGATCAGCACCATTGCAGTCATTTACCAACGAAAGGATCACCACGCTATTGAGCCCTAAATTTGACTGAATATCAGCGATGACCATACTGTGCCATTAGTATTGTTAACACTGATCGTCAATACTAAACAATCAAACAATAAACACTGAGGTTGAACAATGAAGCTAGGCGTCGTATTCCCACAAACAGAAATTGGCGAAGACCCTGATCGCGCAGCAGCTTTCGCCACGACTGCTGAATCATTGGGATACGATCACATCGGTGCCTATGATCACGTACTAGGAGCAAGTACAGCCAATCGCCCCGATTGGGCAGGACCGTACACGGACAAAAGCATGTTTCATGAACCTTTTGTTCTTTTTTCTTATCTTGCCGGACTGACGAAAACGATAGAGCTCGTCACCGGGGTCATTATATTACCCCAGCGCCAAACTACCCTGGTTGCCAAACAGGCGGCAACGCTCGACGTACTTAGCAAAGGTAGACTTCGCCTTGGCGTAGGTACAGGTTGGAACGAAGTAGAGTACGAAGCCCTTGGCGAGGACTTCTCTAATCGCGGGTTGAGATCCGAAGAACAAATCGACGTGTTACGAAAATTATTTGCCGATCATGTCATCAGCTATGACGGCAAGTGGCATAAGATTACTGAGGCTGGTCTAAATCCCCGACCTGTTAATCGCAACCTACCTATTTGGTTGGGTGGAATGGCGCCTAAAGTGATGGATCGAGTTGCTCGTCTCGCCGATGGCTGGTTCCCTTTCTATAACAAAAACCTGGCGAATCAGATAGCTGAGGTGCGCTCAAAAGCAGAGCAGCACGGCCGTAATCCAGACGATATCGGCATTGAAGTTATCTCCCCCCTCGGCGAAGCTGGCCCTAAACAGCTCGACCAACTCAAGCAACTTCGGGATATGGGTGTAAGTCATGCGGCCGTGGCGACCATGAATGTTGGACTAAAACAAGATGAGCACATTGATGCGATCAAACGATTCTGGGATGCCGTACATACAATGATATAAACCGTCTCCCGAGGCTGCCCCTCAATAAACTGCAGAACTTCCAAGTGTGCTCGGTCATCAAGGGTAAAACCCCACGATGGGGGTACTACCCGCCTCACCAAAAGCGAATCCAAGTACTAGTATTGAAGGTATTGCTAATGTGCGGGCGTGTTTTTTAGTTTTTTATGGAAGTGCTTCGGCGCCATGGAAGCAAATTCATCTTGGTAATAAAAATACTTTAAGGCTTCAGAGAACGAATATACCCAAACTTAGTCTCATAGTGCGTCGTAGGAGTGCCAGTGGCGCGCAGCATCTGTACTGCTTCTGCAGAGATGCTTCCGTAGAGTTCAACAGTAAAGGAATCTAGTAGAGGACTCACGTCGTTTAGATATTTTTGTAGAGGAGGATTTTCAAGATGAAAGATCAATGCCGAACTATTTGCATAAACCTCAGTCCATACGAACCCTAAGGGGTCATTTGGATCCTGTTCAAAGGTATGCAGCAGCATGCCGGGTTCCGAAGCTTTTACCGCTTCGTCAGCGAGGCGAGATAATTCGACAACAGCATTCACAGAATCAAGTTTAGACTGCATCCTGGCTATTAAAACAAAAGGTTTGCTTCCGTCTCTAACCCCTGACTCATGATTGTCGGCCGAAGCAACCGATGCTGATATCAGCAGAATGAAACCTAACAAGTAATACTTCATAATCCTATCTCCCTTTTGATTTAATCCTTTCCGACTATAGTAACCCAAAGTTCCAGGTGGTGTATTGCTCGCTGACCCAAGACCTTTATGTTCTGACATTTATTGAGCAAAGATAAAGAGGATTGAGAGAGACAAATTCGTAATATGCTGCTCTGACTATTTCAAATGACACAGGGCTACTCAAATGCTGACGCGAGCGCGCTGGGTCATCTCATCCATTTTGTGCGCGCAGCGCATAAAATGGTGGAGGCGGCGGGAATTGAGATTAGACCCTAAGTGATTGATTAATAATGTTTAATTGGGTTTATAAATCAGCTTTTGTTACGTCGTTTGTTACAAAAATTTACTGTTTAATTGAAGGCATTTATCCCGCTTAAAATTCCGTCAAATCATCCAACAAGAAAAGTGTTTCAGTCGCGGTCAGAGTTATCCCAGCGGTTGGCCCTTTGGTTAATAGCAGTTCTACAAGCAAGGGTCCTTCTGAAGATTTCCAAGACGCGGGTGACTCGAGGTGCCGCTAGTGCCTAGCGAGCAGTTCATAAACTTGATAATTTCAAGCCTTTGCGGCTAGCAATATCTCTGCTTGGTCCTGCCTACGCTTAGCTAGCGTCAACAGACACTTGTATTAGAATGGTTAGTCATCGTAAATTGAGGTGGCGTTCTATCGCG
>CAXRCG010000272.1:0-12519 GCA_964228885.1 Pseudomonadales bacterium | reverse complement strand
CCGGCGCTACCATTGTAGAAGACCGGGCAGCCCTCATGGCTGCAGGTGATATCGTTTTGAGGGTACGTAAACCCACCCTTGAAGATATCGACGGCCTAAAACAAGGTTGTATTCACATCAGCTATCTTGACCCATACAATGAACACGAGCTAGTCGATGCGATGGCCGCCAAAGGTGTCAGTGCCATTAGCATGGAAATGATACCCAGAACCACGCGAGCGCAAAAGATGGATGCACTGAGTTCGCAGGCAAACCTAGCCGGTTATGTCATGGTCATGCTGGCGGCGAAACAACTCGACCGCATTTTACCAATGATGATGACCCCGGCAGGCACACTCAGTCCTTCACGGGTATTTGTGATTGGTGCTGGTGTTGCCGGTTTACAGGCAATCGCAACCGCCAAGCGTCTCGGTGCCAAGGTTGAAGCTTTTGACACGCGACCCGTTGTTGCAGAACAAGTTCAATCGGTGGGTGCCAAGTTTGTGCACATTGATTTGGGCGAAACGGGACAAACCGATGGTGGTTACGCAAAAGAACTCACCGCAGAGCAGTTAGAAATGCAGCGCCTGGGAATGAAAGACATTATCAGTCAATCTGACATTGTCATCACAACGGCACAACTTTTTGGCCGCCCTGCCCCGCGTATCATCACCCGGGACATGGTCGAAGCCATGAAGCCTGGCGGCATCATTGTTGATATGGCCGTCGACTCCGGTGGCAATGTTGAAGGGTCAGTGCCTGACCAGATCACGGATATCAACGGTGTTTCTATCATAGGCAATTCAAACCTGCCATCAGAAGTACCCCGAGACGCAAGCCAAATGTACTCTTCCAATTTGTTTAATCTTATCAATGAGTATTGGCAATCAGAGGAGAAGCACTTCGATCTCAATCTGGAAGACGACATCATTCAGGGGTGCTTGATCACTCACGACGGTGCCGTTGTAAACGAAGCAATCAAAAACATCAGAAGCCAGGCAGGAGGCTAACAACACAATGGAATTAGAAGTTGTATTTCTAACCTTTATTCTAGTTCTGTCGATTTTTCTCGGCTTTGAACTGATCTCCAAGGTGCCCGCAACCTTGCACACGCCGTTAATGTCTGGCGCGAACGCGATCTCCGGCATCACTCTCGCCGGCGCGTTTTTGTCGGCAGGTGCAACCCATTCGGTTGGCAGCGAGATGGCAACCTACCTGGGTACTGCCGCGGTTGCCTTTGCAAGCATCAACGTTGTCGGCGGCTACCTGGTCACCGACCGCATGCTGGCCATGTTTAAGAGCAAAAGTGAGGGCAAAAAATGATTACGATTGAACTCATCGCAAACTTCTCTTACATCGTGTCTGCCGCGCTCTTTATCTTTGGCCTGAAAATGCTTGGCTCACCTGCTACTGCAAGAAAAGGTAACTTCCTTTCCTCGGTCGGTATGCTCATCGCAGTAATTGCTGGGCTAACAGCGCACCAAATTGTTTCTTTTGAGATGATTATGGTCGGCGTGCTGATTGGCTCAATTATCGGTGCACTGGCGGCAAGACTGGTTGAAATGACCTCCATGCCAGAAATGGTTGCCCTCTTCAACGGCTCAGGCGGTGGTGCTAGTCTTCTTGTTGGTTGGGCTACACTCTACAACGACGAAGTCTCAACCTTCACTGCGGTCACCGTGATTCTGGCGATTCTAATCGGTGGCCTTACGCTAACCGGTAGTCTTTTGGCCTACGGCAAGTTAAGTGAACGCATCAGCAGTGCTGCAATCGTCTTCTCGGGCCAGCGCATTGTAAATAGTCTGATACTTATTGGGCTGATTGGCTCAGGTGTGATGCTGGCAAACGACCCATCACCTGATTCAGTCTGGTTCTTCGCGGTCTTGGGGTTATCGCTGTTACTCGGTGTTATGGCCGTCATTCCGATTGGTGGCGCAGACATGCCGGTTGTCATCTCACTGCTAAACAGCTATTCAGGCATCGCTGCCTGTGCTGCAGGTTTCGCGATTAATAACAACATCTTGATTGTTGCAGGTTCTCTCGTTGGCGCCAGCGGTATTATTCTCACCAACATTATGTGTAAGGCGATGAACCGATCACTGGCTAACGTGCTGTTCTCCGGTTTTGGCGCAGTAAAACAAGGTAAAGCGATCGAAGGTGAAGTTAAGCCCATTAGCGTGGAAGACGCTTACTACATCCTTGAAGCTGCAGGAAATGTATGTTTCGTACCTGGTTACGGCATGGCGGTGGCGCAAGCACAGCACGTCGTGAAAGAACTCGGCGAGATATTAGAAGCCAACGGCGCCGAAGTCAGTTATGCCATTCACCCAGTCGCCGGTCGAATGCCTGGTCACATGAACGTCTTACTCGCCGAAGCTGACGTCCCTTATGAGCAGCTCGTCGAAATGGATGACATCAATCCTAGAATCGAGAATGTAGACGTCGCTATTATCATCGGCGCAAACGACGTGGTTAACCCAAGCGCGCGTGAAGATGAAGATAGCCCAATCTATGGCATGCCGATTATTAATGTTGATAAGGCCCGCACCGTATTTGTTCTCAAACGTTCAATGGCTTCCGGCTTCTCCGGTGTCGATAATCCGCTCTTCTTCGGCGAGAACACGCGAATGTTATTCGGTGACGCAAAAGAATCAATTTCAGGCGTAATCACAGAGTTCGGCTAAATATCGCTGACATCCTGTCATAAGAAAATCTGCCACCTGTGCGAACATCTGGCAGATTTTTTTTGCGCGAGCGACTAACCTTCTAGTGCTTCATCACAATACCCCCGACGCTAGCGATATTTTGTCGACTTTATTTACAACCTCCGCTATCGCAACGTCGCGTTGATAGTTATCCCTCTGAAAAATAACGATTTGCCGAAAACGGCATGCTTCTTGCTGAATCTAACAACTATTGTTAGATGAGATGAAACAAACTAAGCCACCAAGTGTGTAGAAACTCCTCTGGCATCAGATAGAGACATAACGAATCAATTAACTTGAGACCTATGGCGCCAGAAGCAGCAAAACCACACTGTTTATTGTCGCGGACAATTTCTCAAGAAGATACAAAAAAGAGTATATGGCAAAGTTTTTAAATACGCGTGCATCGAATTATCACCTTGAAGAACTTATCAAGACTGCGTCTGATCGGTTAATCCTCATTAGCCCCTTTTTAAAGATAAATGATCGCATCAGAGCGTTACTAGAAGATAAAAACAGGCTAAAAATTGATGTGCATATCGTTTACAGAAAGAGCGGATTGCGACCAGAAGAAATCAACTGGATAAAAGAACTTACTTTCGTCCGTACAGGCTTCTGCAAAAATCTACATGCAAAAGGCTACATTAGTGAAAAAGCATGCATTATTTCCAACTTAGATCTCTATGAGTTCAGCCAGGCAAAAAACAACGCGATGGGTGTTTATATTTCAAGGGATGATGATGCCCAAATGTATAAAGACACGTACGAGGAGGCGCAAAGAATCATAAGTATTAGCGATGAAATTGGTATCTCCTTGGAAAAACTAGGACCTGAAACAGAAAACAATTCTTCCGCAGAAAACATGAAAGCGAAGCTATCTTCATCAAAACTCGCTAGGAAGCTTGGGCTTAAGACACCTGAATTTCTATCCAAACTAGCAGAGCTCGGCTTTCTTGAAGCTGCTGGTGGTATATATTTCCTGACAACTCGAGGGAATAGGATTGGTGGCGAAGCTAAGCGCAGCAAAAAATTCGGCGACTATTTTATATGGCCAAGGGACCTTAACATAGAAAGCTAACAAGGCAATTTATTGGCCTATCAAAGACGTGACTAATATTACTTTCGTTATCACGCACCACTTCTGCGAGTCCAAGCTTGTCAAATTAACAATAAATCAGTATTTGTTATTTATTTAAGCAGAGATGACTTTAAGGAATAGATAAGAGATACGATTCGGTGCGCACACCTTTCGTCACATGTTTAGGCGTGCCTAATATCGTAAGTCCTGCAAAAGGATTGATGACAGGTTCATCGGAGATAGTCCACCTTATGAATGCGAGGGACACTACAAATATTGTTACCATTGATAAAAAATCGAAAGTATGAGGGATTTTTATCCGCCTTATTCGTTGTTGTATCTATCGCTTTCATCGTTCAGAATTCTGATTAGACATCTATGAGAACAGGAATCTAACGGTGTGTTTTGCGCCTACAATCTCGCCCGCGGGGCACGCTAGAGCTACATTGCCGTCGCAGTCTAGAGCCAAACTGTGACCCCACTCTCAGAAAAACGAACGAAGGTAAAACAGCAATCAATCGGCTCACACAGTCCAATGGCCATAGTTTTGCATTGGGGCTTTATCGGTGTTTTTGCATACGCTCTAACAAAACAAATCGATGAACTTGAGGAGCTAAAGGACTCTTCTCTCCTTCAGAACGAAATGATATTTGCCTGTGTTTTCCTCGCGCTATTGTTTGCGCGATTCATTTACATGCGCTTAACCCGACCTACAGTGTTGCCAAGCGACACTCCACGAATGAAAATGCTGATGGCACAGTCGGTTCATCTAGGCATGTACGCAAGCCTAGCAATGATTGCAGTCACAGGTTTGGTCATTGGTGGAATGTATTGGTCGGGCATCAAGGATGGTACAGAAATGCTTGTTGCACTCGTGGCGCACGAATTTTTTGTACAGACGAGCTACCTTCTAATCCTTTTGCATATTTCGGCAGCAATTTATCACCGCCGAAAAGGCGATGGTATCTGGAGTGCGATGGTACCCTACTTCTGGAAGGAGGCTTCCGGTGACTCGGATCGCGCCTGTATTCAGGTTTGGAAAGGAACAAGCCACCATCAAGCGGTTAAACCACAAAACACTAAGGAGAGTATTTAATGAATATCCCAAAAGTCCGTTGGCGGAAAAACACGAAAAGGAAAGACTTTTAGGGACGATCTTACTCGGGTTTTCCTCAGACCCTTTTGTTCGATGGTTGTGGCCTGGAGCGAGCGACTATTTAAAATGTACTCCAGGTTTTGATGCATTTGGAAGCGGTTCAGTAGAAACTGGATCAGCTTATATCACCGAAAACTTCGAAGGTGCCGCGCTTTGGTTCCCGCCAGGCCATACTTCTGACGAGGATAAATTTGGGGTGTTTTTAGAAGCAACCGCTGATAAAGCTGTTTTCGAAGACGCTTTTCGGGTCTTTGAATCTATGGACAACTATCATCCACATGAGTCTTGTTGGTATCTGCCCTTAATTGCGGTTGATCCTGCGCAGCAAGGCGCTGGATTTGGGGCAGAACTCATGAAACATGCCCTCAAACGCATTGACGACGAAGGGCTACCCTCGTACCTTGAATCCACGAATAAACGTAATATCTCTCTTTATGAACGCCATGGGTTTGAAAAAATGGGTGAAATTCAGTTTGGTACATCGCCTGTTGTTACGCCTATGTTTCGCAATTCAAAAGCCGAGACGTAATGTCGCATCGACATAAAAAACCGTGTAAGCGCGACAAATTTCAGCGCACTTCGCCGACTCATTAGAAGGTCATTCTTCTATCAGTGATCGAGTTAGCAAGTTGCTAAACTCGTAAGAAGAAATACGCCGGGTTGGGTGTTTTTAAGTAGACGCTACCAGTAATGTATTCAGGCTTTATTCGGCACAGATTGCATTCTAGTTGATGATTGAATGCTGTTCATTTTTTATCTCGCATAAACCATCCTCATTCGAAAAAGTAATCCAGAAGCGAAATGAACGCATTCGAGACCAGGTCGGTCGTTTGCAAATATGAGTGTATTTCTTTGACTTTTTTACAGCCCTTCTATTACAAAGTCTTTTTGATAACGTTCTCTCTGAATAGTAATGGCATGACGGAGCAGGCATGTTTTGTGCTCAGCTCCATTGTTATGTGCAATTGACGCGCTGCGCTTACCGATAAAATCAGCAAATTTTGTCTTTTCTCGTCGACTTTCTTTACAACTTCCTTGATTACAGAATCCCCTTCATCGCTATCTCTTTGAAAATTAGAGACATCTCCCAAACGGTATGATTATTGCTGCTCCAAATTTAGCGTCTCAGTGCTTCGTGGCGTAAATTTTCCACATGGAGTCTTTATGATTGATCATGTTACTCGGGTCGTTTTTGCGAGAGTCGCCGGCTTTCGTCGCTTACGTAGCTGTGCCGAGGTTGAATCTGCTAGCAGGCCCACGAGGTCGACTCAAATCCCTATCGTAACTAGCAACGCGCCACCTACATTTGTTAGATCAGTGTGCCCCAAAACGCCTCTGCGAACATTATTGTGGTCTCATGTGGGCTCGGTCGCATGAACCTTATTTCAATGTTGTTTGTTTTCTTAGGTGTTTGCGTTGTCGTAATAGCCAGTATCACAATGTACCTAGACAAACAAAAACCTCAAAATATTAATGACCCCGAACCTGCGGAAGCTGAAGCGCAAGGAAAAAAGCACGCCAGTATCATTAAAAGCAGCGTAAAAATTGCCAAAAATATTGCCGCAAAAGTCGTTAAAACAGCCATACCGTTGATGGCTGCGGGCTTAGCTATATGGGTTTTTACAAGCTTTATAGCAAAGCACTACGGTACTTGAAGCGTCGAGTAGCCCTAAGGCATGAGCAATGGGTATCGGCAATTCGTTTAGTTAAACTAAACTCAGATAACAACCAATAAGAGTTTCCTAGCGGCATGCTTCACAGGCAAGACAATCAGATTTGATAATATAAAAATACCTGAGAATGCTGGATAACAAGTCATTCAAATTGGCAAATAATTGTTGGCATTAGCTTCCAGGTCGCTTACTTTGGACAAGGGTAACGTCCCTCTAGCGCGGCGTTATGGGTACATTCAACTAGCGTGCAAAAAATCTGAAGGATTTTATTGATGATTTCATCTGAAGATAGGAACGAGATTCTCGATCTAGTGACCCGTTACAGTTTCGCTTGGGATTCATCCGATGCCGATGAATTCACGTCAATATTCATAGACTCAGCAATCATGCAATTTTTTGTCAACGGGGCACAAGCCCCGACAATGACGTTATCGGGAAAAAATGCGTTTAGAAAAGCGATTGCAGGACGAATCAATCGATTCGACAGGATTGGATTGGTGACTAAACACTACATGCCAAACTCCATAATCTCTCCGCTTGACTTAAACAACGCTCACGTTAAGACACATGCCCAAATTACATGGCAGCTGTTACCTGATTACCCACAACCGAGGCCGGTTCAAGCAGGCTACTATTTATCAAAAGTTGTGAGAACGGAACACGGATGGCAATTTTCGAAACGAGATGTCTATTTGAACGGAAGTATCAGCATCAAAGAGGTGTACGGCGGTAACGCATAATAGGGCATCTAAACCGGCTGTTTTAGTCGGCTTCGACGTACCAAATCGTTGCCTAACAAGACCTCATTGGTAGAACAGTGATACAAACGAGCTATTAGCGAAATCACGCATCAGATCAGTCCTGATGCTTTGAATTCGATGTTTCATTTATTGTGCTTAACGTGACACCCTTTACCGGGGTGTAGTTTATCTAAATAATGAAAATGATGAGTTTATGAGATTTACTTTTACAACCCTCCTTTGTAAGCACAGCCTACTATCGTTGGCTTTAATCACTCATATTTTTGCAGTCTCTCCTGTGCACGCTGAACTTTTGAGTAAAAAAATTAAGGCAATAGAAAACCAACTTGATGCTCGTATTGGCGTATCTGTTTATGATGTCACCCGCAATCAACATTGGCATTTTAGGGGAGATACTCGTTTTCCATTAATGAGCACCTTTAAAACTTTAGCATGTGCAAAATTGCTTGTTGATGTCGAGCACGGGTTTCAATACTTTGATACTTCAAGTCTGATAACGACAAACGCTATTGTCGCTTGGTCGCCGATAACTGAACAACTCGTTGGTGAAAGCATTTCTTTAATGCAGGCGTGCGCAGCAGCAATGACCATGAGTGATAATACTGCGGCAAATATCGTGCTTACTGGCATCAACGGACCAAAAGCGTTAACTCAGTTTATGCGCTCTATTGGCGATGACGTAACCCGATTAGATCGCATCGAGCCCGATTTAAATGAAGCGCTGAATGACGACCTAAGAGATACAACCACGCCGAACGCGATTGTAAAAAGTTTACATCTTTTATTGTTTGGTAATGTGTTGTCGGAAAATTCAAAAGCGCTGTTAAAACAATGGATGATTGACAATAAAGTTGCAGATAGTTTACTCCGTTCTGTACTTCCTGAAAGTTGGTCTATCGCTGACCGTTCAGGTGCAGGAGGTAGCGGCTCAAGGGGAATTACTGCCATGGTGTGGTCAGATGAACGCCCCCCACTGATGATCAGCATTTATATAACTCAGACCGGCGCTCCATTAGCCCTGCGAGATAAGGCGATTGCAGACATAGGTGAAGCAATATTCAACCTTTATCGCGAGTAAGACCTACAATCCTTCTAACAAGCACGCCTAATCATCGATTATGCGCAAGCGACATTACTTTATCTCGCTATTTTTCATCTAATAATAAGACGACTCACTGCAAATAGAGCCAGGCAGAAACTGGAACTCATTTAAGTAGACGCCCTGCAAGATAGTCGTGTATACGAGTGTAGGCGCATAAACTTGACGACGGAAACAGCGCCCATCGACTGTGCGTTTGTTGACGCCCTAGAGTTTCAAGATGCAAAATTCAACAATCTTGCCCAAGCAAATATATGAAGACGATTAGCTTCTAGACGAATTACTTCTCGCCAACCCATTCGAAAGCTCACTGCTCACTAACGAGATTCTCCGCAATGTTATAGAATGTAAGCTAGATAGCAAGCTGGTAAGACCCAACCGCTGAGCGCATTTTTCCAGTGGTTGGACGTTCAAACTTTGCCGTGCTCAAAAGTAAAGATGCTTTTAGTTCGCGTGCACAGCATTGCTCACCATAGTTTCTAACAACACGTTTGTATCAACTTTGCTTCTGGCAAAACAACGCATCGCCAAGCGTGCGATCAGTGCGTTCTATTTTTGGGGAAAGAGATTGACAAAATTTAGTCAAAAATATCGAGGACATCAGACCAGTTATTCTTTTGGTGACGAAGTACTTTCATATGAACACTCCAATACCGAAGACTCGGTGGCCTTCGAAGTAAAATATAATGAGATAGATGTGGACAACGAAATAAGATCTACATCCAAAAATCCAATATTTAAGTTTGGATCTTTTCCTTTTATTTTGCTGGCGATATTCGCTATCGGGAAGGCGTCATTAACAGCCGATAGTGTAGACAAATTGTTGGCGGCGCTAGGAGTAGCGATGTTCTGGATGATAGTCGCGGGGATATTTTGGCTAAAATATCTCCGCTCCAAAATTTCCCTTTCACTATTTGATAGCTTTAGAGGTCGTTTAGTAATAGTTCACGATGGTCAGGAAGCCGAAATCATTAATCTGTTACGTAAGCTAGTTGTCAATAACCTGAGTTCCCTAGAAAATTCTCATGATACTAACATTCAATAACTGATATAAAAAGTTGCCTCAAAGCGGACTGTAGCGCTACGCCGCTGTGAGGCTGTTCTTGGCTTAGGGCGACATGTCCGGTGGGTTACAGCTGAGGCGCGGACCGTGTTGCTACTACCGTGTAGTGCCTTAGATTTGAGCTCAAATAGCATCGTGATAACCTATCGATTAAGTGAATCACTGTTCCAACGCTGCAATGCCTTTTGTACGGTTTCTGGCAGGAACTTTTAGGGGAGTACCTAGAAATGCTGTGGTTCACCACAGCCGTGTTATTCGATAGGAGCTGACTGGTCACCCAATGAAAAGGCTTTACCGTTCATTTGCAAGGGCTTGCTACCTGTTATCGGCCGCTTGACAGGTTAACGGGTAAAATATATCTGAGAGATAGATCATGGATGTAACAAAGAAAAATCTAAACGAAGCTGCAGAGGCGAATTTAATATCCATTCAACAAGTAGAACCCCTATATGCGTTTCTGGTCGCTCGGTCAGATGATATTCCGAGATTTACATTTACTCATGTGCTTTATTATCTAGGTGGCCTTATCGCAATTGGGGCGATGACCCTCTTCATGACTTTGGGCTGGGAATCCTTTGGAGGTGCTGGAATATTTGTCATTTCAGTTACGTATGCTGGGATTGGATTAAAAATCGCCAATGTTTTATCACATAAGCAATTGGTCATTCCCGCCGGGATTTGCGCAACATTTGTCGTCTGTTTAACGCCGCTAGCAATATATGGCCTTCAGCAGTGGTTGGGGGTATTGCCCGAAGCACGCGCGTATAGAGATTATCACCGGAACATCAATTGGTATTGGTTGAACATGGAACTTGCCACGTTAGCCGTTGGCGTGATCATTGCTTGGCGGTATAAATATCCTTTTCTGGTAATGCCAATTGCTGTCACGCTTTGGTATATGACGATGGATATTACTGAAGTAATAGCCGGTGGCGATATTACGTGGGAGTTAAGAAAGTTAGTCTCATTATATTCCGGGCTGCTTATGATCGGTCTCGCTTTTTGGGTTGATATGAGATCCCGTCATAATGCTGATTATGCATTCTGGCTTTATATCTTCGGCGTTATTACGTTCTGGGGCGGGCTATCTTCCCAGAGCTCAGATGATGAGCTATCAAAATTTATCTATTTCTGCATTAACCTTCTGATGATCGGCATTGGGGCGTTGTTAATTCGTAGAGTCTTCGTCGTTTTTGGTGCGCTCGGCAGTTGTGGCTATCTTGGCTATCTGGCTTTTGATGTTTTCAGTGATAGCTGGTTATTTCCAATGACACTAACAGCGATTGGCTTCGGTGTTGTATATCTCGGCATTCTTTGGCAAAAGTATGAGCAATCAATCACGCAAAAGTCACGATTACTTCTTCCTGTTCAATTGAGGGAGCTATTGGAGGCCAAAAGGTGAACCCGCGCAGAAGTAATTAACCGTCGATAAAATTGACACTTCTGCGAATGCAAACTTGTCGATAACACATGTTCGAACATTTTTAGTCGCCTCTAACCCGCTGGCATGGAATTTGCTGCCTCAGTGTTTTTGTTTTACCTTGACTGTGCTGAACCATGTCTCATAAGGCCGGATTATTTTTGGCAAACACCCTCCTTGCCAATACGCCGCTAAACTGCGTGTTAGGCAATCAATTGCGGGTCATCAAGTAATGAATAGTCAATTAGTGGCGACACTAGCCCTGTCAATCCTGATATCTGCGGCGCTAGGCAGCGGAATGATGGCAGGACTTTTCTGCGCTTTCTCTAACTTTGTGATGAGAGCACTTTCGAGGTTACCACCGACTAGAGCAATTTCGGCAATGCAGTCCATTAACGAGGTGATCGTCAGACCCGCTTTCCTTATTGTATTTCTAGGTACGAGTGTTGCTTGCGCTCTCGCTTTTGGCTTGGGATGGGAACATCTCAGCAAAGACACCCTAGCGTATGTCGCAGCCGGAGGTGCAATTTACGCGCTAGGCAGCATTGCCGTGACCATAGCGTTCAATGTGCCGTTAAACAATCGCCTCGCTGCAGTCGATCCTGAGAGCGAGGAAGGCGCAAAAATGTGGCAGGTTTATTTAACCAAGTGGACCCGATGGAATAACGTACGGTCGATATCGACAATCGTTTCTACTATATTACTTCTGCTGGCGGTGCTACATGCGAAGGGCTCTGTTTAACAAATAGCTGAAGTAGATTACCAAACCGCAGAACTAGACCGCTCAACGTAGAATCAGCTTCGCCGCTGAACGAACTTGCAGGCGCCTTCAGTTGCGGCGTTAAACCGTAAAAAGTATCTGAGTCCAATATGCTAAAAAAAATCGGTGAACCAGCACCGCCTAAGGGTCTAAAACTTATATTGTTCAGGGCACCACTCTACTTCTATCATTTGAAGCTGGGATTTTTATTTGGTGAAAGATTTATTCATTTAAAACATTGGGGTCGAAAGTCGGGACAATTAAAAGAGACCGTCATCGAGGTGATCGATCAAGATAAGACAAATGGAGTGTTATATTCGGCATCAGGGTTTGGTACGCAATCCCAGTGGTTCAAGAACATCTCGGTTAACAACGCAGTGTTTGTCACTCTCAGAAATACAGAATTTGAGGCCTCCGCAAGCGTGCTTTCGGCTGATGAAGCGACCGAAGTTTTGTTAAGATATCTAAAGGTACATCCTCATTCAATTAAGAGTGTTGCAAGATTGTCAGGATATGAAATGGATGGTTCTGAGAAAGATGTCATTGCCTTCAGTCAAATCATCAAAATTGTAAAATTCACGTTACATGAGAGAATTTAACCCCTGCAGCACGACCCTTCCCGTGACCATCAAGACTAAGGCAATGTAGACCAGAACAATGAAAAAACTCTTACTGATGTCTGTATTATCCTTACAAAGTTGTGGTGTGTACGAGTGTATTGACATGCAATTCGAGAGAGTGTCAAAGCCGATCGACCAAGCTTTTGTCGTCTCACTAGAATTCCAAGATACGAAAATCAGTAAGATCGTTCAATGTGAAGAGTAC
>CAXRCG010000271.1:0-18304 GCA_964228885.1 Pseudomonadales bacterium | reverse complement strand
ATCATGCGGTTGTGGGCTGTTGCGGCGCCGTAACATAGCGCTGCGTCTCCTTCTTGATCAAAACCAAAATTACCTAAACAAAATGTCGTAAAAACCAGCTGGCTGGCGGCGCCAATGTGGTCAACGGCAGCCGGGCGGTCTTCCTTAAGGAAGGCCCCTTGCGCATCATAGTTTTTACGCAACATAATGTTCTTGCCGGCATCAGCACGGAATCCCTCATCCTCTTGGCGCTTTTGAGCATCTTCTATAGCTAATCGATTACCTACTCGCACGCCCAGGTTCGGATGATCGAGAAACCGTCTGAGCAGGTCTTTTTCGAAATAGGGGTTAAGACAATCGGACATTTCCATTAAATGGCTGTCAGCATCGTGTACTAAGCGGTTTTCGATATAAGGCATCTGGCCCCCTATATGGTTCGTTTTGATCTAATATACCCTAGGGGCTTGGAGGCGTCAGCAGAATATATTGGCAGCCAAGGCTTCAGGTGTCAGGCTCAGTTTCGCCTAGCACGGGTCTAGTCGCAGGACGACGGTTGAAGGTGTCGCCTCTAATGGGTAAAACCCAAGTGCGCCGCCAATTCTCGCCGTCGCGTATTTCTCGACCTTCATTGCGTGAATGACTCGTGTCGTATTTTGGTCTTGATTTAAGTTGGGCGTAACGCAGACGCGCCTTCCTGCACGCAACATATCTAATCTCGCGCCATCGAGTTGATGATTGAAAGCTTTCTCACGACCCATGCCAACCCAGGCGCCGTCCTCTCGATCAACGATCCAGAGTCTAAGGTCAACGGGTTGATTTTCAACATCTGTTGCATAGAGGGAGATGACTTCCTGTGATTCCCCGCCGATCGAGTAGATGCAGGGCAGCGTTGCGATAACTGCAACGATCACGGCCATTCGGCGAACGAACCCGCCCGTGCCAGTCCAGATGATTAGGCCACCAATAGGCAATAAAATAAGCGCACTATAAAATGCGGCTCCGTGAGGCATGGCATAAGGACCAGGATGGTTAAGTCGAATGACAAATACCGCTAGCCCGATGAGTATGAAAATAATCCCAGCAATAATATCGCCGAGCGAGACGGGTGCCTTTGTAGACATGTAGGTTTCCTGTGGCTCATGTGTTCGGACAAGTCTACTGCATATTTGCTCGCAGGAAACTTTTCACGCGCAGGCGGTGTTAATCTATGCCGCTAGTCTGATTTCACTGACCACGGCATAACAGCCCTGCTTAGTCTCGCTTCCAAGGTAATGAGTTGTGCCGACGATTAAGCCCTGACTTCCTATAAATTCGTCAAATACTACTGATTCATCGGCTTCCAGTGGTAGGCCAAATGTCAGTCCTTCGTTTGTTAGGTCTAGTGTTTTTGCGGCCGCCTTGTTGTTCATCATGTTAATTAATCGTTTTGCATAAAAGTCAACCAGCAAAACGCTTCCAGGGGGCGCGTATTGTCTGAAGGTCTGCAGCATTTTTCGCACATCCGACTCTGAAAGATAAAGTGTGACACCTTCCCATAAAAAGATAGAGGCCGTATTTTTATCAAATCCTGCTGCTAGTAATTTGCTTAACAGATCATCTTGTGAAAAGTCTAAGGCAACAAATTTGACATGATCAGAAGCAATCCCAGCTTTGGTGAGCCACGATTTTTTCATCCCTTGCGTTCTCGGATGATCGAGCTCAAAAAAAGTTAGTGCGGAAAGTGCTGGGTCATAGGCGCGCGTGTCAAAGCCCGCGCCCATGACGACAAACTGTTCGGTGCTTTTGGCTGCCCGTTTGATTCTTTGGTCGAAGTAAGTCGTTCTTGCGCTGATCAATTCAGCAATGCTCTCTGTTCCCGCTACAGGAAGAACAGGATATGCAAAATAGCGACCGCTAATTTTATATTTCAACCAGAGTGGGAAGAGAACAAGCCACAAGCCTTGCGTGGAAGTGTTCGGCAGTATGCTAGCAAGCTTAGCAGCAGCAATATCTTCCCGCATGCTGAAAATATGCATTGTCCAGCGGCCATTTAAAATTTCTATTGCAGTTTGAGAGGTCTCAAGCTGCTTGCTAACGATAACCTGCTTGTAAGCAGTCAACAGGACACCGATGATGGCGAAAGGTATCATCAGGATTTGAAGTGGAATAAAAATCAAAAAAGACAAAATGTTCACATTTTTTAAGCCGTGTGCATGAGTTGTTTTTGATTAGATGTGATTATGATGAGCAAGGTTAAAAAATTCAACTATTACCCCTAGGCCTGAATCGCACTGTTTTTATCATCCTCTATCGCCGCTACATAATGGTATGACCGAGAGCTGGAGCTGGTATGCTGGCGAAAAACAGTATGATCTAATTCAAATTTAAGTCGCAGGAGGGAACACATGAACCCTGAATCAAGTCAACCACGTCTCGTTGCTCTTGCGGCCGGCGTGGTGCAGGACTTTCCGCCCGAACAAGTGGTCTATGCTGCAGCTAACGCTGGTTTCAATGCAGTAGGTATCTGGTGCGATTTGGAAACCTGGACAGATGAGCGAACGGTAATGGTAAAACAAGCGCTTACGAGAACCGGTATCACAGCACTGGATATTGAAGTTGTGTGGTTTCGCCCTGACGAACCATTGGATAAACACAATCGAGTGATGGATATTGCAAAGGCTATCAATGCGAAAAACATCCTATGTGTTTCATCTGAACCTGATATTGGCGATACTAAAAAGCGCTTTAAATACTTCTGCGAACAGGCCGCTGGTAGTGATATTCGCGTCGTGTTGGAGTTTTTGGCCATTACAGAAATTGATTCATTGCAGAAAGCGGCGGAGGTTGTGACCGACGTGTCAGACCCCAGGGGTGCCATCCTAATCGATGCCTTGCACCTGCAGAGAACCGGCTCGAGTGTAGAAGACGTCGCTAAACTTATCTCTAGCGAATCTACACCGGGACAATTGATTCCCTATGTGCAAATGTGTGATGCGACAGCCACACTTGCGGATCCAACTTATGCAGGAATATTGGAAGATGCTGTCCATTTAAGGTCTATACCGGGTGAAGGGGCGTTACCTTTAGAAGCGCTACTCGAAATTGTCGGACCTAGTATGCCCTTGAGTCTAGAGATTAGATCCAGGGCCCTGTGTGAACAGTACCCTGAACTTCAGGACCGGGCGGATGCCGTTTTTACTAGAACGCAACGTTTTTTAACTTCGCTGAGCAGCCTATGAAAGCGATTAAGGTCATTGATAGAAAGCCTGTTTTGGTAGACGCACCCGAGCCGAATGGTGATGGGGTGAGGATCAGAGTTGTATCATCTTCTATCTGCGGTTCAGATATTCATCTGATGGCACAAGGCGCATTGGGGAATCATATTATCGGCCATGAGTTCGCCGGTGTAACTCCGGATGGAAAAGCTGTGGCTGTAGAACCAATTGCCGGCTGTGGTCAATGCTTTAACTGCGATAGTGGTCATCGCCTACATTGCGATGCTGGTCTTTATCTGATGGGTGTTCGCGGTGATGGCGGTATGGCGGAATATGTGAATGTGCCTGCCAGATGCCTTGTGGAGTTGCCTACGGGGCTTGATATTAGTGTTGCTTGTTTAGTCGAGCCCATGGCAGTAGCGGTACATGGCTTAGATCGAGCAAGAGTGAGGGATAATGACCGGGTGCTTATTGTGGGTGCTGGACCCATAGGTCTTGCAGCCGGTGCGGCACTGCGGTCAAGGCAAATAAGATACGATATTGCTGCGCGACATGAGCATCAAAAAGTTGCTGCTGAAGCGCTCGGCGCTGGTTTAGAGCCTCGGGGTGAATACGATGTGGTTATTGATGCTGTAGGCACAACGCAGTCGTTAAGACAGGCAACACAATATGCAAAGCCAATGGGTCGGGTAGGTCTGCTGGGCGCCTCTTGGGACGGTATCACGGTTGAAATGCCATTTTGTAGCAAAGAACTCGAACTAATTCCCTCTATGGGTTATCGGTTTGATCGACCGAAGCGAAGTTTTGATGAAGCCGCCTTGATTTTGCTGCATGACGAAGCGGCAGCGAAAGCCTTGGTGACACATCGATACCCTCTGGACGGCGTTGAAGAGGCATTTACGACAGCTGCAAATCGGGCGGATGGCGCAATAAAGGTTGCTTTCGATATTGCTTGAACATGCGCAAGTAATTTACGCCAAAAGAACGAAAGCTTGTTTCAATTTAGCTAAGCTCATAGACAGGCTCTGCTAGTGATTCTGAACATACTTGGTTTTAATTTAGCGTCTTCTAAGTGAAAAACAGAAAACAGCCGTTGGCTGGGTAAACGTGCTATATGAGCAAAGTCTGGAAATACACGAGTGAATACTCCTTGTTCATGATCTTGCTGTTAGTAACACTTTCAAAAGCCCCAGCTGTCCTGGCACACGGTGACGAGATGGAAGAAGTTGTCGTAATATCCGCACGTAATCATCGCACCCTTGATGACACGCCGTTGCGCGTGCAGATTTTGGGCGCGGAGGAATTGCGAGAAAAAGCCAATATGAAACCCGGCGATATTCGCATGATGTTAAATGAGAGCACAGGAATTCAGGTGCAACAAACATCAGCGACAAGTTTTAACTCGAGCGTCAGAATTCAGGGGTTAGATGGCAGATATACCCAACTACTTCGTGACGGCCTACCTGTCTATGCGGGTTTCTCCGGCACTTTAAGTCTACTGCAGATTGCGCCGCTGGACTTGAAACAAGTTGAAGTCGTCAAGGGAGCGTCGTCCACGCTCTATGGTGGGGGTGCGATTGCAGGTCTTATCAATCTTGTATCAAAAACACCAGAAGAATCGCCTGAAACCGCATTGATGTTAAATGCGACCTCAGCTCACGGTGTTGATGTCTCAGCGTTTCATTCCTCTAATCACGACACACAGGGAGTCACGCTTTTTGCGAGCTATAATCAAGGCTCGGCTTATGAGCCTTCAGACAACGGCATCAGTGCGATTCCAGAGTTTGAGCGGTTCACCTTTACCCCCAGATGGTTCTATTCCATTTCAGACAAGACAAAGCTCGACCTTGGTTTGGGTTTCATTACGGAGGATCGTTTGGGCGGTAGTATCGATTACATCAACGGTGCTTCATCCGACGACTACTTTGAGGCAAACGATAGTGAGCGGGTCTACGCCCGGGTAGGCTTCTCGCATGTTTTTGACAATAATATCGATCTTGACTTTAAAAGTGCTAGCAGCTGGTTTGATCGGCAGTTGGCGACGCAAGGCTATCTTTTTTCTGGTGAGCAGCGTTCCTCCTTTAATGAGCTAGCACTCGCCGGAAAATCTCACCAGGTGTCATGGGTGGTCGGTGCTAACGTCATCACAGAGGCGTTTAATCATGCGCAACAGATACCTAGTTATGATCATACCTATTCTGAGCGCACACAGGGTGTGTTTGCGCAATACACTCGCGATTTATCGTCTTTGTTTGTGGTTGAGACAGGCCTGCGAGTCGACAGACATTCTGAGTATGGCAACTTCTGGCTGCCGCGTGTTTCTCTATTGTTTCTGCCAGCGCCTGATATCACCTTGAGAATCGGTGGCGGCTATGGTTACAAAACGCCTAACCTCTTTGTACCTGAAGCCGACGAGCGCCAGTACCAAGACATTATCCCAATTGACCCCGACCGATACATTGCTGAAGAGTCACAAGGACTCAATTTTGACATCAATTACCGGGTTGAATTTGCTGAAAGCTGGTCGCTCACTAGCAATTTGCTGCTATTTTTTACGGAAATCGATAACGCCTTAAGCGTCACCGAACAAGATTCCGGTCAGTTTTTATTTACGCAACAAAGCGGCGCGACAAAAGCTAGTGGTGCTGAGGTTAACCTGATTTTTGCTTTTGGCGAGATACGTTATTTCCTTGGTTACACCTTTGTTGATGCCTCAGAAGAAACAAATACTGGCGACCAAGATCTTGCGTTAGTCTCGCAACATCGAGTTAATAATGTGCTGGTATGGGAGCAAGAAGACAACTTCCGTGTAGGGCTTGAAGCTTACTATTTTAGTTCACAACGTAGAACAGGGGATGCGGACGGCGAGAGCTATTGGATCTACGGCGTGATGACTGAGAAGAAAATAGGGCAAAATGTGACTGCTTTTCTCAACTTTGAAAATTTCACAGATACGCGTCAAACTAAATTTGAGGACATTAATAGCGGCACGCTTAAGAATCCCCAGTTCAGAGATGTATATGCGCCGCTTGATGGGTTCGTGATTAACGGTGGATTTCGAATCAAATGGTGATGCGTAATCGCCAACGATGCAATTAAACATTTAGAGGTAAACGTCAATGGTTCGCTTGTCAGACTTACATGATGTAGAAGCCGAACACATGCGACAGCGTGCGTCTGCGATGCGACCGGTTGCACCAGCAAATTGGATTACACCTAAGCCGCTTTCTGAATCAAAAATCGCAATCGTCTCAACAGCCGGGCTTCATCGCAGAACAGATGATCCGTTCAAAATCGGCGCGATTGATTATCGTTTGCTGCCCGGCAATATCGACTTTGCTGATGTAGTTGTTTCTCATGTGAGTACCAATTTTGATCGCAGTGCATTCCAACAGGACCCGAACATTTGGTTTCCCCTCGATCGATTGCGTGAAATGGCGGCTGATGGAGAAATCGGCAGAGTTTCAAACTGGCACTATTCTTTTATGGGTGCACAGCCTAACCATGAGGCGCTGGCAGCGACCGGCGAAGAAGTCGGAAGGTTATTGGCCGCCGATGAGGTTGACGTTGCATTGATGGTGCCTGTCTGACCCATTTGTACGGGTGCCGTGGGCGCCCTCGCAAACTATATTGAACGTGCCGGCGTCGCCACTGCCTCGATAAGCCTTATTCGTGAACAAAGCGAAGCGGTGCGACCGCCCAGGGCACTGTGGGTACCTTTTGCATTAGGCCGCCCCCTCGGTCTAGCGGGTGATGCTGAATTTCAGAAGGACGTGCTGCGTGCGGCGCTCGAAATGTTAGAAACGGCAACTGAACCGACAATCGAAAATTACCAAAAAGAAGCCCCTTTTCAAGAAGAGGCAGAAGCATGGGTTTGCCCAGTGAGCTTCCCTGCCAAAAACGATGACACTATTACGGGCCAATTGGTTGCAGAGGTCAGCCGTCTTGCTCCATGGTCAGCCGAAACCCGTACTGCTCGTGGTCGAACGCTGTTCGGTGTAACCGGAGCCGCACCCGACCAGATCGAAAGCGTTGCCCGCGCTTTGGCAATCGTCGCTGAGAGCGGTGATCTAACCCTGTCTCCCAAGGTGGACATCGATTGGCGTTTTGATATGCCGTTGCTTATACGTCACCTTGCAGATGACTTGAAAACGTTTTATCACGAAGCTGTTGCCGCTCAGCCAGGTCCTGGCGCGCCCAATCACGATGCATTCAATGCCTGGATCTTCGGTGGTACAGCACTAGGCGACACGCTGCTTGAGATTGCCGCACATCTGACGACTGCAGGGGACCCTTATTCGCTGTTGGTACGCGGGTTGCTGATCCCTGAAGGTTATTTTGAGGGCGGTAGTGCGTTTCCTGCCGGTAAATAAAAAACATCCATTTAGAAAGCGACGAGTGCGGTATTTCTTCATCGTGGTATCTAATGTGACAGTTTTGTCTCGCGTGCCTGTAGCTGCTGCCGAATAGTTGCGTGATAAGCGCGATCAATTCGATACCCTGCATAGATACAAGCGGCGATGAGACCCCAAATCATCGCAAATGGACCATCGAGCACGCCAAGTGCATAGATTTTGTCTGGGTGAATCTGGCTAGCTTCTATCCCCTGCGGAAAGTCTATGATGTCTAGTGCGACGCCGGCGACAACGTGACCGATGCCGTTGGTAACTTTGGCAAAGAAAGTGCGTGCAGAGTAAAAAATGCCTTCCTGTCGACGGCCGGTGTTGACCTCATGATCGTCTGCTATGTCCGCGAGTGCTGACATGACGCTAATGTTAAGGATTGATCCGCAAGCAGAAGCAATGGTGCCGAAAAATACGACGAAGCTAACAAGTGTCCATGTTGTGTTTTCGGGCGCGAGATCAAAAAGCCTGAGAGTGTCTGCGCTTGACCAGGCGACGCTAAGGCCGGCGGCAGACCACACGATCGCCCAGCGTTTTTCAATAAGTTGATGAACCCGAGCAGTCACAGTAAACCCAATGGCATAACCAAACACGTTGCCAAGAATCAGCCAACCAATTTGCTGGTCAGTGAACTCCCAATAGAATGTTGACATGTATAGCCCGAGGGTTTCATGGGTACCAATGGTGATGGACAGGAAAAACAGGCCCAACAACAAAAATAAGTAATTTCTATTTCGCATCGCGGAATACATTTCCTTGATTAGCTGACCAGTACCAAAAGGGGGTAAGTCAGCGGGTATCTTTTTCATCCTTGGAATTTGCGCGCGCGTGGCATAAGCCGACCCCAACATGCAGACAACAATAAGACTTGTGCAAAATATGACGACAGGGTGGTACGCCATTTGAGTCATACGGCCATTGTCAAAGCTAGGAAAGATCAGAAACCAGACCACAATGTGCATGATAATAACGCCGATATAGGTGAACACATTGTTGTAGCTCATGACACGAGTACGTTCGATATAGTCGTCTGAAAGCTCAGCGCCCATCGCCAGGTGAGGTACAGCAAAAAGAGTAGAGCAGATCCGCATGAGGACGGTGAAAAATGCAAACCACGCGAACAGGTGTAGGCCAGCGATGTCAGCCGGTGGATTAAATATGAAATAAATGGTAACGATTAGTGGTAGTGGCGCAGCAAACATGAACGGGTGGCGGCGCCCGAACCTAGACCGCCAGCGATCTGAGATTGATCCGATGAGTGGATCAGTGATGGCGTCAGAGATGATGCCTATTGTTACTGCGGCAGCGGTAAGCGTGCCTGAGAGTCCCAGTATCTGATTGTAGAAGAAGAATGTCAGCGCGTTGAATATCCAATTAGTCGCGGCCTCGCCTGTTGCGCCAATACCAAAAGCCAACTTGGTTGGGATTGTAAGTTTTGTTTGAGCTGACATGCCATTTTACACCTTAGTTGGCTTCAACTTGATTCTATCTAATATTTTGGAGGAAAAGCCATGATTCAAGGCGGTTTGTGATCGTTAGGCGCCTGAATATGTTGCTGCAAAACGACTGGGTTTGGTTGTTATATGAGGCCGTGTTTCCTGCGCGCAATTGAGGGGCGTGAGTGCAATATGAATGCCGTCAATTTACCGCTTAATCATGTTTTACTGACCAGACTACCAGCCTGATAGACCTCAAGCTTGCTATGATTTTGCAACACGGTAATGTCCTGTAACGGATCACCATCGACGACGATAAAGTCAGCAACGGACCCTGCCTTTAGTGTGCCTATGCTGCCTGCTGGGTCTAGCATGAGACCGCCGTTTTTTGTGGCGCAAATGATTGCCTCCGCAGGCGACATAGAGAATAGGTCTACAAAATATTCTAGATCTTTAGCGTAAGTGCCATGGGGCGCGATGCTGATACCATAGTCTCCTCCAACAACCAATCTGATGCCAGCAGTCCTGAGTTTCTTTACCGTAGCGATAGTGGCTTCGATTTCTGCCTCGTAACCCTGTGCTTGTACCGTTTTGCGACTAAGACCAAGACTTTCACATTGCGCTAGGTATTGAACTTCCCAGGCAATCGCCGGGCCAATAAATATCCTGTCCCGCTGTTGCGCGAGAAGTGCAACGGTCTCGTCGTCCAGATAGTTTGCGTGGCCAATGAAGTCGACACCCGCGTTGACTGCTTGTTTGACGGCCGCTGCGCTGCGCGCGTGACAAGCCACTTTAAGATTTCTTCTGTGAGCCTCATCGACTGCGGCAATCACCTCCTCGTCCGTGAAAGACAGCTCCCCGGGCGGGTTGGTAGGATTAATCGCTTCGCCGTCAATAAATATTTTAACAACATCAACACCCAGTCGTCTTTGTTCCCGCACAGCCTTGCGCACCGCCCAGGGGCCATCGGCAATCTGCGAGAGACCACCATCGAAATCGACATTGCTAGCGGTGGCGCCGAGGTCACGGCCGGCCGCCATCAATCTTGGCCCAACAATCTTGCCAGCATTGATCGCGTCTCTCAGTGCGACATCGATAGCGTGCGTCGACCCAAAGCTAACAGCCGACGTAAATCCAGCCTCTAACATTATACGTGCGTTGCCAACGGCGGTAATTGTGGCTTGCTCTGTCGTTGATTCGCCAATAGAGAACGGGCTCGAATCGTCGAATGAAAGGTGTGCGTGAGTCTCAGTCATACCCGGCATTAGAAATTTGCCCTCAAGGTCAATCACATGGGCTGGTTTCTCTTGCAGTTTTTCGGCATCGTCTGCAAAACGTACTGTCCCGTCTTCGATGAGAAGCGCGCCGCGGTGAATAACCTGTTCTGACTCGGCAGTAAATAATTTTGTATTAGTGAAGAGTGTAGACACGTTAGCGACCTCGTCTAGTCCGCGAAAAATGATGTTTTCATTTCACCGTTAGGCCCATAGACGGGTTCTCCCCGTTCGACGAGATAGGCCTGATTGATGCTCTCAACGACCTTTGCGCCCATGAGAAGCTCAACCATTTTCAAATAGTTTGGGTGTTTGAAATGGGCGGTGAGTGAGTCGCTGTCTTCCCATAGCTCGTAAACCTGTATGCGGTTAGGGACCGACGGATCTGGGGCAAAACAATAGTCTCGACAACCAGCTTCTTCTACCCTGGTGGCCATCTGTACGTCTTTGGTAACGTCAACCGCGTGGTCACGATCGGCCTGATTTTCGAACTCGAGTGCAGCTACAACGATGATCATTATTTTCTCCTTTGATTAAAATTCTAGACGAGCTCAGTGCGGGTCCATCGTCTGTAAGAAGGTCCTGCAGAACCGCGCTTTTCGCCGGCATGTTCGGGATATACCGAGGCAGTATACAGATCGCCCTGAGCGTCCATCGCCAGTTGGTGAATGTAGATTGCGATACTTTCTACCCGTGATTTCACTTGGCCGGTATCTTCGTCGAGGATTGCAAGATTGCTCATCTTGTCGCTGGCATAAATTTCGTTTCCGTAGGTCGCGAGGCTAAGCGGCATGATGTGTGTCCACTCATCGATGTACGCACCGGAGGCGTCAAGCCGCTGAATTCTGTGAACGCAGTCTTTGTCTGGCTTTGTCCGGTGGGTTTCTATTTGTCCTGGCACAGTCATATAGTCATGGAAGTTACCGCCGCATAAATCAGCGACAAGCAGTCGACCTTTGGAGTCTTGCGTGAGCGCATGCGGAGTATTGAATTGCGTCTGCCCGCGTCCCCACTCGCCAACGGATTTGATGTATTCGCCCTCCGGCGTGAACCAGACTAAACGTGAATTCCAGTATCCATCAGCAACAACGATGTTGCCGTCCATCTGCACAATAACAGCGGTTGGCCCATTAAAGTGCGATTCGTCGCAGCCCCATTCACCGAAAGTGCCAAGGGTGAGCAACAATTCTCCATCCGGGGTGTACTTTTTTACGGTGTGTCCGTCGCGATCAGTCGTCCAGAACATGCCGTCCTTTTCAATGTATAGCGTGTGGCCGCCAAGCGCAAAACCGCGCTCCCCAGAAGGTCCCCATATTCCCAGATACTCGCCTTCGCGATTGAACATGGATATGCTGCTTTTCCCCATTTTGTCGGCCATCGCCAGCGGGTGGGTTGCCCAATGCTCGATATCGCGTGTGAATGCGTAAATAATGCCAGCTTCATCAACAGCAATGCCGGACCCCATTTCAAAATGCATGTCTGCGGGGTATTTTGGCCAACCAGATACCAGCTTGTAGCCTGATCGAGGATCATCGGTTTCCGTGTTGTTATCTACATCATGATCGGTACACATATTGAAACTCCGTCTTATCTTAGATGTCACCGCGAGGGCGTGGGATGCTGTCGGTGTTAGGTTCAGGAAGAGCGTAAGACCTCATGCTAACGCGTCTGGCACTTCCTCGGCAAAGCATAACACCATCGGTGGTTCCCGCCTTTGTTACTGTGCATCAGTGTTTTCCACTGGTGCCGGTTTTCCCTGCTCCTGTGAGTTTTGGCTTCTCGATGGCTTCGGCTAATGCTTTATCATAGGGCATATTTGGTTCCAGCCACCAAATGGTTTGTGAAGTCAAATAAAGCATTCATAATGACAAGCGAACTTGACTTTTTGTTTTGTTTCGGCAAAGTAAAGCTCACTTTACATAACGAGCAGGAAACAATGATGGGTGAATTAACAGATGATAGCTGGCAAGTAGAGAATAATAGGAAAGCGGCAAATCTCTTGGGATGGTCAATTGCATGGCTAGGAGTTACCGCGCTGCTGGCATTCGGACCAAAGTATGTGTGGGACTATTCGACGTTGCCTACATTAGGTGCGGTGCTGCTTAATTTGACTGTAGGTTTCAACATGGTGATGGCGTTGGTCCGTTATATCAGCGGGTTGGATGAACTTGAGAGAAAAATATTCCTCGACGCTGCTGGGTTAACACTGGGTGTTACGCTTGTCTGCGGTTCCTGTTATGAGCTGTTGGAAGATGTAAAGCTGATCCCATATCAGCCCGAAATTTCTCACTTATTTTATCTCATGGTCTTCTCTTTCGCCGTCTCTATCTTGATAGGCAAGTGGAGATATAAGTGAAAAATCGACTCAAGGTTTTACGGGCAGAACGTGATTGGACGCAAGCTCAACTGGCATTCGAACTGGATGTCTCTCGGCAAACTGTCAATGCGATTGAGAAGGGAAAATTTGATCCCAGTTTGCCACTTGCGTTTAAGGCTGCCCGACTTTTTGACCTCGCCATCGAGGAAATTTTTATTGATGATGCGGCGTCGTGATTGCTAGCGGAAGATTGGCTGACTCGCAATTGAATAGATGCAAGGGAAGCGCCATACTCAAAATTTATCCAGCTAAGAGTCGCTAATGAGAGTAAGCAAACAGTTATCCAACAGTCGAATAGAGGGGTTTTGCCAGCCTGAGTTTAATAGTGTTGCGGAACAATTTATTAAAAACTTCGAAGGCGAAGAGGTGGGCGCCTCTTTCTGCATGACGTTAGAAGGTGAAACTGTCGTCGATCTCTGGGGTGGATTAAAAGCTGGATCAGATGCGGCAGATTGGAATGAAGATACCGTTTCGGTTGTGTTCTCTTGTACGAAAGGTGCGACTGCGTTGTGCGCGCATCATCTGATTGATCAAGGATTACTGGATATACATGAGAGGGTAGGGCAATACTGGCCAGAGTTTGCCACCAACGGCAAAGAGGACGCGACGGTGGAGATGATGCTGAACCACAGCGTTGGTGTACCTGCCTTGCGAGAACCCATTAAAGCAGGTGCTTATTGCGACTGGGACTATATGGTTGAAAGACTAGGCGCCGAAGCCCCATTTTGGAAACCTGGCTCGCGTAATGGTTATCACATGATGACCTTTGGCTGGACGGTGGGTGAGCTAGTCCGTCGGGTCAGTGGTAAAAGCCTTGGGACCTATTTTCGAGAAAATATCGCTGAGCCGCTTGGGCTCGATTTTGCCATCGGTCTGCCGGAAGCGCAGCATTCGAGAGTGTCAAGAATGCTGCGATGGCGGCCAGAAAAAGGTCAAGAACTCCCACCCTTTACTCAGGCGCTATTACGCGACCGAAATTCGCTGCAGTATTTGGCTTTTATGAACTCGGGTAAACACAAAACAGATGCGACTGCGTCCTGGGTTGCGGAGCTAGGCGGCGGAGGCGGTATCACTAATGCACGGGCCATGGCTGGTATGTATGCGCCGCTTGCTAATGGCGGTAAGCACAACGGTGTACGCATTGTTAACGAAGATCAGATTCTGAGAATGAGTGGTGTCTCCGCCGCAACGCTAGAAGATGCAACTTTACTCATGCCGTCGCGTTTTGGTCTGGGTTTTATGCGCTCTATGGATAATCGGCATCGTTCAACTGGGGGTATGGAAACGATGATTCTTGGGCGAGAAGCATTCGGCCATGCTGGCGCTGGAGGCAGTGTCGGGTTTGCTGACCCTGAAGCTAGGTTGTCACTTGGATATTCTATGAATCAGATGGGGGCAGGCATTCTTTTGAATCAGCGCGGTCAATCCCTCGTGGATGCAGCGTACACGAGTCTCGGTTATCGTACTAACGAGTCGGGCAATTGGGTGACTTAAGAATGATTGAACAGCAGTTCTGAACGCCGTGGGCTTGATACCTAATAGTTCACCGCCTTGACCTCTCTTTGTGTCCTGTGGCTTATTGTCTGTCTTCAAAAGTTTATTGACAACGAGGAACCTAAACGATGGGACGACTAGATGGCAAAGTAGCACTGATTACCGGTGGCGCGCGAGGTCAAGGAGCGGCCGAAGGTAAATTATTTCGCGCTGAAGGTGCCGAGGTCTATTTGACGGACGTGCTAGTTGATGAAGGTCACAAAACCGCTGCAGAGATTGGCGCGACATTTATTGAACACGATGTCACAGACAGCGCGGCCTGGGCGGAAATCGTTGCTCGTATTGATCAGGAAAATGGTCATCTGGATGTGCTCATTAATAACGCGGGTATCTTTCATATGGTTGGCCTAGTTGAAACTGAAAGAGAGCTCTGGGACCGTACGATTGCAATTAACCAGACCGGCGTATTCCTCGGCTTGCAGGCCGTCTCTGACATCATGATCCGCCAGCGGTCGGGATCAATCATCAATATTTCATCTATTGCCGGGTTGCGCGGCTCTGGCGGGGCGTTTGCCTATGGCGCGAGTAAATGGGCGGTGCGTGGAATGACCAAAAGCGCCGCTCAGGAATTGTCTCCGCACGGTGTTCGCGTTAACTCGATTCACCCCGGTATCATCGAAACCGCGATGGTTGATGAATTCAGTCGTAAGGGAATCAACGAAAGCATCCGCGAACGCATTCCCATGGGGCACTACGCTGATGCATTAGAGGTTGCCAAGCTTGCGTTATTTCTTGGCTCGGAAGATAGTAGCTACTGCAGTGGTTCCGAGTTCGTTGTTGATGGTGGGATGACGGCTTAAATCAATACCTTACACTCACAAACACCTAACTCACGGAGCGGCTAAATGGCCCGAATTAAATTGTTATCCGACGAGGAATTGGACGACGCGACGCTTACAACAGTTCTGGCGATGGAAAAAAGCGGGGCTGATACCTCTACCATGCGAGGTCTTGCTAATTGCCCGGAATTCTTTAAATCCTACTTTCAGTTTTATGGTCCGGCGCGACAAGGACATTCGTTGTCTGAAGCGTTGATTGAAATGGTTAGGCTTAGAATTGCGAGACACAATGATTGTTTTACGTGACTTAATGCTCGACTTCTGCAGTCTGCGGAAGAACTAACGGAAGAGAAAATTACACGACTAGATCTCGATAAATCACTTCAGGGGTTTTCTGACGCAGAGCGATTGGCGCTTGAGTATGCTGACAGCATGGCAACTGATCATCACAATATGAGTGACGATTTTTTTGGTCGTCTGAAGCAACACTACACCGACGAGCAGATATTAGAGCTGGGCATGATGATTGGACAGTTCATTGGTTTCGGCAGAGTGCTGATGGTGCTCGACCTAGAATCTAAATTCTGCGCCGTTGAAGGTGGCAACCCTTAAGTCCTGAAGTTTTGACGGCAAATGTTTAGCACTTTCTGCTACTTTGCTTCTAGCGATGCGGCGATCTTCTTGAGTGTTGTCGGGCAATGTTGCCATTACACTCTCTGGTGTTAGAACCTAGTGTGTTTTTATGAAAATCAAGCGTCGCACCCACATCGTGAGTGGCAAGACCAACATGGTGAAGACTGTTGTTGGTCATCAAAACGCTTTTTGGCCGCAACAACAGGACATGCGTGGGTCGAATTTGCAGGAGAATGACTAGAAAGCGAATTTGATCGTTTCTTATAGCAAAAGCTCAACAAAACATCGCAAGAGTGATATGTTTCTGGTCAGGTACGTCTTAAGGGTGAGCGAATGACGAGCGATAAACAACAAACAAATGATTCTTTGTCTGCGATATTAGATCATTCGGTCGAGGATACCCGCCCATCCCAGGCCGTTGAGAAGCATAAACGCTTGGACAGGATGAGAGATGAAATTCTTCGACTGGGTCTGGAACGGCACGTGCTTGATCTTGAACTTTATGGTTACACAATTCTGGAAAATGTGAAGCCATTGTCTTTTTTCGATGAGTTGCGAGAGAAGATTTTAAGGCTTGGTGAAGAAGATCGAGCAGCGGGTAGGCGTATTCCCTTGTCAGGGAAAGATGGGAAAAGTTATTTGGTGACATGGTTGCTTGCGAGAGGGCGAATTTTCGAAGAGGCCGTCATGGCAGAAAAACCTTTAGCATTGATTACTTGGCTCATGGGTGAGAGTTGTCAGATAAGCAGCAATCACGGTCATGTCCGTGTCGATGGCGACCCGCCGCAGGATATGCATACGGATACACCTATGGTACCCGATCCTGTGCCTGAGGCGTCTGCCGCATCAAATATGATGTGGGTAACTGATGAGTTTAGTCTCGCTTCTGGGGCAACCCTTGTTGTGCCGGGATCGCATAAACGACGAAACAGCCCACCCTACGGTGCGCGGAAATTGGCTATTCCAGTTGAAGCAAAAAAAGGCTCTGTTGTTGTCTTCAATGGAAACCTGTGGCACGGTGCGGGCGCTCGCACAATTCCGGGTGAACGCGTAGGCATGACGGTGTACTTCAATCGTATGTATGCGAGGCCTCAGGAAGATCTGAATGCAGTTATCAGTGATGAGGTCGTTGCCCGTAATCCCGCTAGGTTTGCACATCTGATCGGTCGCAACAATCCATATCCGGCCACGGATTTTGGTTTCTTTAACGCGAAAGGTGCGCCTTACTTTGGGAAGACGATAGACCCGCGAGGCTAAGGTTTTACGTAGAATAAGCAGCGTGTTTGACTAGGTCGGTTGTCAATCTTCGTGCAAGTTTTCTCACCCTTGAAGTTGACGGGAGTCTTTCGCACTTTGCTGCACTGAAGAAGCCCCGCTGACAAAATCTGTTAGTAGAGAAAAGCATCAGTTTTGAGAGCACGAGTTAGAGGTGAAGAAATTCACCTCTTCGTCATTGCACTAGATGTATTGGCTTTTTGGTTGGTAGATTACAGACCCAGATAGTCTTCGTAGTTTTTGCTGTAAAACCGGTCCAACTCTTCGGTCGTTGCTTCGACGGCGTCGAGACTTTCCTCGAAATCTCCAAACGGGTCCTTGCCGCCCTCTGGGTGTGGGTAGTCGGTGTTAAACATCAGAATATTTTTGCCCACGTTCTTCAAAATCCAGCCGGTATTTTCAGTGTGCAGTGGTGCAACGCGAATCTGTCGTTCAAAATACTCTGAGGGTTTCATGGAAAGTTTTTTCAGGCTTTGATCAAACTTGCCGAGCAACGACACACCCATATCAAGGTTCATCAGTGAGGCAGGCACCCAATTAGCACCAAGTTCGATAATGCCAATTTTCAGTGTTGGAAAACGCTCCAGTACACCGTCAAAGATCATGCAGGTTATCCATCGTTCGATTGTGTGGTGGACAACAGGCAGGTCTTTGGGTTTTGTGGTTTCAATGTTGCCGATATTGCCTTTTAGTACTCTTTCTACGCCGGTGTTCATGTAAACCGGTGGCATGTTCTGGCCGCTGCCGATATGCAGTGTCACCGGCACGCCAGCCTCCTCCATCATCGCCCAAAGCGGGTCATAGGCGATATGAGACGGCGCTCTGCCTTCGACTGCATCGGAACCAATCCAAATGGCATTGATGCCTAATTCTAACGCGAGTTTCAGTGAAGTCTGTGCACGTTCAGGATCTCTTAACGACAGGTAACCAACTGATTTTAGCCGTGTGTCATCAGCGCAAAAGTCTGCCATGCCGCGATTAAGAGCATCGCAACCGCCATAAACCACTTCAAGGTCTTTCGATCGAGCAAACCGACCGGCCCCGACAGAGGGGAAAATGAGTTGCGAGGTCACACCCATAATGCCTAATGCGTCGCTGCGTTCGCCTTTTTCAACTGCGCCGTATGCGCTCCACATGTTACGTTTGCCGGGGTGTGCAAAAATGTCAGATTTTAGCGCCGCTGTGAGCGCTGGATCTTGGCCTGCCAACCGCTTGTCTGCGGCTTCGATGATAGGGTCAAGCGCTGGCATGTTGAGGTCGAAAACACCCGTGTCCAAATTGTCTTTAACATATTCTGTTGCGTAACTTTCTAGCCAGCCTCGTCCTTCAATGATATGGCTATCCGCATCGTGAATAACGCGTCCCTCGCGGTGTGACATTTATGCTCCTCAATTGTTCAT
>CAXRCG010000270.1:0-3494 GCA_964228885.1 Pseudomonadales bacterium | reverse complement strand
CACTGCCAGCTCTTTACCACGCATGCCAGACTGCCAATAAAGCGCGATTAGGCCTAAAATTATGATAAGCAGAAATTCACCCATGGAAAAATAGTGGCAGTTTCAGCGTCGGATTACAAACAGTTAAAATTCTCTTCAAAGCGTCTTAACAACAGCCTCGGAATCGCGTATATTGCGCGTCTTCTGAACGCCAATCGTTCACCTTGTATTTCGCGTACAGGATTGTTTGAGCGGTGTTAAGAAACAGTTAAGTGTTGCGGAGGGGTGGCAGAGCGGCCGAATGCACCGGTCTTGAAAACCGGCGTGTCGAAGGGCACCGAGAGTTCGAATCTCTCCCCCTCCGCCAATCACGTTACCAATCAATGGCTTACCTATAAATATTGTATACGCACAACAAAGCGTATATAAAAGATCCCGCTTCTAGTTCCGCTAAATTACCAGCAATAACACCTAGTTTTAACTTGACCGAACAGCCCCAGTCCTGCTTGAGCTTTCCAAATTGCGGGTGATTTGAGGTGCCGCTAGTTCTTAGCGAACCGTTTATTAACTTGATAATTTCAAGCCTTTGCGGCTAGCAATATCTTTGCTCGGTCTTGCCGACGCATCGTTGTGTGACAGGTTTGATTGAAATAACTAAACGCTCTCATTCCAGTTTTTTATTTCTTCTCAGCGATCAATCCAACAGTCTGTAAGCCAGCAGGTAAGCATTATGACAGCCAGTGACCATCCTCTACTAAAAACAGCCCAAAGACTTCTTTGTTGCTATCAACCCTAATCAGAATACTTATTAAAAATCTGAGACAAATGCAGTCTAAATTTACGATCCTCATCGCCCCCTTACTTTTCTATAAAGCTCACTAATCTGATGTTAACTCAGTTGTACCAGTATACCGGCACATCCGACTCTTCCAGCGGTTCATTAAGATGCTTGTCAGGGTACAAGGGACCCTTAACCAGCGGACCCCGCATGGGTACCGCCCATTCACCCATTCCCGCCTCAATCAACTGCTTCAATCGAGCGAGCTGTTCTGGTTCACTCGCCGCTAAGTTGCGCTGCTCTGTCGGATCGACCGCCAAGTTGTAAAGGAACGGTGTTCCATCAGGATCGCTAAGCTGCAGCTTCCAGTCACCGCTGCGAACCGTGCGATAGTTCCCGGTACGCCAAAACAGAGCTTCATGAGGCTCCTCAATGATTTCTCCATTCACATACGGCAGCAGATCCACGCCGTCGATCTCTCGATCAACCGGGACCGCAACGCTCGCTGCTGCGGCCGCGGTGCTAAAGATATCGATGTGCGATACAGGTCGTTGATACTCGCTACCCGCTTCAATGCGGTCAGGCCAACGCATGAAGAACGGGACATGTGTTCCGCCTTCGAAAAAGGTCATCTTCCATCCCCGGTATGGCGCGTTCAGGTGTGGCAGGCCAACATAGTCAGCCCCGCCGTTGTCGCTGGAAAATATGACAAGGGTATTGTCATCGATACCTTCTGTTTTCAAAGCTGCCATTACCCTGCCGATGCCACGATCAAGCGAAGAAATCATTGCCCCATAAACTCGCTCGGTATGATTATTGATCATGGTTAAAGCGTCGTAGTCTAATTTACGTGCGTGCAGCGGCGTGTGAGGCGCGTTGTAGGATAGGTACATAAAAAACGGTCGATGTTTGTTGGCTTCGATCGCTCGCACAGCCTGGGTACTGAGGTAATCAGTCATGTATTCATCGGGCGCAAAATGCTGTTGTTTGTTATACCGCACCGCGAATGTCAGATTTGGCCAAAGAAACTGATCGATGGGATCAAATGTTTGAATTGATTTGACCATCTGAGGGTCATCAAACTCCGCGAACATCGCGGCACCGGAGAGAAACCCGAGAAACTGATCAAACCCTTGGTCATTAGGTGCGTGTCCCTCATTTTCGCCGAGATGCCACTTCCCCAAAATCATGGAATGATAGCCACGATCTGCCAAAAGTTCGGGTAAAAGGATTTCACTCGCGGGTACGCTTTGCTCCTCCAGCGGAGGAAATGCCGCCAAGTTCTCCTCAAGAAAGTACCCCGGATGCAGTTGCTCCCTGTGAGGTTCAAAACTGAACGCCATCCGCATCATCTCCGCCGGTGCGGGGGTAAACTCAAAGCCATATCTCGTCGGATAACGTCCTGTCAGAAGTGCTGCACGTGAGGGTGCACAAGTGGCATTACCCGCATAACCATTGCTGAAATGTACGCCTTCTGCAGCAATGCGATCAATATTTGGTGTTTGAACCGCGCCTCCGCCGACCCCACCGCCGTAAAATGAAATGTCGTTCCAACCCAAATCGTCGGCTAGGATGACAATAATATTGGGCGGACGCGCGTTATCATCATCCAGCGTTGGTGGCGGCGCCGTCCAGTCCACGGGTTGTGTGGTTAATATCGGCTCTGCGAATTTCGCCAAATACCCCATGGCCCCATAAGCTGCAGCCCAGCTCATCAGCGCAAAACGGTTTACAAACATCACGCCGATAACAATCCCGAGGACCACAGCACCAGTGATAAGTTTTTTAGTTATTCCATTCATATCGACCTCTTAGCCGAGAACAGCCAACCCAGCCCGCAGCCAATCAAACCAAGCAGCAGTGCTAGGACCAGCCGGGGATCACCAAGATAATTAAACGGATCAACAGGAAACGCGATAGTCTTGACCATCGCCGCCACCTTGAACTTGTGTCTACTAGCAAAGGCCGGATTAGTACCAATTTCTAGTAGATCCCGACGACTGCGATAACGCACCCCGGCACCAGCACTCCATATCTCCATCCCCTTGGCGTTCATGATATCCATCGCAGGCGACACGGCCGGCCCTTGAAACACAGGGTGGCTTGCCCGGGTTAGCATGGCTGGGAGCATGTATTCCATGTACTTGGCGAGCACATCGTCGGTCGTGTCACCCGGCGCCACACCATCGATCTGCAGGGGGGTGTTGTACAGATGAATGACGTTGATCATCACAAAATCATCGCCAGTATCTTCTTCCATGAAGGCACGAATCCTGGCCAGGTCCTCAGCCGATGAATCCGGATCTTGTGTCTTGGACAATTCCAGATAATGTTCTATCTCCGCCCCGGTCAGCGGCCCCTCAAATGAGGTATACCAGCTGAAAAACGCGAGGTAGATCACAGCGATGATGAGCCAGGTCCATGTTGTTGTGGTCATGTTTTTCTCCTTCCTTCTCTATTTCTCGGCGATGGGTTGCGTCGCAACGAGTCGCGTGCGCGCCAGACCCGCTTTCCGATAAACGTGAGCAGCGCGATACGCTGGCTTGGCATACATTGTCATCAGGGCCTGAGTCGACGGGTAGGTTGCAATGGCGATTTCATGCCATTGCCCATCATCGGTGCCCGAAACCTGTTCCAGTGCCTTGCTCCTCCAGACAATCCGCCCACCCACTGAAGCCAGGGATGTGGCCATTCTGTCGCCGTATTCGGCGTAAGCTTCGGCTCCTGAGATCGGCTC
>CAXRCG010000269.1:0-55676 GCA_964228885.1 Pseudomonadales bacterium | reverse complement strand
GAAAGGGTTTGAAACCAATCCTGACCTGATCATAGTGAGAGCAATGTCAGCGCCAATTTTTCGCGCGAGTCCAACGCCTTCAGTTCGCTTGAATATCCAGTTTTCAGAAGCCCGGTCGGCGATAAGGCAGTCGATCGAGCTACTAAGCCGGGAAAGATACAAATTGCCACTATTGTGCTGGTGCGAAGAGATTGCTTCAGTTAATAACTGCACTGTTTCACGATCATCCTCATCACTGGAGTTAACGATGAGAATGACAACGATCCTTGCTGTAAGCTTGCGCCAGACCTGCTGTATCTTGCTCCAGTTTTCATCTCGAGCGGGAATAACAAGACAATGTTCGTACGCTATTGTTGCTGCCATGCCAGAATGAGGGTTAACGTCTGCGAATAGCTCAATGACCCGACCGGCTTCTGGTTCTGCGTAACGATTAAGATATTTTTCGATTTGTTTATCAGCTTTTAGGGTGATTGCTCATCTCCAGATATGCCTAATGCAAGCGAGCTCGGATCTCTAGACTCGATACGACCTCGGACTCTATTCGCAACCATTCGGTTAGCCTGTCGTCTACTTCATGTTTTGTGAAATACTTTAAGGCAAGATCGATGAACAAGTGATGGTGATTTCTTTCAGATCGGGCAAGGGTTGCGTAGAACACCTGTATTTCCGGATTAACGTTTGCCGCTGCAATGCGGGCAAAGCGTTCTGCGCCTCTGGCTTCAATCACCGCCGCAGAGAGGAGTCTGTCTAAGAAGTAGAGATCTGAGCCTTCTCGCAGGTGTTTACGGAGTCGGTTAACGTAAGGATCTTTTTCATCTGCAGAAGGCGATATGCCGAGGTTTTGCATTAGTCTGACCACCTGGCGAAAGTGGTTAAGTTCCTCCAGCGCAAGGTCCATCATTGCTGTTAAAACGTCTGGCTTATCCGGATAGTGAGTGACCATAGACATGGCCATGGCCGATGCCTTACGTTCATTTGCCGCATGGTCATTGAGAAATGCATTAAAGTCATTCAGAACTGCGGACAACCATGCGTCAGAAGAGGCGATGCCCAATTCACCGTAGTAAGTTTGTTCCGAGTGCGCGGCGACTGTCATAGCACTTCCTGAAAGAAGGCGGATATCTCTGTGATCTCCTCCAGACAAACCTGATGCTCCATCGGATAATCAAACCAACGTACATCAAAACCTAGACGGATGAGATTTTCTCTTGAAGTCGCTGCTCGGCTAATGGGGATCACTTGGTCATATGATCCGTGAGCCATCAGGATGGGTATCGCTAAATTGCTATCGCATAGCGCTTGTTCAGCTGAAGCGAAATCATTTAGATAGGTGGACAAGGCGACGACGCCCGCCAGTCGATGCTCGCATCGAATAGCGGTGTGAAGGGCTACTACGCCACCTTGAGAAAACCCCGCTAGAATAATTTTGTGGCTTGGAATACCCCGGGTCATTTCCTGATCAATAAAATCCCGTACGTAACTTGCCGAGGTCTCAATGTCATGGCCGTCACCTTTCTCACTATGGAAAGAAAAATCATACCAGGCGCGCATTTCATCCCCTTCATTAACGCTCACAGGGCGAATCGGCGCATGGGGAAAAATAAATCTGATAGGTAAGGCATCAGGTAAGTTCAGCTCAGGCACAATCGGCTCGAAATCGTGACCATCGGCTCCAAGTCCATGAAGCCAGATGACGCTTGCAACGGCTTCTTGCTCTGGCTGAATTTCTACATGTTCGAGAAGGGTTGGCATTGTTTTTTCCTTATCTTAAAACGAAGAGCTGACAGCTGCTGTTTGGCATTGACAATGCCACGCGAGATCTGGCTAGCGACAGGCTGTAGCAGCTCAAATAAGTACGTGATGTGGTTAAACCCGAATGATATAGAATTCGGCGTAAAAAGTCCGCTAGCACGCTATAACAGTCCTGGGTATCTGGGGTTTACCCTGAAAGAAACCGCGGAAAATCAACTTCTTGGCTTTTAGTCAGCAAGCGTACAAGGTGGCCACTGCGCAGCATTTAAATGATAGATAAGACTCAAAAATATCCCTTTAAATGGTATTGCGTGGCTCTTCCATATGAGGCTAAGTTCACTCTACGGAACGAGAATAGCGCCCTACACATCAATTAGTCAGAGAAAAGCGGCAAAAGAGTCGGCGGAGAGAGCGAATTGTTGATACATCAGTGGGATTCCGCCTATAGTTCTTCTAAATTTAATCACGCAAAAGAATAGCTAAACTAAAAGGAGTGCTAAATGGGACCGTTAACAGGTTTTCAAATAATAGAGTTGGCAGGTATTGGCCCAGGTCCTTTCTGCGGCATGATGCTGGCAGATATGGGTGCGGAGGTGATTCGTGTCGATCGTGCAGGTTCATCCAATCGCCGAAATATTGACGTATTGAATCGCGGGCGAAAGTCGATAGCTGTTGACCTGAAAAGCCCGGCTGGGAAAGAGCTTGTGCTTAAACTTTGTGAATCTGCTGATGGTTTGTTCGAAGGTTTTAGACCCGGTGTTACCGAGCGATTGGGAATCGGTCCTGAGGAATGTTTGGGGCGAAACGAAAAGCTTGTCTATGGTCGAATGACAGGTTGGGGGCAGGATGGGCCGATGGCCAGCGCGGCGGGTCACGATATTAACTATATCGCACTGTCCGGTGCGTTGGGTGCGATCGGTAACAAGGGTGGTAAGCCTGTTCCTCCTCTCAATCTTGTTGGGGATTTTGGTGGCGGCGGCATGTTGTTAGCCTTTGGGATGGTCTGTGGCATGCTGGAGGCTCAAAAGTCCGGAAAGGGTCAAGTTGTTGACTCTGCAATGGTGGACGGTGCTGCGACCTTGATGTCAATGTTCTTCACCATGCGGGCAGCTGGTATTTGGAAAGACGAGCGTGCCAGTAATATGCTCGATGGTGGTGCGCATTTTTACGATACTTACGAGACGAGTGATGGTGGATATATTTCGTTAGGCTCGATCGAACCTCAGTTTTATGCGTTGTTGGTGGAAAAAGCGGGTCTAGATGCTGAGGATTTTTCGGCGCAAATGGATCAGTCTCGTTGGCCGGAGTTCAAAGCGAAACTCACCGCTGTGTTTAAGTCCAAAACCCGTGATGAATGGTGCGATATTATGGAGGGTTCAGATGTTTGTTTTGCGCCTGTCCTAGGGCTTGGCGAAGTTGCTAATCACCCCCATAACAAGGCTCGTGGAACATTTGTTGAGATGGATGGTGTTGTACAACCAGCACCATCACCCCGATTTAACAGGACCAAACCTGCTCTGACCCATAGCTCACGTATACCAGGACAAGATGGCAGGGAAGTGCTGTTGGGAGCGGGTTTCAGTGATAGTGAAGTTGACGAGTTGATTTCTCAGAAGGTTGTCACCTTGCCTGAGGCGCATTAAAGGTTGGAAGTCTATCCCTTCCTCCTCCAACAGCTTGTAGGGTGTGCAAAAAGTACACCCTTCATTCATTTTTTGTTTACACTGGCTAGCAGGGTACAACGCAAGCTACCCCTTATTGCTGTAAAGAATCTGCTCACTGCAGTGATTTGGCTCTCTTATTATGACGCTTTCTGGCTATTACCTAACGAATTTGAGCGGTTTCAGTCAAAAATGTCGCTTTTCTGGTTGAAAGTAGTCGATTTTTTAAAAATTTAAGGTAGAATTGCGCCACTTTGTAATTGGCCTGTGTCTGACAAGTTGAGCCTGTTATTGCCCGATTACGAAAACGAACCGCTTGGTGTGCTCAGATAGATCCACCCTACGACAGGGTTCGTCACTTAATTAATTCACCCGCAACATGCGGAAAATCAAAGGCATATAATTATGAGCGTAGAACTACTTGATACTTCTCGATTCCACGGGTTCAGAGTTAGGCGTCAAATAGCAGGAAAAACATACCAGGAGTACTTTTCTCTGAAAGAGAATGGAAAGCGGGTCCGCGGGGCTCCCCGAGCAGCGGTTAAGGCGGAAGCTGAAGCTAGGGATGCTGTTCTGGAAAAAATGCAGGCGAAGGCGAAAGCTGAAGCTGCGAAAACCGCGTTGTTCGATAAGAACGGCAAGGTGCGAGGTATTTTGTTTAGAATGAAAACCGAAAAAAGCGGCACCAGAACACCTGTGTTCCAGATTGGTATTATGTCGGCAAAAGCCGGCAAGATTGTCAATACCACGGTTTCAATAAATCTTCACGGATTGGAAGGCGCATGGGCCAAGGCTGTAGGCTTTTATATTGATCACAAGAAGATTTCTAAGCGAGCAAAGATTTACCAGCAGCTGATGAATGCGCAGCCGACCAAGGCACAGCTTGCCGCGATGAAGCGGAAGCGTAAGAAAAAGTAAGCTTGTTAATTGATAAAAAAGGGGCCGAGTGGCTCCTTTTTTTTGCCTGCTCATAGGAGGTAGTTCTTTTTCTGCTACGCTGATTATTGTTATGGTGGGCTTATCTTATGTTGTGGAGCAAAAAATTGTCGCAGGTTCAATCAGATTCGGACAAAAAAACAGTAATGGGGGAGAAATACAAGGAAGCCTTCGCTGAATCAATCCAGCGACCAGCGGAGTTTTGGAAAGCCCAGGCTGACTCGATTGACTGGTTTCGAAAACCCGAAAACATCCTCTCTAGCGGAGAAAACGATAATCATGTCTGGTTTGCGGATGGTGAGTTGAACACGGCACATATCGCGCTTGATTTCCATGTCGATAATGGCCGGGCAGATCAGCCCGCATTGATTTACGACTCTCCTGTCACGAACACTATACAGACCTATACCTATAGAGAGCTAAGAGACAATGTTGCACTTTTTGCCGGTGCTCTTGAGAACCTTGGTGTCGTAAAGGGCGATAGAGTTATTATTTATATGCCAATGATTCCCGAAGCGGCTATTGCCATGCTCGCCTGCGCGCGTATAGGCGCCGTGCACTCGGTGGTCTTTGGCGGATTTGCTGCACGGGAGTTAGCGACAAGAATTGATGATTCCGAACCTCGAGTTCTGCTTTCTGCGTCCTGCGGTATTGAGTTCGCGAACACAATTGCTTACAAACCGCTGATTGATGAAGCGATTGAACTCGCATCTCACGAGCCGGAAACCTGCGTCATTCTTCAGCGCCCGCAATGCGAGGCAGCGATGGGAGCACGCGATCTTGACTGGCATCAGGCGTTGACTAACGCGAATGGCAAAATGGCGAGTTGCGTGCCGATGCTGGCAACTGACCCTCTTTACATTCTTTATACTTCTGGCACGACGGGGAAACCCAAGGGTGTTGTGAGAGACAACGGCGGCCATGCGGTTGCGCTTCAGTACAGTATGAAGGCTGTTTACGGCGTAGAAGCCGGTGAGGTTTTTTGGGGTGCATCGGATGTAGGATGGGTGGTTGGTCATTCCTATATTGTATATGCGCCTCTTTTTGCGGGTTGTACAACGATACTATTCGAAGGTAAGCCCGTTCGTACGCCGGATGCTGGAACATTCTGGCGGATAATTCAGGATCACAAAGTGAATGTTTTCTTTACCGCGCCGACTGGCTTCAGAGCGATGCGCAAGGAAGACCCAAATAGCGAGCTTCTGAATAAATATGACATTTCATCTCTAAGGACACTTTTTGTGGCAGGCGAGCGAACGGACCCTCCTACCTACCACTGGCTGCGGGAGATATTGCGAATACCGGTCATCGACCATTGGTGGCAAACGGAGACGGGCTGGCCTGTCGCAGGTAATTTGATGGGGCTTGACCCCGCGGGTACGAAAGCTGGTTCGGTCAGCTTCCCGGTGCCAGGCTTCAATGTTCAAATTTTGAGTGAAGCACATAAGCAGGAAGCAGCCGGCGAAGAAGGCGATGTTGTCATCAAATTACCTTTACCTCCTGGTTGTTTGCCTACCGTGTGGGGTGATCATGATCGTTATCATGATGCATATATGACGCTACACCCTGGCTATTATCATACCGGCGATGGGGGTTATTTTGATGAGGACGGCTACTTATACATTATGGGAAGGACCGATGATGTTATTAACGTCGCTGGTCACAGACTTTCGACAGGGGAAATGGAAGAGATTGTGGCTGCGCACCCAACAGTCGCTGAATGTGCCGTGATAGGTATTGAAGATCCAGATAAAGGGCAGATCCCCATGGCGTTTTTGTTATTAAAAGATGGTATCAATGACACTCAGGAAAAGATCAAGTTGGAACTGACGGCGTTGGTTCGAAAAGAAATTGGTGCCTTTGCTAACTTCAAACAATCCATTGTTGTTGATCGTTTGCCCAAAACCCGTTCTGGCAAAATACTACGCCAGGTCATGCGAAAGATCGCCGACAAGCAGCCATATGAGCCACCAGCGACGATCGATGACCCTATGATCCTGACGGAGATTGAAGCAGCGCTGATTAAAAATGGTGTTGGCATGGTTGGTCGGCGAGATTTATAGCATCATCGTAAAACTGTCATAAAAGTGATTCCATCGCACAAGTTAATAGTGGTCTGGAGAATTTGAAATTATGTCTACGGTTTTGATTACAGGGGCCAGCTCGGGTTTTGGGCGCGCCTGTGCGCAAAAGTTTGCTGGCGGGTCAAATAAATTGATTCTCGTTGCTCGTCGACAAGACAGGCTCGAAGATTTGTCGTCCAAATTGTCTGTTCAGACGGACGTCCACACGATTACCCTTGATGTCCGTGAGCGCGAAGCCGTAACTGATCAATTGGCAGCATTGCCTGAGAGATTCCGAGACGTTGATATTCTTATTAATAATGCGGGTTTGGCGAAAGGTTTGGGTGGGGCAGATTCAGCTGACCTAGATGATTGGGAGCAAATGGTAGACACCAATGTCAAAGGGTTAATGTACGTCACTAGAGCGATATTGCCAGGTATGGTTGCCCGTGGCGGTGGTCACATCGTCAACCTCGGGTCGGTTGCAGCGAATTGGCCATATCCAGGCGGTAATACCTATGGTGGCACTAAGGCGTTTGTTCAACAATTTTCCCGCAATATGAGAGCAGATCTTAGTGGTAAAAATATCAGGATCAGCAATGTTGAACCGGGCATGTGCGAAACGGAATTTTCGGTTGTTCGATTTAACGGCGACGAACGGCAGGCAAAGCAGGTATACGCAGGCATGAAGCCGCTTTCCGCAAATGATGTAGCGGAGATTATTCACTGGGTGACTGCGTTGCCGCCCCATATTAATATTAACCAGTTAGAAGTGATGCCAACGGCGCAGAGTTGGTCACCTTTTACCGTTCATCGAGAAGAGTGAACGTGATGGATTTCCGCGCTATAATGATATTTTTCATATTGTGGTACGCAGCTGTGAATGTTGTGTTGACCAGGAAGGCATAAATGATCATCGTCCATGGCACATTTCCAGTCAAAGCTGATTATCGCGAAGAAGCGTTAGCATTGATGAAACGCATGTCAGTCGCAAGCCGTGCTGAAGAAGGATGCATCAGCTACGAGTTTTACGTAGGGTTGAGTGATATCAACACGCTACTGCTTTTTCAGGAATGGGATTGTGTTGACTCTTTGCAGGCGCACTTTGAAACAGAACACATGGAAGAATTTCTGAAAGTACTCCCGGATATTCTTGATGGGGAAGTAACCACCCGGCGCTACGAGGTCAGAGGCACGGGCGAAGGATACGATGAAGGCGAATTAGCCTCGGACAGTTTGCTAGATTCTGATTTGCCAGATCGCAGAGTAAAAGTAGAGAGCAGACCCAAAATTATTCACTGACAGCCGCTCTTCAAATTCTTGATGGCGGTGTCAAATTAAATACTGTGGTTTAGGTCAAAATTTCAAGTACCTGCCCAGGTGGCCGACCAAGCTTTGCTGCACCCCCGCTAACGACGATCGGCCTTTCAATCAATATTGGTGAGGTAATCATCGCTGCAATAAGCTCGTCATCGGTCAGCTTTGTGTCCCCCAGGTTTTTATCTTTGTAGGCCTTTTCACCCTTTCGGATCAGTTCTCGAGGTGCCATATCCAGTTTATTCAGAATTGCTTTTAGCTCCCCCTCTGAGGGTGGTTGCTCGAGATATAGCACAATCTCGGGTTTTACATTATTCTCGTGTAATAGTGCGAGTGTTTCTCTCGATTTCGAGCATCTTGGATTATGGTAGATTATGACATCAGTCATATTTTCCTCTCTTTATTGTCTGTGAAATTTGGTCTGTCGAGCGGTAATTTGGTATTTTGTTGGCGACAATATTATTGTGCGTTCGCAGAAGCCTCAAGTTGAACGCACCTACGCTATTTAGGGTCAATCATGAGGTTTATCGAACAGGATGTAAAAGTTCCACCGCTATTCCGGCAGATAGGGAAGTTTTTCTACTTAATGTCGGATAGGTTTATAGAGGATAGCTGTCGTTCCACTGCCGCTGCGTTGACATTTCAGACATTGTTTGCGGTTGTTCCTTTGTTGACGGTGATGTACACGATCTTTAACGCATTTGAAGCGTTTGATGGGCTGTCCGGTACAGTGCAAGAATTTATTTTCACTAACGTTGTGCCGGAAAATGTTGCTGTCGTTCGTGAGTACCTTGATGAGTTTTCAACTTCAGCGACCAACCTCGGAGTTCCTAGCGGCATTCTCGTGTCAGTGACGGCTCTGCTGATGTTGTTTACAATTGAACGTACATTTAACGACATTTGGAGGGTGAAGGAGCCCCGTCACGGTTTTCAACGTTTTCTTGTTTACTGGGCGATACTCACATTGGGACCGGCTGTATTGGCTATCACAGCTTACACATTAACTCTGCCACTGATTAGCGACGTTACAGAGATCGCAGGTCTCATACAATATTTGCCCGTTTTGCTAAGTGTGTCGATGTTTACGCTACTTTACATGGCCGTGCCAAACTGCACGGTATCGTTCAAACACGCGCTTATCGGGGGCGTTGCTGTGTCGATCATCTTCTTATTAGCGCGGTCGCTATTTTGATTGTTCATGGCAAACTACAATTTCAAATTAATTTATTGCACCTTTGCCGCCTTGCCACTATTCCTGCTTTGGATATACATATCTTGGACGATTGTTTTGCTCGGCGCGGAACTAGTTAAGGGGCTGGGGATTTTCAGGTCTGAGGGCGATGCAAAACTCGAAGCACCGCTATTTCAGTTGATGATTATCCTCGAAATCTTCTATCACGCCCATCAGCAAGGGCACACCGTCAAAGATAAGGAGATACAGAGACATGGGGCTAGAATTGATCTCGAGCATTGGAATGACTATAAGGAACGCTTGACGGAACTTGATCTCATTCGTGCCGTTGATCGCGGTGGCATGGTGCTTAGCAAAGATTTGAGTGAACTTACCGTTTGGGATCTTTATCGGGCGTTACCGTGGCCTCTGCCTATCGAGATGAAAGGTGAGTCCGACTGGGGGCTTGATCTGTCGAATCGATTCGATGAATTGTCCGAGCACACCAGAGAAAGATTGTCAGACAATCTTGAAACTTTGTTTACCCGTAAGTTGTCTTAGTAGGTTATCTGATTTGAAAAGAAGGAAGTGTCATTGTGGTTAGGTGTGTTTTGATGGGTTTGTCAAAGATGAGCGTTGTGGTTGCCGAATCCAGTCTATCTTTATTTAAATTTGTCATTGGTTTCGGTCTCGTGATTTTTCTATCTGCTTGCACAAAAGTTGATTTTGTAGATGCAGGAGGGAATGGCTATTCTCTTGCGGGCTTGCACGGTAAATATGTATTCGTAAATTACTGGGCGACTTGGTGCGCGCCATGTATTAAGGAAATACCAGAGCTAAACAAACTCAGCAGAGAACACGCTGATGATCTGATAATACTGGGTGTTGATTTTGATCAAGCGGAAGGCGAAGAGCTGAAAAAACAAATCGCGAAAATGGGTATCACTTTTCCGGTTTTTGCAAGTGAACCCTCAAAACTGCTGGGTGTAGAAATACCGCAGGTTTTGCCAACAACTTACGTGTTCGACCGCGAGGGTAAATTTAAGGCGACCCTTGTGGGCCCACAAACTGAAGCGTCGTTGTTGGCCCGAATAGATTAGTCGTGCTTTGTCTATCAAGGTTGGTTTTTGTCACAGCTCTTAAACGATGAAGGAAAGCGCAATCTGGTGTTGCGTGTTGATTCTAAAAAGCAGTAGAAAGAGGCATGTGTGAGATATTTTTTAAACGAATAAACGGCAGCGTCTAAGACTAGTGCACCGATAAACTCCTCTCAAATACGGGCAATGTGCTTCGCGTTAAACCACGCGCTAGGTAGTATCTCGAGTCATGTCGGTTGTCAACAGGGGTAGATCAATATCATCTGTTGATGCTAAGGGTTTAGTTCCTTGTCAATTATCTGGCGGAAATGTGTATCCAGCGCCGCAATCGGCAAATTACTTGATTCTCCGGTTTGTCTGTTCGCGTATTCAACGGTGTCGTTCTTCAGGCCTCTCTCGCCAACGACAATTCGATGAGGAATACCCATGAGTTCTGCATCTGCAAATTTTGCGCCGGGCCTGTGTCCTTCCCGATCATCTAACAATACTTCGATGCCGAGGTCTCTCATAGACTTGTAGATGTCGTCTGCAGCATCAGCTACTTGTGGTGACTTATGTGCGTTAATTGGAATAATAATGACCTGGAAGGGAGCGATAATAGTGGGCCATTTCATTCCTTTTTCATCGTGATACTGTTCAATTATCGCGGCAACCAAACGAGTAACGCCCATGCCGTAGCAACCCATGGACATAACAACAGCCTTGCCGTTTTCGTCAAGCACTGTAGCGTTCATTGCTTTTGAGTACTTTTCACCTAACTGAAAAATGTGACCAACTTCTATGCCTTTTTTGAACTCAAGTGTGCCCTTGCCATCGGGGCTAGGGTCACCTTCAATCACATTACGAAGATCGTAAACGGCGTCGGCGTTTGCATCGCGACCCCAGTTGACGTTAACAAAATGAAAATCATCGACATTTGCGCCACACACGAAATTTGACATAGCGTAAGCGCTTCGGTCTGCTAAGACAGGAATCGAAAGTCCGCTTGGACCAATTGACCCAGGCGCGCAACCTATGAGGTTAACGATTTCAGTGTCCTCAGCCATTTGTAGCGGGCTTGCGACTTCAGGCATTTTTTCTGCCTTTAGCGGGTTTAGCTGATGGTCACCCCGGATGATTAGCGCTACCAGCGGGGATTCTGTCCCTTTGACTATCAAGGTTTTGACGGTTGTTGTCGTTGCTACTCCTAGGTGCTCTGACACTGAGTCTATTGTTTTTGCTCCAGGTGTTCCAACTTTTTCCAGATCTAGATGTTGCGCCTCGCTTTTCATGGGGGCTAGCGCTTCCGCCTTCTCAATGTTTGCCGCGTACTCGCTCTCAGTGCTGAAGGCAATCGTGTCTTCGCCGGAATCCGCTAATACGTGAAACTCCATAGAATCACTGCCGCCTATGGCGCCGGTATCAGCATCTACTGGTCTGAACTCCACCTGCATTCTATTGAGTATGTTCGAATAAGCCCTGTGCATCGACATATAAGTCTCATCAAGGCTCTTCAGGTTCATGTGAAAGGAGTACGCATCCTTCATAATGAATTCACGAGCGCGCAGAAGTCCAAATCTTGGACGGGTTTCGTCGCGAAATTTAGTTTGTATCTGGTAAAAATTAATCGGTAGCTGGCGATGACTCTTTAATTCGGTTCGCGCGATGTCGGTAACTACCTCCTCATGGGTCGGGCCAAGACAAAAATCTCGCGAGTGCCGATCTTTGAGCTTCAGTAACAGACCGTCATCATATTCTGCCCACCGGCCAGACTCGACCCACAGTTCTCCTGGTTGCACGACGGGCATGGAAATTTCAAGGGCGCCTGAAGCATCCATCTCTTCGCGGATAATACGTTCAACCTTATGAAGCACACGCAATCCCATGGGTAGCCAATTGTAGATGCCGGATGCCAGTTTTCGAATGAACCCGCCGCGTATAAGAAGTTGATGGCTGGCAACTTCTGCATCTGCTGGCGTTTCCTTTAGGGTTGCAATGGTATAACGGGATGCTTTCATGATCTTAAGTTGATTATTCCTTAGGCCAGATAGCCCAGATTGAATGTGGATTTAATTGTGCCCAACTCGCTCTGTAGTTTATCAGGGCGAATTCGACATGCACACATTACCTTGACGATCTTAGAAAAAAGAGAGGTCTGTGGATGCGGTGTAGCTAGTTATATTTCGTAATCTAACATACCACAAGAGTCGCGAATTTCAGTTGGCTAAAATTTTAAGCAAAAAAAAGGCCGCGGATCGCGACCTCTTTCCTGCTTTTACGTGAATTTCAAACAATAACGGCACTAAAAAGAGCCGTAATAGCTGAAATATAGCGTAAATGAAGGTTCTCAGTCATGCGACTAAACGAAGTCTTTCAGCGCCTTGAGCGGTAAAACCTTAACTTTTGTGCTGGCTGGCTTCGCCGCTACGTCCATAACTTCGCCAGGGCGGAAAGGATTAGGTACACCTTTACGTGCCTTGCGAGCTGGCTTCTTGACGGTTTTGATCTTAAGTAAACCAGGAAGAGTGAACTCACCTGTGCTACCTTTCTTAACGTGACGTTCGATCAAGTCTTTCAACTCGTCGAGCACTGCCGTTACTTGCTTCTTGCTGAGATCAGTGTTTTCTGAAATCTCACTCAAGATTGCACTCTTGGTGTACTTCTGTTTGATCGCTGGTAGTCGCTTCGCTGGAGCAGAAGTTTTAGCAGCAGGTTTCTTAGTCGCCTTTTTGGCAGCCATTCGGTTTTCCTTTTTTTGTAAGATCAGTTGAGAATGTTTTTCAAAGATGAGAACGTTTTGACACTAGAATATAGCGGTAATTTTTATCACATCATTTGTGGTGCCCTTTATATATGATTGGAAAATCACTCGCAAGAATTAGCTGTTTTTTTTTCGGAAATGACCGATATCTTTGTGTTTTATTTCAAGAAAGCTTATCTCGGATCAATTCAAGATCTTAATTTGAATGTTGTGTTGCAGTTGGGTTCGACTATTTAATTGTAAGGAAGCCTTTCCTAGCGCAGAGTGCTCGAGCATCTGAATTGAAGTGACGATCATTTTCTGAATCAAGCTCTTTGTGCTCCTAGCTCTGGTGCAAACCGCTCGCTCTCTGTTTCGATCTGGATTTCCGATGAGTAACCCCAAAGCTAAAGTCAAGCAATTGGGTTGCGAAACTAGGGCAGAGTTTTGCAATCTATTTGCGCTCGCTTGATCGTGTTGCTTTTACTGGGATTGGTTCGAAAGCCGGGTCCAATCGATGGACATGTTTTATGCTTCTGTTGTGCTTTTCGGTCTTTGGTTGTAAACGTGAGGCGCACGAGAAAGTGAAGATTTGAGCATGTTGTATTTTGAAATTTTTCTGGACGCTGACATGTTCCAATAAGATAGCGATCTTTGAGACAGGCCTTTGAATAAGAAATCGGCCCCAATGGCGCTAATTTCGAGCGTTGGGGAGGTTATGCCAATGTGAATTATTGGGGTATAATGCGCCGCCGCTAAAGTACCAACAACTTAGCGGCTAAGTTAACCAACAGAGGAAGAAAAATCATGCCGATATACGAGTATCAGTGTGAAGCCTGTGAACACAGATTCGAGAAGATCCAAAAAATGAGTGATGAACCGCTTGTGGATTGTCCCCAGTGTCAGGCACCAAAATTGAATAAATTGGTTTCAGCCGCAGCTTTTCGATTGAAGGGAAAGGGTTGGTATGAAACGGATTTTAAGACAGGATCAAAGAAGAATGTTGCCGATGGAACCAGTTCTTCAAGCAGCAGTAGCAGCGCTTCGAGTAGCGGCGAATCGGGAAGCAGTAATAGTAGCTCATCATCTGATAGTTCGAAAAGTACAACCACTTCCGCTTCAAATTAGAACCTTCAAGAGAATACTTATGCGTCTTCATAATAGATCGCGCCTTGGTAGTCGACAATAATCATTCATAGCTCTATTGGAGAGTCAGGAGAATAAAAATGCGGACCCACCTTTGTGGTCAGCTCAGAGATAGCCATATTGACGATCAAGTTTCACTTTGCGGTTGGGTTCATCGCCGAAGAGATCATGGCGGTGTTATTTTCCTCGATGTTCGAGATCACGCCGGCATCGTTCAGGTTGTATTCGACCCGGATACGGTTGAAAGCTTCAAACTGGCAGATCAGGTTAGAAACGAATACGTGTTGAATATCACAGGCCGGGTTAGAACAAGAGATGCTGCCGCTATCAATCCTAAGATGGCCACAGGCATGATTGAGGTGCTTGGCAAAGAACTAACGATATTGAATGCCTCAGAAACACCCCCGTTCCAACTTGATGAGCACTCCGATGCTGGTGAGGATGTGCGTTTAAGGTATCGGTACATTGATCTGCGTCGACCTGAAATGCAGGACAAATTACGACTCCGATCAAAAGTTAGCCACTTTATCCGCAACTACCTTGACCAGCAGGACTTTATTGATCTCGAGACGCCGATACTGACCAAGGCAACCCCAGAGGGCGCGCGGGATTACTTGGTGCCAAGCCGTACCCATCCAGGTGAGTTTTTTGCGCTACCGCAGTCGCCTCAGCTGTTCAAACAATTGTTAATGATTTCCGGTTTTGACAGGTACTATCAAATTGCACGATGTTTTCGCGATGAAGATTTGCGCGCCGATCGCCAACCTGAATTTACTCAGGTGGATATCGAAACCACGTTTCTCGGGGAACAAGAAATTATGGATCTGGTTGAAACCATGTTCCGTCAAATGTTTAGGGAAACAATCGATGTCGAGCTACCTGAGTTTCCGGTGATGACTTACGCCGATGCCATGGAGAAATATGGCAGTGACAGACCAGATCTGCGTTTTGGATTGCAACTTGCTGACGTCGCAGATCTTCTAAAGGATGTCGAGTTTAACGTATTCAGTGGACCCGCAAACGATTCTAAATCGCGAGTTGTTGCGCTGAGGCTACCGAATGGAGATCAGCTGACGAGAAAAATGATCGATGGATACACGAAGTATGTAAGCATATACGGAGCCCGGGGTCTGGCGTACATCAAAGTGAATGATCTTGCCGCCGGTATCGAAGGTTTGCAGTCCCCGATTTTGAAATTTCTGCCGGATAACGTTGTTCTTAATATTCTAGACAGGGTGGGTGCAGAAGATAAAGACATCATCTTTTTTGGAGCAGATAAGGCGAAGGTGGTGAATGATGCGTTAGGTGCGTTGCGCTGTAAAATTGCAGAAGATCTGAATCTTTACGAGAGAAAGTGGGCTCCACTCTGGGTGACGGAATTTCCTATGTTTGAAGGAGAAGGTTCGGACTGGACAGCCACCCATCATCCATTTACGCAACCTACCGGAGAAATGGACGCAATGCTTGCGGATCCGGGTAATGTGCTATCTAGAGCTTATGATGTCGTGCTAAACGGCATAGAAGTCGGTGGTGGTTCTATTCGTGTTCATGAGATGGAGATGCAAAAGAAAATTTTCGAAGTGCTGGACCTCTCAGAAAACGAGGTCAATGTGAAGTTTGGTTTTCTGCTCGATGCGCTGAAGTATGGTGCGCCACCCCACGGTGGTCTTGCTTTTGGATTAGACCGACTCATTATGCTCATGTGTGATTCAAACGCTATTCGCGATGTGATTGCATTTCCAAAGACTCAGACCGCTGCTTGTCTAATGACTTCGGCGCCAAGTGAGGTTGATCTGCCACAACTTGCTGAGCTAAATATTGCGGTAAAAAAGAACAAGAGTTGAACTAAAGATGTATGGCGGCACTGCAGTTCGAGTGCCGATGTTTAACCTAGGTTGATGAGCGAGGGATTATAAGCCATGGCTGGACATAGTAAGTGGAGTAACATTAAACACCGTAAGGCTGGGCAGGATGCCAAGCGAGGAAAGGTGTTTACAAAAATCATCCGCGAATTGACGATTGCTGCTCGAGATGGTGGAGGTCTTGTCGAGGATAATCCTTCACTTCGGACGGTCGTTGACAAGGCTAAAGCAGCGCAGATGCCCAAAGACACGATCGAGCGCGCGATAGCACGCGGTGCCGGCGGTCTCGAAGGTGGCGACCTGAGTTCGCTGACTTACGAAGGTTATGGTCCAGGTGGAATTGCTTTTTTGGTTGAAACAGTGACCGACAACAAAAACAGAACCGTTGCTGAGGTGCGTCATGCGTTTACTAAGGCGGGAGGCAACCTTGGTACAGACGGGTCGGTAGCTTACATGTTCGATAAAGTGGGACTATTCCATTTCGCCCCTGGCGCCGATGAGGAAGCACTGATGGAAGTTGCGATCGAAGTAGGCGCTGAAGATGTTGAAACGGCGGAAGATGGTTCGATTGAGGTCACCACAGACCCTGGCGATTTCTTGACAGTGAAAGAGGCGCTATTGGAAGCTGGATTTGAACCTGAAATGTCCGAGCTTGGTATGGTCGCTCAAAATCTAACTGAACTGGATCCGGAGGCATCGGAAAAAGTGATACGACTTATAGATCACCTTGAGGATCTTGACGACGTCCAGAACGTATACACGAACGCTGCCTTCAATGACGAGTGATGTATCCTAGGGTTTTGTTATCTACTTTTTTAGAACACGAACTTTCACCAAATAGGCAAATAATCGATATTTAGGTTTTGCTGGACGCCCCGATCTAGCAGATCAGGTGAAGGTTTGTTGTGATAGACTCGTACCAGTTTACTTAGAATATACTGATATGACCCTCACTCTGGGAATAGATCCAGGTTCACGAATCACCGGATATGGTGTTATCCGAAGTGCTGGCGCGTCCCATACCTATATTACTAGTGGCTGTATTAAGACGATCCCCAAAAGTGCACTGCCGCAGCGACTTGAAGAGATTTATGCTGGTGTAACTCAAATTATTGACGAGTTCGCGCCAGATGAGGTCGCCATTGAACGAATCTTCATGGCGAAAAGTGCCGATTCTGCGCTTAAACTCGGTCATGCCAGAGGCGTCGCCATGGTTGCGGTGGCAAATCAGGGTTTACCTATTTCGGAGTACGAGGCGCGTAAAGTCAAGCAGGCTATTGTCGGTACCGGCGCAGCCACAAAAAGACAGATTCAGCATATGGTCCAGACCCTGTTAAAGCTGCCAGGACAACCTCAAGAAGATGCGGCTGATGCGCTAGCAATAGCCCTTTGCCATATTCAAACTCGTCAGAATTTGGCGCGCATGGCAGGAGCAAAGACCTTCCGCCGCGGCAGATTGGTAAAAAGTTAGATGATTGGCAGAATACGGGGTGAAATAATTGACATCTCTGAAGCGCTAGTGCTGATAGATATCGGTGGTCTGGGCTATGAAGTTGAGATACCGCTGTCGACGTACACCGCCCTGGGTGCAATAGCCGATGAAGTAACGCTTCACACTCATTTGGTCGTAAGAGAAGATGCCCAGTTATTGTATGGTTTTTACACGCTTGCTGAACGTGAGTTATTCCGGTCTTTAATCAAGGTAAACAAGGTAGGACCAAAACTCGCAATCACTATCCTGTCCGGGGGGGACCCTGAAAGTTTTGTCCGTTGGATCAGGACCAAAGATTTGAAAGCCCTGACAGCGCTGCCGGGTGTTGGCAAGAAGACGGCGGAGAAATTGGTCATCGATCTGGAGGATAGGTTGCCAGAGATCATTGGTGCTGAAGTGGCGACGACGGCGCCAAACCAAGTTGCTAGTTCTGATGTTTTGGCTGATGCGGAAGCCGCACTTATTGGGCTGGGGTTCAAGCCTCAGGATGCGGCGCGTGCTTTGGCTCAGATAAGTGACCCCGACGCAGATGTGGAGTCACTGATTAAACTTGCATTGAAGTTGTTGGCGTAGTCCTTTTATGTGCATAAACAAGACAAGACCTTTTGAGAGCAGCGTATGATTGAGTCCGATCGGCTGGTAGCGCCAGAGAAGAACACGACCGAGTCATCTCAGGATTGGGCAATTAGGCCAAAAACATTTGCAGAATATCGCGGCCAGCCTCAGGTTAGCGAACAAATGACAATCTTCATTGAGGCAGCGCGAGGGCGTCAGGAATCTCTTGATCACGCGCTGATCTTTGGACCTCCTGGGCTTGGTAAAACAACACTGGCCAATATTATTGCTAATGAAATGGGCGTCCAGATCAAATCTACCTCAGGTCCAGTTATTGAGAAAAAAGGTGACCTTGTTGCAGCACTGACGAACCTAGAAGAAGGTGACGTACTTTTTATTGATGAAATTCATCGCTTGCCACCCGCAATTGAAGAAGTCCTATACCCGGCTATGGAGGATTTTCAGGTCGACCTGACGATAGGTGAGGGTCCCGCTGCAAGATCGATCAAGCTTGATTTGCCCCAGTTTACACTTGTCGGCGCAACCACTCGCACCGGCTTGCTCACATCACCCTTGCGTGACAGATTTGGTATCATACAGCGGCTAGAGTTCTATAATGTCGCAGATTTAGCGCATATCGTCGCCAGATCTGCGAAGCTGCTAGGAGTTGCTGCCGACCCCGAAGGGGCAAGAGAAATTGCGCTTCGGGCCCGTGGCACACCGCGGATAGCAAATAGGCTGTTACGGCGAGTAAGAGATTTTGCTGAAGTCAAAGCCAATGGTGTGATTGAAAAGGCTGTCGCTGATCAGGCGCTTAACATGCTAAATGTTGACGTAAATGGCTTTGATCACATGGATCGTCGTTTATTAATGGCGATGATTGAAAAGTTCGACGGTGGCCCAGTGGGTGTGGACAGCCTAGCGGCCGCAATCGGAGAGGAGCGTGACACGATAGAAGACGTATACGAGCCCTATCTGATACAGCAGGGTTTTATTATGCGAACGCCAAGAGGCAGAGTCGCAACCCGTAACGCTTATCTTCATTTTGGAATCCAGACACCGAATAAAGGGGGGTTATTTAATGATGATACCCCGTGAGGTTATTGTTTAAGATACTGGTGATAAAAAGGTTGGAACTGAATCGCAGCTTTGCGAGTCAAAGTGTCAGGGATGAAATTTGCAATAAGCGATCACGCGTAGAATAGTCGCCACTAGTCAAAAGGAAAGATAGAAACTTTGAACGAACAATTATCAATAATGGATCTCGTCCTGAATGCCAGTTTGGTTGTACAACTGGTGATGGGACTATTGCTGTTAGCGTCTATGGTCTCCTGGGTCGTGATATTTCAAAGGGGGTTTACCCTTGCCACGGTGCGGCGTGAAGCCATCGAGTTTGAGAATGAGTTCTGGTCGGGTAAAGATCTTCGGAAGATATATCTTGAGATAGAAAGTGCTGAGCGCGAACCCATTGGCCTTGAAAACATCTTTGTTGCCGGGTTCAAGGAGTTCACTCGTTTGCGCCAACAGAAGGCGGCAGATCACGATCAGACCATGCAGTATGTGGGGCGCGCGATGCGGGTTGCGATGTCTAGGGAAGAAGAGCGGCTTGAAGCTGGGCTTCCATTTCTGGCGACCGTTGGTTCAACCAGCCCATATATTGGGTTGTTCGGTACGGTATGGGGAATCATGAATTCCTTTCGCGGTCTCGCCACGGTAAATCAGGCCAGCCTTTCGGTGGTGGCACCCGGTATCTCTGAAGCGCTAGTGGCGACCGCCATTGGTTTGTTCGCAGCTATCCCGGCGGTCATTGCATACAATCGTTATGCCGCGCAGGTTGAAGTAAGCGTTAACCGCTTTGATGCTTTCACCGATGAATTCAGCGGATTGCTCTATCGAGCGCTCCACAATCAGAAGTAGGAGCAACCATTTAAATGGCCAAGGCCAACCGCAGAAAACCCATGGCAGAAATCAATGTAGTACCCTACATTGATGTGATGTTGGTACTGCTTGTTATCTTCATGGTAACGGCACCGCTGATGACCCAGGGTATCAAGGTTGACTTGCCCCAAGCGTCATCAGGTCCTCTTGAAGTGGCTGAAGATGAGGTCACGCTTGTGGTTTCTATCAAGTCGGACAATACCTATTACATGAATGTAGGTGAAGAGGAAGAGGCTGTGCCGCTCTCTTTGATTGGTGAGCGCGCCAGTAAAATTATTACAGCAAATCCAGAAATAAAGGTGCTGGTCGAAGGAGACCACACCCTAAGCTACGGTGCGGTCGTCGACCTGATGAACACCCTTCAACTCGCTGGCGCGGAATCTGTTGGGTTGATCACGGAACCTCCGCGGCAATAGCCATGAATTTGACCGGTTATTCAATCCTTTCTTTTTTCTTAGCTTTGGGCATCCACGCGGTGATAGTTGGGCTGCTGCTGACTAACTGGCAGGGTGAGGAGCACATTCCCGTGACGCCGGCAGAAAAGTTCTACATTGATGCCTCCGTAGTAAAACACAATCCCCACACCGTTAAGAAAGAAAATGAGGCAAAGATAAAACGACAGGCGCAGGCGCGCAGGCTGAAAGAGAAAAAGGAGGCACAGCAGCGTGCCCGGCTGGTGCAGGAAGCCTTGGACAGGGAAGCAGCTCTCGACAAGCGAAAAGCAGAGGAAGCCCAGCGGAAGCAGGTTGCCATGGAGCAATCACGACTCGAACTATTGCTTGAACAACAGCGTCGTGAGATTGCTGAAAGTGAGCAACAAGCCGCCGATGAGTTGGCGGAGGCAGAACGCGTGCGACTTGAGCAGGAAATTGCTCTGGCGGTTATAGAAGAGCAGGATTATCGTCGTGCTGTTACGGACGACGAAAAAGCCCAAGCATACGTTGCTCAAATTCAACGTGAAATGATTCAGAATTGGAGCAGGCCGCCCAGTGCAAGAAATGGTATGCAAGCGATCGTCCGGGTACGTTTAGTGCCGACAGGGGAGGTTGTGAGTGTCGAAGTTGAAGAATCCAGCGGCAATGACGCCTTTGATCGATCTGTGATTCAAGCCGTTCAAAAGTCCGGGCGCTTTCTTGTTCCTGCGGATTCCCGCCAATTCGAACGTAACTTCCGATCCTTTACGGTGCTATTTCGCCCCGAGGATTTGAGACTGTAATGAACGAACGACTAGAGGTTGGATAGAAAGAATGAAGTTGATCAAGTGTGCCGGTATTGTAATTAGCTTAGTGCTGCAGGTTTCGTTAGTTCAACAGGTTGCGGCGGAACTAAGGATTGAAGTGACAGAAGGGCTCGACGACGCTGTCAAAGTCGCGGTTGTGCCGTTTGTCTGGGAAGGACGACGTCCATTGCCGGAGAACCTGTCTGAGATTATCGACGCCGATTTGAGACTCAGCGGCAGGTTCGAGACAACACCCGTCGACCAAATGTTGAGCTTGCCGGCAAGCGCCAGCGAGGTGTTTCCGCGAGATTGGAAGCTATTGCAGGTGGAATACATCATCATCGGCCGAATTCAAGCACGGAGTGATCGAATTCAGTTACGGTTTGAACTATTTAATGTGCCGAGACAAACCGTCGATATCACTCAAACAATTGAAGGCGGTATCGACGAGTTACGTGACATGGCGCATTACGCCAGTGATGTTATCTTCGAAAATTTAACGGGAATTGAAGGCGCTTTTTCAACACGCATCATGTACGTAACAGCAACAGGCCCTCTAGATGACAGATCGTTTCAGCTTAATATTGCCGATGCCGATGGCCATCGTATTAAAACAGTATTGCAGTCTAAAGAACCTATTCTTTCGGCAACTTGGGCACCTGATGGCAATCGAATTGCCTATCAGTCTTTTGAAAAAGATAGCCGTCCTGCAATATACATCGCCGACCTGACGACAGGTGCTCGGCAGCAAGTTACCGATTTTGAGGGGTTAAATGGTGCGCCCGCATTTTCCCCCGATGGTAAAAGTCTGGCGATGGTGCTCTCGAAGGACGGCAGTCCGGATATCTATGTATTGGATATTGAGTCGCGTCGGCTACGCCGGATTACGCGTCACTATGGCATTGATACTGAGCCCTCTTGGACGCCTGATGGTAAAGCTATTATTTTTACCTCAAGTCGTGGTGGCAAACCTCAGATTTATCAGATGACTCTGCGCGACCTGTCTATCGAACGGCTGACGTTTGAAGGTGACTACAATGCGAAGGCAAGTGTTTTGCCTGATGGTTCCGGAATCATAATGGTTCATCGCCGAGAGGGTATTTACCACATTGCCCTGTTTGACATGAACCGGGGAAGAATTTCGGTTTTGACAGAAACTTCTCTGGATGAGTCGCCAAGTATCGCGCCTAATGGAAGTATGTTAATTTATGCAACGCAGGTGAATAATAGCGGGATTTTGGCTGCTGTTTCTGTTGATAGCCGGGTGAAATTCAATCTGCCATCCAGTGAGGGTGATGTGAGGGAGCCAGCATGGTCCCCTAGAAAACGTATGACATTTACCCCAATATCACAGTAGATTAGGGCGTGGAGCGTCGGATAATTATAAAATGTGGTGGAATGTGACCGTGATTACGAGATTTTGACTCTTGATTTGTGGTTTAATTCGCACTTGACGGCTGTTAGTAATTATTAGCGATAGATAGGAGCTAATCATGGGAATAAGAACAAATCGGGGATATTTAGCTATTGGCTTTGCGGCAGTATTTTTAGTCGGCTGCGCAAGTGATAAATCAGATACGGATACAATGGATGATGGTCCTGGTGATGAAACACAGATAATGACCGATAGTGCGGATAACAATGACTCGATGGCGCTGCCAGAGGAGCCAACGCCAGCTGCACCTGAAATCAGAAATGGTAATATATGGGTGCCTGAAACACCGAATTCCCAGAATCTCATGGCGCTTTCCGGAGTATTCTATTTCGATTTCGATCAGGCGATTGTCAAGAGAGCTGGTCACTCAGAACTGAATAAGCATGCAAGTGTTCTGGCGAGTGACGGAGCTCTGCGCCTAAGACTGCAAGGTCACGCAGACGAGCGCGGCACGCGTGAATACAATCTGGCGCTTGGTGAGCGGCGCGCAAACGCTATTCGCGCTTATCTAGTTGCTCAGGGAGCATCCCGTACGCAGGTTGAAGTAATTAGTTATGGAGAAGAAAAGCCCGCCGATGCAGGACATAGCGAACGCGCATGGGCAATGAACAGACGCGTAGAGTTCTCGTACCGATAGAACCTATTAGCAATTTTATCGCATCCCTTTGGGAATGTGTGAAAACACCGAAAGATACAAGGGTTGGCAAAGTGCCAACCCTTTTTTCATCCAGTATAGAATCCTTTCAGCAATCTGCTTAAGTTGACAAACCGGCCCTGATGAACCTTCCTGCCAGTTTTCTGTCTTATTATGGTTAAGGTCACCGCTCGAATAGGTTTAAACGAAACCAATGAAAAATTTGAACAAGTCAGAAAATCACATAATCCAATCAAGTCCGATCCATTCCTTCATGTTTGGAGCAGCGCTAGCGGCGTTTGCGCAGATGCTCTCCGCTGCACCTGATGATCCGGTGGCCGTTGAATCAAGAACAGATGATAGGTTGTCAGAAGTGGAGACACCATTTCAGGCTCCTATCGAAAATGATATACCGGAAACACTATCTGGGATTGAATCGCAGTATCAGCAGCAGCTCCTGCAGCAAGAAGTTGAGGAATTGAGAGGTCTGGTAGAAGTATTAGCGAATCAAATTAAACGTCTGAAGCAGACAGGGGATGATCGTTATCTTGAGCTTGATGGCAGATTTCAGACCTTGCTTGAAGAAGTGTCTAGCGGTAGCTCGGCCGCGGTAGCCAAACCACAAGTCTTGCCAGTAAAAAATGAAGCGGTGACCAGCAGAAACGAACCGTCGATCATCGGGTCGGAGGTGTCGGGACAAAGTGAGAAAGCACTTTACGACACGTCGCTAGAATTAATTCGTAACCGTCAATACGATTTGGCTATCACGCAATTGCAGGCTGTTATCGCGCAATATCCGGATGGTAGCTATGCGGCCAATGCTTATTATTGGCTCGGAGAAGTCTATGCGGCAAAACCTCAACCAGATTATGAAAGCGCTAGACAGTCTCTGGTTCAGGTCATTACGTTTTTCCCTGATAGTAGAAAGGTACCTGACGCGGCCTTCAAACTTGGTAAAATTTATCATTTGATCGGAGACTGCGGACGAGCGGGGGAACTGTTGAATCAGATTATCGAGCAACATCCGGGTCGTTCGGTAGCAAAACTGGCGGATACGTATTTGCGAAACAAAATGGCAAATTGTGAGACTGAGTAACTGGCTAATTTTGGTCGCAGGACACGCTGTAGCTAAAACTGTTTGGCTCTGAATACATGCTAAGAATTACTGAAATCTTTAATTCACTCCAGGGTGAAAGTAAATCCGCTGGACGTCCCACCGTTTTTGTTCGGCTAACGGGGTGCCCTTTACGCTGTGAATATTGTGATACTAGTTATGCTTTCAGCGGTGGTGAACAACGAGCCCTGGACGATATTTTATCTGAGGTGAAGTCCTATAATCCGCGTTATATAACTGTCACTGGCGGAGAACCTCTGGCTCAACCGGAATGTACGACTCTATTGACGCTTTTATGTGATCTTGGCCTGAGTGTCTCGTTGGAAACGAGCGGTGCGTTGGATATTAGCCGAGTTGATAAACGTGTTTCCATTGTGATGGATCTCAAAACCCCGGGTTCAAAGGAGGTCAGTCGTAATTTATACGCTAACATCCCACTACTAAAGGCGAAGGACCAGATTAAATTTGTGATCTGCGACCGCGAAGACTATAACTGGTCAGTGTTTAAATTGCGGGAGTACAAGTTAGACCAGCGGGTGGATGAAGTGCTTTTTTCACCAAGTGCGGAGGAACTTGAACCGGCGAGTCTTGCTGACTGGATAGTAAACGATAATCTGCCTGTAAGGTTTCAGTATCAAATGCACAAAATGTTATGGGGAGATCAGCCGGGTGTCTGAGCAACAGAGATTGTTAAGAGGTAAAGCGATTGTACTTCTCTCTGGCGGCTTAGACTCCGCAACCGTTCTTGCGATGGCGACGGACCAAGGCTACGAATGTCACTGCCTTAGCTTTGATTATGGGCAACGCCATCGAACTGAGATCGAATTTGCTGCCGGATTAGCAGCGCATTTTAGTGCAACGGAACATCGTACGATCAAGATCGACTTGCGCGCTTTTGGTGGTTCTGCCTTGACAGATGATGGACTTGAGGTGCCTGTCGATGGTGTTGAAGCTGGCGTGCCGATCACTTATGTTCCAGCTCGAAATACAATTTTTCTCTCTTATGCTCTTGGTTACGCCGAGGTGTTACCGGCACACCACATTTTTATCGGTGTTAATGCTGTTGACTATTCAGGGTACCCAGATTGCCGACCGGAATTTGTCTCAGCGTTTGAAGCGCTGGCCAATACAGCGACTAGGATAGGCACGGAAGGGGAGAGAATCTGCATAGAAACACCATTGATAGACTTAAAAAAAGAAGAGATCATCCTCAGGGGAACTGCGCTCGGAGTCGATTACAGCAAAACGGTCTCCTGCTATCAATTAACCGAAGCTGGTACTTCGTGCGGCGTGTGTGACAGTTGCAGAATTCGTAAAGCCGGTTTTGCTCAGGCAGGTTTAGAAGATCCTACCTGTTATTAACCCAAAGCAGCCCACGATGGCATAACTTTGTGAAGACTCTTTTGACGCTTCAAAAAAATGGTCATACCATCGGTTTATGTCGTTGGTACGAATTCCTGTCTTTGTGAAGACGCTGGCGATAATAAAGTTTTCCAGACATAGCCGGATCTATCAATTCTTGCCCGACGATCTTGATATGAACAAAAGTAAAACGCGTCTAGTGAGGGGTGTACCAGCTCACCTTCAGAGCTAGATAAATAGTGTTCCATATGGCCCTTCACGCGGTGTCTAAGCATCTTATAAATCTCTCTAGTGATCCTATTTACAGAGATAAATGCGCGAAAAGCATGAGTTCTTTTTCAGCAGTCGCTAGAATCAAACAATGAAAACTTTTACAAAATGGGCCCTGAGGGTCTTTGTGTTTACTGGATTCTTCGTTTTCTCCCTGATTGTAACTTCCGTAGCACTTACGCCAGAATCCATTCAACCTAACCAGCATAATGACGGTGCTGTCATTCGTGTCTATGGCGCAGATGTCTGGGGTATTCGGGGGCGTTTCGCCATTCATACTTGGATCGCGACGAAAGCGACAGGTGATGACATGTTTACACTGCACGAAATCATTGGTTGGAAGCTGCGACGTCAACATACAGCGCTTACCGTGACTCGTGGTCGCCCGGACAGACCCTGGTTTCGCTCACCCGCTATCCTGTTGCACGAGATTACCGGAGATGAAGCAGAAAAACTTATGCCAGAAGTACACGATGCGATTTACAGCTATCCCTATGCAAAATCCTATACAATGTGGCCTGGTCCAAATAGCAACTCCTTTACAGAATGGGTTGGTCTGAAAGTCCCGGCGCTCAAACTTGAACTTCCCACCAAAGCGATAGGTCGTTCTTGGATGATCGACAACTTTCGATAAAAACCTCATTTGCGTCTCTTCAGCAGTTCCAAAAAGTAAGCACTATGTCAGAATCTACATCTCCGCCGACGACCTCCTCGTACATCTCTCAGGAGAGAGCTAAAGGCAAGTCGCTCAAACCTTTGCAGATGTTAGTGCCGTTTATCGCGCCTTATAAAGGCACTCTGATGTTAGCTATCATCGCGCTGCTACTTTCTTCAGCTGCAATGCTGGCTATGCCGATGGCGGTCCGAAACGTGATTGATCACGGTTTCTCGGTTGAGGATGCAGCGAATGTTGATAAGTACTTTTTTGTGTTGCTGCTATTTGCGCTTGGGATTGGTTTCTTTGGCGCAATACGTGCCTATTTTGTTAACTGGCTGGGTGAAAGAGTTGTGGCGGACCTACGGGACCGGGTTTTTCGACACGTTCTGAGAATGGATCCAACATTTTTTGAAGTCACCAGAATCGGTGAGGTGCTTTCGAGGCTTACAGCTGACACCACGCTCATTCAGTCGATATCCGGCGTTGGCGTATCAATAGTGCTTCGTTCCTTCATTCAGTTTGTTGGTTCTCTTGCCTTGCTTGCTTACACAAATATCAAATTAACAGCTATTTTACTTATTGTTTTGCCGTTGATTTTTGTGCCGATTCTATTGATCGGTCGTTGGGTAAGAAGATTGTCCCGTGCTTCTCAAGACAGAGTTGCTGACGCTAGCGGACGCGCCGCCGAGACATTGAACGCAGTTGAGACGGTCCAGGCTTTTACTGCTGAAAAACTTGAAGGAGAACGGTTTAGACGAGTCATCGCCGATAGCTTTAATACCGCGATCAAGCGAATTCGGGTCCGTGCATTATTTACTACAATAGCCGCTACCGGTGTTTTTGGAGCGTTAATATTTGTACTTTGGATGGGCGCGAAAGCCGTGCTCTCGGGAGAAATTACTAGCGGTGAGTTGGGTCAGTTTGTGTTGTATGCGGTGTTTGTCGGTGTATCTGCTGCTGCGCTAAGTGAAATTTGGGGCGAGGTTCAACGAGCATCGGGTGCCATGGAGCGGTTAACTGAATTGCTGCTGATGAAGCCCGCGATAGTTGCACCAGAAAACCCAATCTTTCTGCCGCGGGCATCTGAGCGCAGTGTGCGTTTTGAACAGGTCAGTTTTTCATATCCATCTAGACCTGATGTGCAAGCCATTAGTCATTTGAATTTGCGAATATCTGCCGGTGAACATGTGGCTGTTGTTGGACCTTCAGGAGCGGGCAAAAGCACGATTTTTCAGTTGTTACTTAGATTTTACAACACAGCCAGTGGCAGAATTTTAATCGATGACACAGATATATCACTTATGGCACCTGAGGACGTTCGTCGTTATGTGGGCATTGTGCCACAGGAAACGACCATTTTTGGCGCCTCTGCTGCGGATAATATTCGTTTCGGTCGACCTGATGCTACTGATGAGGATGTCATCGAAGCCGCTCAAGCAGCGCTTGCGCATGATTTTATTGCAAAACTACCCGAAGGATACGATACCTTTTTGGGTGAAAAAGGTGCTCGGCTTTCCGGTGGTCAGAAGCAACGAATAGCCATTGCGAGAGCTGTGTTGAAGGATCCCCCGATCCTTTTACTCGACGAAGCAACCAGTGCTCTTGATGCAGAGAGTGAAAGACTTGTTCAACAGGCGCTTGAGAAACTTCAGGAAAACAGAACAACAATGGTGATTGCACATCGACTCGCGACCGTTCTAGATGCAGACAGAATTGTTGTCATGAATGAGGGCAAGATAGATAACATCGGCACTCATTCAACATTGATCGACTGTGATCCCTTGTACGCAAGCATGGTAAAATTACAATTTGGCGAAGCAGTGCTGGAGCAAACGAGATGAAGAATATATGGGTGATACTTGGTTTTGCTGCGTTACTTACGTCATGCCAGACGAATTCAACCTATCGTAATAGTAGTGTAGTGGATTATCTGTATCCTGAGTCGAAGAATCAGCAGGTGAGTCAGGAAATTCCAACATTGACCCTGCCGCTGAAAATAGGCATTGCCTTTACGCCAAGTGGTTTTAATACTCGTGATGCCTTACACGAGGTCAAAAAGGTCGAATTAATGAACTCAATCAGTGAACACTTCAAAACCTATGAGTTTGTTGAATCCATAACTGTCATACCTTCGGATTATTTGCGGCCGCAAGGGAGTTTCGATAATCTCAAGCAAATAAAGCGTATGTTCAATATCGATGTCATCGCTTTGGTTTCCTACGATCAAACTAGCTATACCGATGAAGGTTTAGCATCGATCGCTTATTGGACAATCGTTGGGGCATACATCATACCCGCTGAAGAGAATTCAACTCACACAATGATGGATGCAGTGCTCTATGACATTGATAGTAGGAAGTTGCTGTTTCGTGCGCCAGGTAGAAGTAGCGTTTCGAGCAAATCAACACTGGTAGGTCTCGAGGAGCAAACCCGTGAAGACGCGCTTGAGGGTTTTGAACAAGCCAGTGAAAGCTTGGTTTTCAATCTGAAAAAAGAGCTTGATCAGTTCAAAGAAAGAGTGAGGCAAGCGCCGGAAGAATATCTCATTGTGAAAAGCCAAGGCTATAGCGGCAGTGGTTCAAGCTCTTGGACGTTGTTATTCCTCGCAGTCGGTATTGCGTTTCGATATCTCCGACGGTGATAAGATTACCGTGGCTGACATTAATCCTCATTCTTACGTGCTGTGCACTCTATCTGCTTGATGTCGGATACTGGACAAAATACGACAGGGCATCGATGAGTCAATACTCGCGGTTTTTCACAGCTGCATTTACTCATTTTACCCTAGCTCACCTCGCTTTGAATTCACTTGTGTTGCTTGTGCTGGGAACCGTGTTTGAAAAAAAGAGTCACCTGACTCATTTTTTTGTGCTGATGCTCGTGGTTGTTGTGACTACCGTTATGTTTCTGCATTTTTTTCTACCAGAGTACGTGACCTATGCTGGTATTTCTTGTTTGAACTTTGCTTTGATAGGATGGCTTCTTAGTCTGGAAGGAGTCCGCAATCCAGCGGCAAGTATTACGGCGTTAGCATTACTTGTTGGTTACGAGTTATACGTGGTGGTTAGTGCCGAAAAGACGTTTGACGCTATTCAACCTGCCTGGCAGCTTCATCTGTTGGCATTTATCGAGGGGGTTGGTTTTTATTGGTTCCAACGACTTGGGCTAAGGGAGCGATTCGTTGCTCGCGGGGCTCGATAGCGCGATTCGATCTGCCATCTCAAAGTGTTGAACCATATTGCTCAAAATTTTCGGTAATATTTGCGGGGGCATGTTATGCGCCATCCCCTCAAGTGCAACAAATTTAGACCCTTTGATCAAACTAGCGGTGTATTCGCCATGCGGTAAAGGAATGAGAGGATCGTCGACACCGTGAATGATCAGGGTCGGCGCAGAAATCTTTTTTACCGCCTCGGTGCGATCGCCTGATTTCAGGATCGCCATAATTTGTCGGGGCATTGACTCTGTGTAGATACCGAGTTTTCTTAAGCGAGCTTTGTTATCGATCTTGTCTTCAGCCATACTGGTGAGCTGGTCGTTCGCCTCGGTACTCGGTGGCGGGAGATGATCTCCAAAACCGGGCGTCGACATGATTGAAACGAGGCTTAATACTTGGCCGGGATGATTTGATGCAACCACCTGGGCGATCATGCCGCCCATAGAAGCGCCTACGATGTGTGCCCGGTCTATACCCAACTCATCAAGAAGCGCGACCGAATCCTGAGCCATATCATCGAGTGTGTAGTCAGCATCGACATCAAAACCAAATCTGGCCTTGAGGAGTTGCCACCAAAGAAGTGGTTGTCCGAATTCTTCCAGACGTTGTGAGTCTCCTGTATCTCTATTGTCAAAGAGTACGATCCGATAACCTGCATCGGCTAGTTGCATGACGAGATTATCGCCCCAGAGAACATGCGAGGCACCCAGTCCCATGATCAGCAGAACGGCAGGGTTATCTTCTTCACCAATGACCTTGTAAGCAATTTCGACATTGTTAACCGTGGCATAGTTAAGTGCTAATTCCCGGATCTTTGTGGCGTGTTCCCTTGCTTCAGGCGCATCAATTGCCTGTATATGCCATGCCGAAAGAAGTAAAAACCCCAATAAAAGGGGCAGAATTGCTGATCTCTTCATAGAATTTACAAGTTAGGTTGGTCGATATTTGTAACGTGCATAGTTGAAACCAAATTAGCAGCAGGTTCAAGTGCTCTTTTTTGCTGTTTGGCTTACATACTTCATATTGTTGAGGTAGTGAGAAGATTTAGGCAGTATCAAGATAATAGAAAGCATTACTTTTAAGTAAAGGAATTAACGCATGGATGATTTTGAGGGAAAAGTGGCGTTTGTATCCGGGGCGGCCAGTGGCATAGGCCTAGGAATGGTCAAGGCATTTCTCGCTCGCGGAATGCAGGTGATGATGGCGGACATTGAGGAGGAAGCGCTCCTGAAGGCGGCAAGTGCCCTCAATTCAAATGCTATTTCGACAACTGTCTGTGATGTAGGCACTCGCGAATCTGTTCTGGATGCCGCAAACAAGACTATTGAAACATTTGGCAAGGTGCATGTCGTGTGCAACAACGCAGGTGTGTCTACTGGTGGGCTCATTGATGAATGTGATCCTGGTGACTGGGATTGGTGTATGGGTGTTAATTTGATGGGTGTTGTCCATGGTTGTGAGGCGTTTGTTCCTCATATCAAGGCACAAGGCGAAGGTGGTCATGTGGTCAATACCGCATCTATGGCTGGGTTATTAGGGCGAAACCCCGGGTGGACGATTTATAATGCGAGCAAGTATGCGGTGGTCGGTCTTACAGAGGCGCTGTTTGAGGAGGGTAAAATTGGTGGTTTTGGCGCATCGGTGTTATGCCCCGGCGCAGTGAGAACACAGATTTATCATGCTCCGCGGAATCGTCCTGATAGACATGGTCCGCAAAGATCAAAGCCGGCCTATACAGATATATCGAACGATCTTGCTAAGGGGTTGGATCCAGATATAGTAGGTCGCCTTGTGACCGAGGCGATTATGGCGAGGCGGCTGCATATTATTACAGACCCAAGGTTCGGTAGAATGGTGAATAAACGTTTCGATAGGATAGCTTCGGATTTTGACTGGGCTGCTCATAGCGAGACACTGCGTACTACTGGGTCCCCGGGGGCCATTGAATAGCTTGCGTTGTAACTAGAAAAAGTAACAATCGCCCTCATCTTCGAACAAACTGAGAGTGCTGACTAGCTCAGGTGATTCCCAAAGTGCAGACAGCACCTGGCCTTTTGAGAAGAAGTGAGCTGCATTGTCAGCCAGAAATCCGCGATCGCCTGTTATCGAGCAGGTTTCCCTTTGATGGGTAATTGCGCCTTTTGGCGTAATCTTCGCGCCATTGGTATCAAGCTCAAATAGATAAAGACCGGTGCGATCAAAGGGATAGAAAGTTGAGGCGGTGGCCTGTGGATCTTCCGTTGTCCCGTGTACGTCAATCGGTAGGGCGAATTTGTCCAAACCGGTTTCAGGGTCGGGCAAATAAGTGAATGCATGAGGATCGTAGGAAAGGACAGAATCAGTGCCCCTAAAACCTATCTCTACCTCGGACGCGCTCACTGGCATCGCTGGGTCTGAGATATCGAACAGCTGGATTTTCATGCCCTGAAAATACGCGATACCATCTTCTACGATAGCAGATTTGCCAATACCTAGAAGAAGGTCGTCGGATATTGGGTGAAGATAAGAGGAGTACCCCGGAATCTCTAACTCACCCAGGATTTCAAGATTCGAGAGATCAATCACATACACCGGGTCAGTTGTGAGAAAGGTAACGATATATGCTCTGTCGCCAATAATTCGGGTCGAGTAAATCATCTCACCCTCTTTACCAATTGCTGCCGGTTTCTCATCATTTGGTAGTTGACCGACTTCGATCAAATTGAAATCTTCTCCTTGTTCGAGCAGCGTTATTTTATGACCGGAATTAAAGGTTTCCGAGGTGACTACCGCCAACCTGCCATTGTGCTCTCCCATTCGATAAGCCGGATTTCCCGAGCCAAATCCACCATTCAGTCGCCCGCTACCGGCATAGACAGGTCCAAGATCCGTGAATGAAAATTTGTGGATGTCGATAATCTCAAACCCGGCAACAAAATCGATTTGCCGTGAAATAGGATACTGGTTGGATACCAGGTACATGGCGTCGAGTGAAACATATGTTGCAAATACACTTTCAGCCATACAGACGGAATTGATGTCTGATGCGTCCTGTAGATTAATTGCAGACACTGTCACGATACTTGGGCTCCGCAGGCTAGAGCTATCAGCGTTGGGGACTAGACAATTCTCCGCAATAACGAGGTCGCTGGTCATGCCAGCACCATCAGTATACTTTGGCAATAAATCGTTGATGTCTGCGTTATCGATGGCCTGTTGATTGCTCGCTCGATCTTCAGAAGTGGCAGGGTAGGTTACTAAACCTTCAAGGGATGGTGTCGATCGTGTGATGAGATAAAGCAAGTTTCCGATACGTCGAGAATCAATCAGATATCCCTCAATGTTGAGGCTAGTAATTTCTGAAGCGGACTCGGGTTGCTCAATATTGTAAAGGCTCAATGTTGTTGTGCCGTTGGTCCAGTGCCAAGGCACGACTTCGTCTGGGCGCCATTGATACTGATAATCGTTTGCGAGTATAGCTAGTCGTTTGTCAGACGCATCACCTTCTACCAAATATAAGCCGCTAACGCTTGCACTATCGCGTAATGTAATTGTGTTGACTAGGCTGGTCGAGGGAGCACTATTATCAGCAGTCAACACGGAAATTTTGTTGTCTCTGGCGGTGTAGAAATAACTCCCGTCGAATCTTGTCAAATCTGCCTCGTCAACGCCGGCAACTTGATTATTAATTTCGGAGAAACTTTCAGGAGAAGATACAGCGACGACATCACTCGCTAATGGTGCGTCGAGCATGCTCACGGCAGTCGTTGATTGCACGCCCGCCCATTCAGACAATCCATTCTTAATGTAGGATTCGAAAACTGCCGCCGACCCAACAGGTACTAATGACCGTTCACTGTAGGGCCTCGTATCTTCGATATCGAGTATGCCGTCATTATCATCGTCGGTATCGAGAGAGTTAACGGTGCCGTCTCTGTCCGAATCCAAAAATTTGTTCAGGTTTGCAATAATAGAAGTGACATTTTGGTTTTGGGTGCTATCGCCCGCGCAAGTCAGCTCTCCTAACAAGACTTCGCAGGCGCTCAAGTCGGATGCGTTAACGGATGACTCCTGCTCAGAATCGAGGCGAAAGAGGTTTAACAATACTTGATCTGGGTTTAATTCCGTCATCGCGTTGATCAATTCGTTCATGACCGTGCTGTTAGTTAGCTCGCCGTTTATAGCTAGGTCTTCAGCCACCGATTCGATAAGCTGGCTCATGTTTGCTGCAGCCGAATTATTGTTGGCTAATGCACGGAACTGAGCCAGTTGATCAAATACACTTGAAAGCGCAAGAAGATAAGCGTTGCTGTCCAAATCGGAATCCTGCTGTCGTCTGCTTATTACTAAGGCGGCAGCAAATCTGGAGGGGGAGTTTAGGGCTGGTAACAGTGGCGAGAGCGCGGCAAGCAGCTCTGATTCTGCTGTTGAAATGGCGGTTTGGATGGCTGTACCATCATTCATCAGCGCCTGAATTCTTGGACGGGTGAGTGTTGTTAATAAATTAGTGTTGTGCAATTCATTGTCGCCATTGACTTCAACGATAGCTGAAAGCGTGATGTCACTCTCGACACCTCCTGTGACTTCGCTGAAGTACTGACCTGTGGTTTCTATAATGACGCTACGTTCACTGTCATCTATATCGAAAGTGAACTCGCCAGCGTCGCTCGTTATGGTTGCCTGCGTCAGTGTCGAGGCAACAGACCCATCTGTATTAAGGCGGCTTACTTGAACACTCGAACCATTTCGCAACGGTCCTTTGCTTGCGTTACCAGATATGGTGTTTGAAGTCGGTAGTGGCGTGATAGCAGCACCGGTCCCGCCGGTACCCCCCTCTGCACACCCGAGGAGAGTCGCGGTCAATAGACTAATAATGAGGTGCTGAAATTTCATATCATTTTCTCGCTTGCCATGTCTTCTTCAATGTAATAAATGCCTATACCAAGACGTATACGATCTTCGTTATAGGATGTTGAGTTCACACTGTTTGCGTCGCGGTCCCGTTGCCCCAACCAACGATCCATATTAGCAAGCAGTGCCTTAGCTTCTTTCCTGCTGAGTTGCCTAAAAGCGTCAACTGCCGACCTTGGCAAGTTGTCGTATGCGGTGGTGAGTTGCAGGTGTGCGGTGTCTGATGTTGCATTAAGGTTGTGTTCAATCGTTCCCAACAAATCAGCAACCGTGTTACCAAGGATTTCGATTTTTGCTTCCTGGCTGTTGTCAGGTACGTACGCACCCTCGTAGCTCAGACTCACATATCCTGGCTTCGGGATCGTGACTGCGCCAACCCTGACGAGTTCATCCAGCGCTGCACGCACGGGTATGTCGCCGCTGTATTTTTTTACTAACTCCGCAAAACTACCGGTTTTTTCTTCAAGGGAAAGCATGCGGGGTCTGCCGTTGTCATCGTGGTAGGTAGTGTCCCTGTTCCAGCCACTGATAATTCGAACGCCCCGGTTATAGGGTTCAGGAGACAGAGGTTGATGTTTTGAGGTAGGCATCTCCTGAGTTTGTTTTGTCAGCTGCTGACCGCGGATACGGCTGACTTCCTTTCGGGTAATACCTGTCATCATCGCGATACGTGATACAGATTGCTTGCGAGACTCCGGTTGATAATCGAGGTCGGCAGTCAATACAAAACTCTGTTTTGCCAATTCTGAGAACTCGCCAAAGGAGACGCCATTTTTTAGTAATACGCGTACTAGCGGCCGCAGTAACTTGAGAATTGCGATTGAGAGCGTCTTGTTCATATTTGGGAAATATATCCCAAAAATATCGAATGTCAACTGTTTTCGATAAAACTCCCAAGGGTAAATGTGTCAAATTGACCATTAATTGGTGAGCAAAACGTTGTAAATGAGGGTCTACATAGAGAGGAGAGAATTATCTTATTGATTTATCGAGAGTTATTAGGTTGGTATCAATTTTGCTGAGTAGGATGTGTACGAAAAAAATTAGCTTTAAGGAAAAAAGATGAAAGAGGAAACAAGAGAAAACTTGATGAGAAATGATATCTGGATTCGCGCTTTGTACATGTTGTTGTTTGCAATTGCTTATAGCTTTGCAGAAGCGATTATTGTGTTGCTGGCGATTTTTCAGTTTTTTGCCATGTTGATTACCGGGCAAGTGAATGAACTGTTACTTCGATTTGGTAAGAATTTGAGTGTGTTTATGTTCGACATACTCGAGTTTCAAACATTCAATTCTGAAATTAAACCGTTCCCTTTTTCGCCATGGCCAGACGAAGAACATGGCGGCGATTGGTCCGAGGAACGTGATGTACAACCCAATACTGAGCTCAAACCCGACGATGACTCCGGTGACCAAATTGAAGGCGAAGGTGCGGAAAATAAAGGCAATTGACCTGTCGTCAGATTGGAGAATTTAGTGGTCTTTTAAGTCGATCAGATATTAATCCTGGTCGTTTGCATCGACTTGGAAACCCCAAATAATCGATCGGCGAAAGCTTTGGTAACCATGCGTCTCTCGACTGGATTCCGGATTTAGGCGCTCTGGCGAGTGTTGTGCTCTACGAGTAGCGCTCTCTCGCCTGAGCCTTCGAAGACAGACGAATCTGGTTGGTTTGAGTAGCCACCGATCAAGACCAATATCGTTTGTTCATCTATCGCGAGCTAAGCTGGCTAGAAAATAGCGCGGTTATTGTCTTCATTACTCAGGCGGTCTGCATTGCTGCGGAGAACTAGGCATTCCAGATAAACTCTGCCACTGATGCTGTTTGTTAAAGTGTTACGGAATCCCGGTTTTGGCTTCAGCTCTTTTGTGAATTCAGTGTAATGCTTGATTTCAGTGAGTAATTCGCTCTGTTGCCCGACCACGAAAAAAGAAGCAATCAGCGAAACGAATCGAGCCTAACTAGCGTAAAATACGTGTATTCGACTCGGGTATGCGCAATGGGAATGTTATGATTCCAAGCCTAGTGACTGCAATGATATAGCCCATCCAAAGAGTTTGGTTTTAATCCGATAATCCCAGAGAGAGAACTTTGTCTAACTACACAGCGCCCCTAAAAGAAATCAATTTTGTACTGAACGAAGTTGCTGATGTGAGTCGCGTTTACAATCAGGCTCGTTTTGCCGAAAGTAACGCTGAACTCATTGCCTCGGTCCTTGAGGAAGGGGCAAAGTTCGCAAGTGGCGTGCTCGGCCCACTGAACACTGTGGGAGACTTAATTGGCTCGAAGATAGTTAATAAACATGTGCGCGAAACGAGTGGGTTTGCTGAGGCTTATCAAAAGTTCATCGAGGGCGGCTGGACAGCGCTCCCCTGTAATCCCGAGTACGGTGGCATGGGGTTACCTGAAAGCATCGGTATAGCAGCCATGGAAATGTGGTCTGCGGCGAATTTGAGCTTTGCGCTGTGCCCAATGTTAGGTCAGGGAGCTATTGAAGCCTTGCAGTCCCATGCCAGTGACGAACTGCGCGACATGTATCTCGCAAAGATGGTTAGTGGCGAATGGACGGGAACGATGAATCTGACCGAGTCTCAAGCGGGGTCCGATCTAGCATCCATCAGAACCAAAGCGATTCCCGATGGTGACCACTACCTTCTCAGTGGTACCAAGATATTTATTACTTGGGGTGATCATCAGATGACTGAAAATATCATTCACCTGGTGTTGGCGCGGGTTGAAGGGGCGCCCGAAGGTGTTCGGGGTATATCTCTTTTCGTCGTACCCAAGTTTCTGGTTGAAGAATCCGGTGAGCTCGGGGCGCATAATGACGTTTATGCTCTCTCTGTCGAACACAAAATAGGTATCCACGGTAGCCCAACCTGCGTAATGAGCTACGGTGAAAACAGCACTGGCGCTGTGGGTTTTCTGGTCGGCGAGGAAAACATGGGGTTGTCGTACATGTTCACGATGATGAATCACGCAAGGCTCAACGTCGGTGTTGAGGGTGTAGCTTTGTCCGACAGGGCCTATCAGCAGGCAGTCAGTTATGCCAGCAATCGAGTTCAGGGAAAACCGCCGGGAGCTGAACAGGATGCAGGGATTACTAAGAATGCCCCTATTATTTATCATCCAGATGTTAAAAGAATGTTGATGTTAATGCGCTCGCTGACGGAAGGTTCCCGGGCGCTATGTTATCTCACAGCTGTGAATTTTGATTTGGGTCATGGCGGAACTAATGAAGGAGCTCAGGCAGCGCTGGCGAGAGCAGAGTTGCTGACCCCAATAGCAAAGGCCTGGTCAACCGAGGTGTCGCAGGAAGTCACATCACTGGGTGTTCAAGTTCATGGTGGCATGGGATACATAGAAGAGACGGGTGCGGCTCAATTAATGCGTGATGCGAGAATCACCACAATCTACGAGGGTACCACAGGTATTCAGGCGAATGATTTTATTGGCCGCAAGGTGCTTCGCGATGGGGCCACCGAATTAGCAGGATTGCTCGCGGATGTTCGGTCAACCCTCGATAGTGCCAAAAAACACGAAGCGCTGCTGACCGTTACTAGTGCGCTGGAGTCTTCAATTGTTGAGCTGGAACAGATTACGGAGTGGCTTATCACGCGGGGGAAAAAGGACTCTTTAACGACAAGCACTGCAGCTTTCAATTATTTGATGGGGGCAGGCACATGCATCACGGGTTGGTTATTGGCGAAGTCGGCGGTGATTTCACTGGAAAAAGTAAAAGATGATCCGGATTTCTATACGTCTAAGATTACCACCTGCCGCTTTTTCACAGCACATGTACTACCGAGAAGCGCTAGCTATTTTGCTGCCGTTAGATCCAGTAGTGAAGCGGATCTGATGCTTCCGGCAAGCGCTTACCGAGTATAACAGCGTTCAGCGGACTAACTTTTATTGAGAAACCGAGCGCTGTGCTGTGAGTATTGCCTGCGCATCAACCATCTTCTGATAAATAATCTTTGCTTGCGATTCAGTTAGCCCGTACTGGGCGCTGTTACGAAGCGTTTCGATACTGTCGACAATACCTTGGTTGTACTTGGTCATACATTTTATCCAACGATTCTGTCTTCTTTTAAATCTGTTCAACGTGTTGGAATCGAGGTCGTATGTGCGCTGAACCTCGAACCCACTGATGTTTTCATCGCGATCTCTGCCGCCTTTTGCAAGCGCGGGTTGTTGACCGCACTCATTTGGTGGTACTTCCCAGGCAAGTGCTGCGGCAACTTTCGGGTTTATTTCGGCGCCGAGAGCTGCTGGTAGGTGTGTCGTCAATGAGATGAGCAATAAGCTTAAGAGTAAAGTTGCATAGTGCTTCATGTTTAGGTTCTCCCGAATTTCAATGTGCTTAGGTTGATAATCAATGGAACGATGGCTGTTCCTGATATAATGGTTCAGCATAATCAACATTAATGACGAGCCTTAAGACAGGAGACGAAAAATATCAATTTCGGATCTTTCTGTCTATGTTTGGCATGGTATACGTTTGAGGCATGGAAATTCGTCGCTTTTTTTCAAGAAAGGTTTAAGTCAGTAGGTACGCTCAAAAAACCGAGTTGCAGCAACCCGATGCGTTACCTAAGCCTTTACTGAGCGTTCGAGACTTCATTTGAATAAAGAATAGCAGTTCGAAACAGATAGCCCAAAACTAAGTATTATGCGGTTTGAGCTGAGCATGCATGAGACAAATATGCTTGAGATAGTGAAGGTAAGCAAAACATTCAGTCAACCAGACGGTAATGTTAAGGTCCTCGACCAAGTCAACTTTGACCTGCCGTCTGGGGCGTCAGCAGCGCTGCTGGGAGAAAGTGGCAGTGGTAAAAGCACGTTATTGCATCTGATAGCTGGGCTGGATAAACCCAATTCAGGGGATATTTTCATTAATGGAGCGCTTGTTTCCTCATTCAGCGACAGGCAGTGGAACGCCTTGAGAAGGTCTGATTTGAGTCTGATTTTTCAGCAATTCCATTTGATACCGACACTGGACGTCATGGATAACATTCAGCTTCAGTCCCGTCTTGCGGGAGCTGTCGATCAGGAGTTACTTGTTTATTTGATAACGCGGCTTGGACTTGGTGGGCTTAGCAAGCGTTTGCCGCATCAGTTGTCCGGCGGGCAGCAACAACGAGTGGCCATCGCCCGAGCGCTGTTGCACCGTCCTAACCTAGTGTTGGCAGACGAACCTACGGGTAACCTTGATGGTGAAACAAGCAGGTCAGTCATTCAACTGCTCCTGGAACTAACCCGGGAAACCGGTAGTGGTTTGTTAATTGTAACCCATAGTCAGGAGATGGCAGGCTATATGGATCACAGGTGGCGTTTAAGCGGTGGGTGTTTGACCAGACACTCAAACGCATCGCTTGAAAACTAAATGATGTTTCCGGAGACGTTACGTCAGTTGACCTGGGTATTGTTGACGTTGTTGAGTCACTATCGCCGACATTTAGGACAGACCGCGTTTATGGCAATAGGTTTACTCACCGGAGTAGCCCTTTGGTCGTCTGTGCAGTTGATCAATGACCATGCCAAGGCGAGTTATGGTGAAGCCGATCAGTTGCTAGGTGCTGAATCCGCGTATTGGATTCGCAACCCCGCTGGTGGCGGCATCTCCGTTGAGGAATATATCAGTCTTCGACTTCAAGGTTTTACCCAAGTGTATCCCGTGATCGAATCTCGAGTGCTAACTACTTCGGGTGAGGTGATACCAATTATAGCCATAGATCTGTTAGCGTTACCTCCTGACGCCTATGGCGGTGGCGGCCTGGCTAACAGTCCTCTTGCGGGTGATAGTTGGCTGCCCTTTATTCAACCTGATTACCAGAGTTGGTACTCCGCTGAATTAGCTGAACGCCTGAACATTTTGCCGGGTGATGAAGTTGTATTATCCAACGGTAGGAAAATGCCGCCGGCTTTAATTCAATCTCGAAGTCAGCAGGGTTTCAGGGCGTTTATGGATATTGGCGCAGCGTTCTCGGTCCTGGCTGAGGAAAAGCTGAGTTATCTCGCGGTTACCTCTTTGGATGATGCTACCCGAGCAAAACTCGAGAGTGCGCTCGCACCTAACCTCAGATTGGTAAAGAATCGGCAGGTGCTGGACTTGACCCAACTGACCGAGAGTTTGCATACACATTTGGCAGCGATGGGTTTATTGTCATTCGCCGTTGGACTGTTCATCGTATTCAATGCGGTTCGCTTCTCGCTACTGTCGAGACAAGTAACATTCAACACGCTGAGAGAAATGGGCGCGAGTGTGCAGATTATTGGTACCGCGATTATTCTGGAAACGATCGCGTGGAGTCTACTAGGAACGGTGGGAGGGCTTATGTCCGGATATGTCTTGAGCGGCATCTTGCTGCCAACCGTTGCGGGCACCTTAGAGTCACTTTATGGTGCGATTGTTGAATCTGATATTGAACTTGGGCGTGATCAGATGTTTTTGGCGTGGCTGATGACATTATTAGGTTTAGTTCTCGCGCTGGCGGGCCCGCTCTGGAATAGACTGAAAATAAATGTGATTGAAGGGCGTTCCGATTCTCTCTTGTGGCAACAGGATGAGCGCGCACGTATCATGATGATGTGGGGTTCACTGCTGCTTTTTGCGCTTGCGCTTGTGTGCTTTTATCGGATCACAACAGTAGTTGATGGGTTCGTCGTCCTCACTTTGATTCTCTTCGCTGCGGCACTGGTTTTGCCGTTCTTGATACAGTTTGTAAACTCCATTGTGCTTAATGGGCTGTCTAGGCGCAATTGGAAGTTGCGTTGGGCAGCGAGTGATGCTTTTGCCCAGCTGCCGCAATTGAGAGTTGCCTTGATGGCGCTGTTGTTGACACTAACGGCAAACATCGGGGTCACAACGCTCGTCAATTCGTTTCGCGATGCGCTTTCCAACTGGTTGGAAATTCGACTTTCCGCAGATATTTATATCCAGCGTACGCCTGGGAATATCGACGCATTAGCCGCTACCGACGGATTGGAATGGCAAATTGCGAGTCATCAAAGAATTGGCGTGTCAACACGATGGCAGGGCAGACCTGCAATAGTAGAAGGCGTTGATGTGAATGCGCCGGATATAGTTGATATACAACTGTCTGAACAGTTATCCGGCGGAACGGTGACTTGGACTAGTTTGCCAGTCGAACCTCAACCTATACTGGCAAATGAACAAGTTAAACATCTAGGTGGGACCGCACTGGGAGATACCATTAAGCTTGCGTCCGCCGGAAAGCAATTCAGTTACATAATTGTTGGTTTTTTTCACGATTACGGAAACCCTTATTATCGTTTTTACTTGCCGTCTGACGTAGTAAAGCAACGCTGGCAGAATGTACGTTCAGAGGGGCTTGCGCTCTGGGTTGCACCAGGGATGCTAGAGATAGCAGAACAAACCCTGATTGAAAAAGGTATTGATCCGGGCGAGTGGATCCGGCAAGCAGACATCAAGCGTGTGTCTCTCGAAATTTTTGACAGAACATTTCAGATAACAGCTGCACTCAATAGTCTGACATTAGTAGTCGCCGGTGTTGCTTTACTGGCTGCCCTTCTCGCTGTGCATCAGCAGCGCTTACCTGAGTATGCCCACTGGTACTCGTTGGGTGTGACCTTTCGGGAATGGTTTAAGATTGTTGCATTTCCATTACTGTTGATGGTGATGGTGACAGGTTTGTTGGCGATACCCTTAGGTTGGGTGCTCTCTTGGATGCTGGTTTATAAACTCAATGTCGTCGCTTTCGGGTGGACGATGGCGCTCGTCTGGTCCTGGATGCCAGTTATGCAACTGGCGATGGTGACCGTTATGGTTGTGATTAGTGCGTTGGCGATTGTTGCGCTGCAGGTTCGTCGAAGATTGCCTGTAGCTCTGAAACAACTGGGCGGTATTGGATTGTGAGGTGCGCGCAGGTTTTGTTGGTTTTGGCAATGTGTTTTGTTGTTTCTGGCCTGTTTGCGGCGGACAACTATCAATTGCTCAGAAGTAGTCCCGCGGGTTATGCCACGGTGGTGCCAAAGAAGAATATTCAGTTCCCGAGGGATCATTTGCCTCACAGTGCATTTAAAATAGAATGGTGGTACCTGACAGCAAACCTAACAGATGATTCGGGAGGTGAATACGGTGTCCACTGGACGCTGTTTAGGCAATCCATGAGCCCGGAGGAACCCGGAGGCAGCTGGTCAAATAATCAAATCTGGATGGCCCATGCGGCAATAAGCACGCCAGATGAGCATCGGTATGAAGAAAGGTTTGCACGTGGGGGTATAGGTCAGGCGGGTGTGCAAGTGAACCCTGAGGGTGCTTTCTCAGGTTGGTTGGACAACTGGTCTTTGGTGGGACATTCGAGTGCGCCAGTGCCGGGTGTGCTTACCTTTACTGTTCAGAGTAAACGCATCGAGCTTAATCTGAGTGCAGTTACACCATGGGTTCTGCAGGGCGAAAACGGATATAGTCAAAAGTCAGAGAAAGGTCAAGCCAGTTATTACTACAGTCAGCCCCATATTAGTGTTGTTGGGTCTTTGATTGATGCTGATTCTGAAATCAAGCTGGTCGGTAAAGCTTGGCTTGACAGGGAGTGGAGTTCTCAGCCTCTGGCCTCGGACCAACCAGGTTGGGATTGGCTTTCGGTCCACTTGGATGATGGACAAGCCTTGATGGTTTATCGCCTTCGACAAGAGAACGGAGAACATTGGTACAGTGGAACATTAGTTTCAGCTAGTGGCGCATCTGAATCACTCTCTGCAGTCGATATAGTTTTTGAACCAATTCAACAGGCCACGGTAAAAATCCAAGGTTCGGCTGCTCGAAACCTTCCCTTGCGCTGGCAGCTTGAGTTGCCTGGTAGAGGTAAACGATGGATTATTAACGCGCCTCAGCCAGATCATTGGCTGAACACAACGTTTCCCTATTGGGAAGGGCCGGTGAAGGTGATTGACGTTGAATCAGGGCTTTCCGTCGGTGATGGCTATCTTGAGCTCACGGGTTATTAATTGCCTATGGCTTGCGCAAAATACTGCTCCATGTTCCAGCTTGGCCAGCGTGACTGGGTTAGTTTAAGTGTCCGATTGGTCCAATAGGGGTCACCTGGCAATGGTATACCGAGACACTCCAACTGCTCGGGTGTCGCCATCTCAAAAATGGGTGTCCAGTTGCGCCCGGTTGCCGCTTGCCAGACGTGGTAGCTAACATTGTTGTTTCCGGTTGCCTTGTACCCGATTGTCATGGAATAGCGATAACCGTTTCTAATCGTAAGATTTGTGCCTCGATGGAAGGTATCGATGCCGTGAGCGACCATAGCTCCGGCCTGGCAGGTCATTGCCTTTTCTCTGCCTCGCAGCGCTAGCTGCTGGTTTTCCTCTGGTGCGGCAATGGCACCAGGTCTCAGTACCTCATTACTATCGGACTTGGTGACGTAGTGCAGCGCACCGTGTTCTTTTGTGACATCCGTGAAATAGACAATCATATCTACTGCGCGTTCTGCTATGTTGTCCGACGGTATCGTCAATGTATGATTGCCAAAGTCACAATGAAAGGGCTGTTCGTAGTCCGTTAGTCCGGTAAATTTTGCCCAAGTATGTGATTGATATAACTGTACTTTTTGTACACCTAAAGCATCGCGAGCAAAAGCGATGAGCGCTGGATGCAGAGAGAGCATCATCATTTCTGGAGAGCCTTCATACGGAAAGTTGTCCATGTTCCGGAATTGGTCATTGTTAAATTTCCCGAGGGGAGCTTTTAGCATTTCGCTGGTTTGTTCTCTTTTGTCAGCTTTTCTGTAGGGTTCGCCATAGATCAGTTCGTAATCAGCAAAAATGGGTTCGATCTCTTCTTTTGAGAAAAACGCGGGCATGATTGCAAAGCCTTCATGTTGCCAAAGTCGGATATCTTCAGGGCTATGTCTGGTTGCGTCGGTCATGTACCTTTCCCCTTGTGCGCAGTCAATCATGCTACAGCGATGCTGCTATCGCTATCAAGACTTTAGATCTAAGGCCGGCTTTGGCGGTGTTTTGTATTATTGGTCGAGCACGCTCTTAAAAAAGATATTTACAGTTTGCCCGATGCTGAGTGGCACCGGAACCCTAAGTTTATCAGTGTGCCAGTGATGAGAAAGGTCCGGTTGCTCACTGGCTCAAGCTGTGTCATCGATTCAGTTGAGCTTTGACATCCGCCCGTCAAAGCTGTCAGGAAGTACCTGAAAGTGTTCAGCCATTTGGAAAATTGCCCGGAATACAATTTAGTGACATACGTCTAGCGTCCTTTGAATGCTGGTTCGCGCTTCTCTACAAATGCCCGAATGCCTTCTTTCGCATCCTCCGTACCCTGCGCTAGGTTTTGGGCAAATGTCTCGAACTCAAGTGCCTCACGTAAATCGGTATTCTCCCCTTTGTACATGGCACGCTTAGCCAACTGAATAGCAATGGGTGGTCCGTCAGCGAAGGACTTTGCCATCGCGAGCGTTCTGCTCATTAATTCATCTGGTTCAGTAAGCTCGGATACGATGCCGAGAGCAAGCGCTTCGTCGCTATCGATCATTCTGCCAGACCAGATTAATTCGCACGCTTTCGCCATACCGACTATGCGTGGCAGGAAGTAGGTGCCGCCCCAATCTGGGTGCAGGCCACGTCTCGAAAATGTTTGTCCGAAACGCGCTGTTTTGGAAGCAATTCGAATGTCACAAGCTAACGCAATGTTCATGCCTGCACCGGCAGCAGGACCGTTAACCGCTGCAATGACAGGTTTAGTTGCGTTTCTCATTGCAAGCACAACCTTGTCTCTAACAGGCGTGACCTTCTCATTGAAAGCATTGCGGCTGCCTTTAGATTTGGCTTGATTCATCGCTTTCAGATCCCCGCCAGAACAGAAGCCGCGACCGGCGCCGGTTATGACGATCACGCGCACATCCGCATCGTTATCGCTAAGCAACATCGCATCAAGAAATTCTTGCCGCATTAAGGTATTCAAAGCGTTGAGTTTTTCTGGCTGATTTAAGGTGATTGTGGCGATATGATCACTGATCTGATAATTAATATGTTTGTATGCCATTGACGTTCTCTCGTTCTTTTGTTTCGCTACGGTAACATCAGGTAGCGACGAGATAAAAGTTTTTAGCATGGAGAGTAAAGTGAGTAGTTTAGAAAACTTCCGCATGGAAACAAGAATCTGGCTTGAAGAGAATTGTCCCGAGGGCGCTCGCGGCCCCGGATATATACCCCTCGGCAGCTCGAAAATTGAACTCGAGCCCGACACTAGGCAGTGGCTAGAGCGAATGGCGGAAAAGGGCTGGACAGTGCCAACATGGCCAAAAGAATATGGTGGAGCAGCGATAGGAAGGGAAGAGTACAAGATCCTGATCGAAGAGCTGACGCGTATTGGCGCTCGAACGCCTTTGACTGGCCGTGGTGTGAACTACATCGGCCCGACTATTCTGGAATTTGGCACCGACGAGCAGAAAGCCAAGTGGTTACCCATCTGCGCGAGGGGAGAGGGCGCCTGGGCGATGGGTTATTCTGAGCCTGGTGCTGGGTCAGACCTCGCAAATCTGAGCACAAAAGCGGTACTCGATGGCGATAATTTCACAATTAACGGATCAAAAACTTGGACCAGCGATGCGAAAGATTGTGATTACATTTTTGCGCTCGTGCGTACATCTCCTGATAAGCCCAAGCATGATGGCATAAGTCTTGTCCTCATCGATATGAGCCAGCCAGGGGTCAGGGTTTCCCCTATCCAGTTGATCTCGGGGGCCTCGCCTTTCTGTGAGACCTACTTTGAAGATGCTATCGTGCCAAAGGAAGATTTGATCGGCGGTGTCGACCATGGTTGGACCGTTGGTAAGCGACTGCTCCAGTTTGAACGCTCTACCCATGCGGGTATTAATATATCGGGGTCACAGGGAGGTCGCGTTGAGTCGAGTAAAATGCCGGACCTAGTGAAAGACTTTGTTGGAATCTCCGCAGGCAAACTTTCTGATGCACAGCTCAGAGAATGGCTGACGACCTTTGAGATGAACTCTCATTCCCAGCGCTTAACCCAGCGCAGGGCCATTGAAGAATCCCAGTCGCATGCACCTGGGTTTACTTCTTCAGCTGTTAAGCTAACAAACGCACTCAATATTCAAGATGGTGATGAGTTACTGGTTGCTGCGATGGGTAGCCAGGGTCTGCTTTGGGATGAGGCGACGGCAGATCCAAAGCAACTCGCATTTCTGAAGAAGTGGTTGTACCAGAAGTCCTTGACGATTGCCGGTGGTACCAAGGAGGTTCAGCTAAACATTATCGCTAAGCGCGTACTTGGTTTGCCAGACTAAAAGCTTGATCAAAACCACTAAGCGTCTGGTCAGATGATCATTGTTTAAAGCCTGAAACTATACATAATTCTCCGCTATGCGAGGAACCGCCGCGGGTGATAGGGTGCGGCCTGAAAGTTGCCTATAATCCGAGTCGCAGAATTAGGTACACATGTTGTCAATCTTAACTAAACCCAATCCTGAAAAGCTCTTTTATGTAAGTAGTTTCGCTCGACCATAGGGCAGCAATAACGGACGTTCCAGGCCGTCGTATTCTTTGTTTTTCAGACTACGGGTCCAAATGACGCATGAGTCAACGCCGCCTGCCCGGTATTCGATTCGCTACTTGAGCCATGCGCAGTGATGACTTAGTCTGGGGCACAACTGCCAATCGAATGAATAAGGAATATACCTTGAGTATCACCATATATCGGGCAAAAAAAATTATCACGATGAATCCCTCAAACCCGGAGGGAACCCATGTTGCTGTCCGAGACGGGGTCATACTTGGCGTGGGTTCTCTGGAAGAGGTAGCCGGTTGGGGGAACTATAAGCTCGATAACAGCTTTTCCGAGCATGTGATTGTGCCGGGTTTTGTTGAGGCCCATGCTCACGTTATGGCAGGCGGTATGATGCTCCTACCATATATGGGGTACTTTGAAAGGAAGCTGCCAGATGGTTCTACCGCCCCTGGCATCAAGAGTTATGGTGCGTTAATTGATGCGATGAAATTAGCTGAGTCGAAAATGGATGATCCAGTTCAGCCATTGGTAGCTGTTGGTTTTGACCCGATTTACTTTCCTGATCAAGCTCGGCTTACGCGTCATGAACTGGATAAAGTGTCGGAAACTCGTCCTATTTATTTGCAGCATGCCAGTGGGCACCTCGCCACGGTTAACAGCGCGATGTTGGTAGAAAATAATGTGACTAAAGGCATGAACATCGAGGGGCTCGGCCGCGATGGGAATGGTGAACTAGATGGAGAGTTACGCGAGCCTGCAGCGATGTCGTCTTGCAAGACAGGACATCGAATCGTACAGAGAGTGAATCATACGGAGCAGGCCATCAGGGATTTAGGTGCTCTGGCGCGAAATGCAGGTATCACCACCTGCACAGATTTGGCTGGCGCTTCAATTCTCGCGCCCAAAGCGCTTTCGATGTGGCAAGAAGTAACGAATGACGAGCATTATCCTTTGCGGGTTGCGCAGTACAATATCCCCGCTATGCCGGGTGCGGTAGCAGCGTTTGACGAGGTTGCGGATCAGTTCGTCGAATTGCAGAAAAAACAAACCGAAAAACTACGCTTCCCTGGTGTCAAGTTTGTTCTTGACGGGTCTATTCAGGGTTTTAGTGCCCTGATCGATGAGCCCGGATACTTCAGTGGCGAAGATCACGGACAGCTTTTAACCGTGCCAGAGCAGTTTGCCGATTGGTTACGTCCGTTCCACCGTGCAGGTCTGAATGTTCACATGCACTGTAATGGAAACCTAACCCAGCAGTTGGCGATAGACACGGTTGAGAAAATCTTACGTGAGGATCCTTGGCTTGACCATCGTCATACCATTACTCATGCGCAACTAACGACTCAAGCACAGCTCCGAAAAATGTCCAAGTTAGGGCTGTGTGCCAATTTCTTTTCGAACCATATCTGGTACTGGGGAGATCAGCACTATGACATTACCGTTGGACCCGAACGAGCGAATTCGATAGAACCCTGTGCATCTGCGCTGCGTGAAGGCGTTTCTTTTTCGATACACTCGGATGCCGGTGTGACGCCTCTCGGCTCGCTTCATACGATGTGGTGTGTGGTTAATCGAGTCACTCCCAGCGGGCGGGTGTTAGGCGAGGTCGAAAAGATCAGTCCCTACGAAGCCCTTAAAGCGGTGACCATTTCTGCTGCGTATCAGATGCATTTAGACGATGAAATAGGGTCGCTTGAAGCAGGTAAAAAAGCAGATTTTGCTATTCTCGAAGAAGACCCATTGAGTGTTGATTTAATGCATATTCGTGATATCAAGGTTTGGGGTACTGTGCTTGCAGGAATGAAGCATCAGGCAGCAATTCCGGAGGACTAATGATTGGTTTCACTGTATTGGGCGGCTACCTAGGGTCCGGGAAGACAACTCTGGTGAACCGAATACTTCAGGGTAATGAACGCCTAAATCCTAGACCAAAACGTATCGCGCTGCTAATTAACGACTTTGGTGATATCAACATTGATGCGCAGCTGATCGAGTCCCGAAGTGATAAACAGATTAATCTTGCCAATGGCTGCGTATGTTGCACGCTGACGGATGGTTTTAGTGACGCGTTGGAAACGCTGATAGCGCTCGATCCACAACCTGAGCATATTGTCGTTGAAGCGAGCGGCGTAGCAGATGTCAACAACCTGTCTCAGTACGGGAATGGCCTAACCCTTGAGTTGGCTGGAATTGTTGTAGTTGTGGATGCTGAGTCTGTGCAAGAAAAAGCTGTTGATAAATATGTCGGCCGCACGATTCGGCGACAACTCAAGGCTGCTGACCTGATATTGTTAAATAAAGTTGATTTGCTTGCTAATGGCGAAGTACAAAATTTGAATAGCTGGCTAGCTGATCTGACTAATGCGGCTGCGGTTATCCCCTGTGTCAATTGTGATGTGCCGCTCTCGGTTATTTTTGATGTCGATTCTCGTGCGGCAAGCGCTGATGTTGATATGCATGGACATGAGCACTACGGCAGTTGGAGTTACAGTTTTGATGCACCGGTTTCTCGTGCTGCTCTGGCGCGCTTTACCTCTGGGATTGGCGCGGAAGTATTACGTTGCAAAGGTTTGTTTAAGAATGAGATGGGTGGTTCCTTCGAACTTCAGATTGTAGGTAAGCGTTGTGACGTTAAGCAGATTGAATCGCGCAGCGCTGATCTCTGTCAGGTGGTGGCGATTGGTCTGGAAGGTACACTTGACCCAGCTAAGTTGGATGCGTTGGCGCATAAATGTTTCGAGAGGACTGTTTGATGTTCGATGCAATAATTCAAGCTAGTTGGTTCACAGGGTGCGTCTGCTTCGACTAACTTTCCACCCGCGATTGATACCGCTGTGGAGTGGGTGTCAGATTTCATCGCTTTTCTCTATTCGGTAGGCTACTCAAGAATAGAAGCGCAACAGAGCGCTGAAAAGGAATGGGGTGAGCATGTGAAAGAGTTTTATAAAGGTTCAATGATCGCAGATACGCTGTCTTGGTTTACTGGATACTATTCTAATATAGAGGGTCACGACCTATTGAGACACATGACTTATCTTGGAGGCGCTTCAACATATGGGCAGAAGCTAAAAGAAGTGAAAGAAGAAGATTACCGTGGAAGCAACTTTAGCTAATATTATTGATTTACAATTGATCCTGTGTTTCTTAACTTAATTTATCCTGCATAGGGAAGCTGAATTGAACTCAACCTTGAACAACTTACATGTTTTGATTGCAGGAGGTGGTATCGGCGGTATGACCACCGCGCTTTGTTTGGCGAAACGTGGTTATCGCGTCAGCGCTTTCGAACAAGCGTCAGAGTTTAGCGAAGTTGGAGCGGGGATACAGTTGTCACCAAATTGTAGTCGGGTTCTGCATGACCTAGGTTTGGAAGAACAACTTCGATCAAAAGCATTTTTGCCAGAGGGTGGCCAGTTCCGTCATTGGCGAACCGGTGATGTCATCGGTGAGTCAGTGCTCGGCGAAACAGCGTTAAAAAAATATGGCATGCCTTACTACCATATTCACCGGGGCGATCTGCTCAAAATTCTGGTTGATGCTACAAAAAACTGCTCAGAAATTGAACTACATGTGAACGCGGGTGTTGAAAGCTTTCATGAGGAAAGAGCGGCAAAAAAGGGTGGTGTAACAATAAAGGTTGGAAATACCATCCATGAAGGCGATCTGCTGATTGGCGCTGACGGCATTCGTTCTGCTGTTAGAGCTGGACTTTGGGGTGAGCAAAACCCTCGCTACACAGGCAATGTAGCCTGGCGTGCCATGGTGCCTGTGGCACGTCTTCCGAAGGGGTTGATTCGCCCTATGTCGACTGCTTGGTGGGGACCCGGTAAACATTTTGTACACTATTATGTTCGTCGTGGAGATTTTGTTAATTGTGTTTGCGTCGTGGAAAAAGCGGGCTGGGATGTTGAGTCTTGGACTGAGCACGGTGAATATGACGAGCTAAAGTCCGATTTTGCCGGCTGGCATTCAGATATACACCAATTAATTGATAGTGCCGACAGGGACTCTCTGTTTAAGTGGGCGTTATATGATCGCTCACCGATGCAACATTGGGGACGGGGAAGGGTGACCTTGCTAGGGGATGCCTGTCACCCAACCTTGCCATTTATGGCGCAAGGCGCGGCGATGGCGATCGAAGATGCAGCTGTTATTGCTGGGTGCTTGGCGTCGAATGATGACATCGCTGCCAGTTTGCAACGTTACGAAGGCTTGCGCCGTGACAGAACAGCAAGTATCCAGAATGGCTCACGCCGTAATGCGAAGATATTTCATATGTCCGGTGTAAAAGCCTGGTTGCGAAATAGAGCTGCGCGTTCAGCGGGTAATCATACGATGGATAAGCTTTATCGTTACAATGCGTTAGAAGCGACAAACCTGTGATCGGATACAAGCGGCAACCGGTCGTTCCATTTATATGGGAGGTTCGATAGATTAAAGTTCTCTTCGTTTAATACGCCGGAATCAAATTCGTTGCTGGTAACAGTTGATAACTGTTGCTTAGGACGCGCTGCCTTCAACGTGGAATAGCTTGTTGTAAATACTCCACTTACCATCAGTCTTGAGCAGCGATAAGGTATCCAAGAATGTTAGTCCTAGATAGTCATCGCGAATGCGTGTGACTGCGGTTTTACCTGCGATGTCAATGGAAATGATATCGAGGCGTGCCTGTTCGCCTTTTTCCTTTGCAGAGGGTTGTTGGCTCGCGACGAGATCGGCGAATTCATTTACCGACATTTGGTGTAGCCCGTCTTCAAGATAACCGGTTATTTTTGCGTTAGGATGAAATGCTGCATGAGTTTTATCTTCACTGGATTCATACATGCATTCAAAATAGGTTTGTACTGTGTCTTTAATTAGCTGTTCGTCGCTCATAGTTTCTTTTCTCTGCCTCCATATAAAGGATGCAATAGGATAAATATCCAGTTTTACTGCTTCGTGGCATCAAGTAAATCTGCGCCGCCCAATGCAGCTGAATCTACCTCTCGGACAGCAAATGCTGGGCTGACACACTCGGGTTGTTTTCCAGGTAGCTCCGGTGGCGTGTAGTACCCCATAGCATATTGGCCCATCGTATAACCCAGCATATCTTGGAGTTCAGTAGGGTATTCCCGGACAAGTTCCGGTGGACATGAAAGGTATTGGTTTTCTTCCTGCCTGAGCCAGCCCAGTGTGTAGGTGAGATTGGCCCCAATGCGATCAGACGAAGATTTGTTCTCGCCGCCACTATGAAACACGCTACCGCTATACAGCAAGACAGAGCCGGCGGACATCGTTGCCTGACAAATCTCCTCCGGTTTTGCTTTGCGATCATCAGGCCATGAAGCGCTGCCGGGTACTACCTGAGTTGCACCATTTTCTTCGGTAAAGTCGGTTATCGCCCACATAGTATTGAACTGTGGTTCGATGTTGTCCTGCATGTATTTTCCCCACGCCCAACGGTCACGATGAATCATTTGTTTTCCCTGGCCGGGTTTTAATCTGATGATTTGAGTCAAATGTAGTTGAATGCGCTGGCAATAAGGTGCAAGAAACGCATTGGCTGCATCGACCACAGTCTTATTCATAACCATATCTCTGGCTTGTGCAGAGCGAGTGATTAATGAGCCCGTCCGGGTAGTCTGGTGTCCGCTAAACTTATCGCGACCGTTTTCAGTCGCTTCCATATAGGGATCCAGTTCCTTTCGAAACTGCATAAGTTCCGAGGCATTGAGTACATTCTCTAGAATCAGAGCACCATCTTGAGAAATGATTTTGATAATTTCGTCTGTGCTTGCGGTAGCGGGTAGTTTTTGAAGGCCGATCATGAATATACTCCAACGCGATTAAGGGTGAAGATCCCAAGACTCTATTCGCAATAGATGCCGATGGTCAAGTAATTGTTACGCGTGATCAGTCATGGTTGTCGCTCAAACTGCCGATTACTCAGCAATAATGCGAATCCTAGGTTTCTTCACAACGTATACATTCGCGATGAAACGATCAGTCTTCGCTCGTGTTGCTATAGCGGTTTGGTATGACTAGGGAAATCGCATAAATTACTGCGAAACCTTGCAAGATGAATCAGAAGAGCCGTTAATGAATTAATCTGCTCTAGGCAAACGACGCTAAAAAAGGGTGTTAGTGCTCCACAGAGATTTTGTTATCTAAATCGAAGAATACAGGCAATAAGTTCTGTAAGAGGATCATCAGTTGAAAGAAAAGTCCAGGTATCTAGTTGCCATGAACCACAAAAAATATATCTGACGGCCTGAATTAAAAAAAGATGTATGATTCAGCCTAAATTTATGGGCTTCAGTTCTCCACCGAAGAAATGTGAAAAGATAACTTCGATGATAGCAATAGGGGATGACAGGGGCATGCCTCTTCTGGCGTAATGACCCTAGAAATATTTTGCATTTGTGCGTGAGAAAAGCTTGTATGTTGCAGGGTAAAGCGAAAGTTTGAATGGATGCTAATTGGTTATAGTGCGCGTTGGCGTTTGTCTAATGAGGTTTCAGAACAGCGCTCCTGTGGAGATTGCTGATGGTCTATGTCGATATCTATATTAAATATCTTGTGTCATACAGTATTTATTCTGGTGGGCAGAGATCACGACGGATCAAATCGGTTTTTTTGAGGTTTTTTTGATAAATGAGTAAAGCGTTAACAGAACGAGTAATCGGACCTCTAACGATATTGTTTGGCCGTGAAAATGGTAAATATCCACAGGGAAATACCTTGCTAGTTAAAGGTCAGGAAAAAACTGTGATGATTGATCCCTCTTTAGGCGTTGTCGATCGCAAGGCAAGCTTGCCTGATGTTGACATGGTATTGCTGACCCACGTTCATGAGGATCACATCGCTGGTCTGCATTTGTTTCCTGATGCCTCGTGTTTTGCGCATGCTGAAGATGCTCAGGGTCTTGCGTCGCTCTCGGGATTGATGGAAATTTTTGGATACGAAGGTGAACCAGCTGCAGCATGGAAAGCCTCAGTAGTTAAGGACTATTACTACCAAAGTCGTCCCGATGTTCAGTCGTTTTCAAATGGTGACAAGTTTGATTTAGGGGGTGTGCGTATTGAAATTATTCATACGCCTGGGCATACGAGGGGGCATTGCTGTTTACTCATTGATTGGGAAAACAACGACGAGCGACTTTGTGTACTCGGTGATATAGATCTAACGTCTTTTGGCCCCTACTACGGTGATGGTTGGTCGAGTTTGGTAGATTTTGAACGAAGCCTTGAAATTCTGAAAAGCGTAAAAGCACATTGGTGGTTAACTTTTCATCATAAGGGGTTGATCGAAGGACGAAAAGAGTTCCTGTCTATGCTTGAGAAATACAGCAAGATGATAGATTCTCGCGAAAGCAGGTTGCTAGCATATCTGTCAGAGCCAAGAAGTCTTGATCAAATAGTCGAGCACCAGTTTATTTATCGGCCGGGCACAGGGGGCGTCATGGTTGATCAAATTGAAAGGCGTAGCATGAAGATGCATCTTGAACGACTATTACTATCGCAGGAAGTTTCGGTTGATGCAGATCACCGATGGCTAGCCAAATAAAAAGCTAGGGATGAGTGTAATTTGTGGCAGCTAATAGGATGTAATATTGCGAGTCTCAGCGACTTCACTATTTAATACGTATCATGCCTCTAAGCTGGTAGAAAATACGATGAATTCTGATATGCCATCAAAATTCAAAGAGCTCTGATATGAATATCTTGATTCTGCTAAACAGGGATTTGGCAAGCACTGTTGCTCTCAACTATCTGTTGCCAGAGATAGCCCATCACGAAATCGCAATTCTTGTATCTGAAAGCGTTGGGAATAGCAAAAAGAAAAAACCGCAAGCGCTAGAGGACTTGAGCGTTGTAGAACAGGGAATCCTTAATGATCTTATCTCAAATCAGCAACAGGGTGAATTGTTAACCATTGATGGTCTTGCTAACAAGTATCACTACCCAGTTAGAGTAGAAAACCGAATTAATCAAACCAGAAGTATTAAACAACTTGTAGAGTTTGCACCGGATCTTGTCGTATCTGTCAGATACGGGGTCATTTTGAAAGCGGAAGTGATAGGTATTCCTGCCTATGGCGTTATCAATCTGCATTCGGGTACGTTACCCGCTTACCGAGGCGTGATGGCAACATTCTGGGCGATGTTAAGAGGTGAAAGGTCTATTGGATCAACGTTGCATTATATTGATGATGCAACGATCGACACGGGTAGGATAATTGGTCACACGAGCATGCCAGTGAATGCTCGTGAATCTTACTTGGATCATGTGCTAAAGATTTATGCCGATGGTTGCGACCTCATCATCGATACAATCAATGTCTTTGAAAGAGGTGATTCGCCTAAGGCTAAAGATCAGCAAAGTGGAGGTGAGTACTTCACCTTTCCTGACGAAAGCGACCTGAAAGAGTTTGCATTTAAGGGGTTTAAACTCTTTGATCTCAATTCTGCGTTGTACTTTTATAAGCGGTTCAAGGATTAGGTTTATATTTCGTTACTCGTCATAATAGGAATTAAATACGCTCGTTAGCCAAGCGCTAGCACAGGGTGAATTGACAGATGTGTGCTTTCGCGCATTCGCATCGAGTTGTGAAAGAGTCTATTATCTGAGCTAGGAAAAGTAGGCCGGTTTGGAAATTA
>CAXRCG010000268.1:0-12516 GCA_964228885.1 Pseudomonadales bacterium | reverse complement strand
AACACTTTCATCGTAAACGTACTGCTCTCTGAAAAATCAACCTCACCATTTAGTGTCAGCGTACTGCCACCAAATACTTCACCGGCAAATTTTTGCATCTGACCAACAGTCGCGCTGGTGTTGATGCCCGTGCTTTGCGGAGTATCTATCACTGTGACAGCGCCACCAGCGAAATCACCAAATGTATACGGCGCACCCGCTGGCTCAAAGTCTGTTGTGCTAAAGGATGAAGCGCCTCCTCCATCGCCACCGGTGCCTCCCGAACCGATCGGCGTCACAATATCATCGAACAAGAAAGTCCAGTTATCAGGATCACCACCGGCATCACCATTAACACCTAGATCAAAGATCAGCGTCACTTGAGTGACACCCGGTCCGGTGTCACCAGCAAAGTCAAAGCTCAACTCTTCCCAGCCAGAACCCGTGTGGGTTACCGATCGCTCAACATTGAGTCCTTCAAGCTTGAAAAGAACAGGCACGGCACGCTGGGCGAAAACCTTCATCGTAAATACACTGCTGTTGGAAAAGTCTACCTCTCCTCCCAGGGTCAGTGTGCTACCACCGAATACTTCACCAGCAAATTTTTGCATCTGGGCAACAGTGGCGCTGGTATTGATACCTGTAACCTGCGGATTAGCAATGACTGTCACTGCGCCGCCACCGAAGTCACCAAATGTATAGGGCGCACCCGCCGGCTCGAAATCGGCACCACTTGGCGTCGGGACAGCTACTGCCGTACCAAACGTCACGTCGTCCCAAAAATAAGTTCGGTCGGCGCCTGGATTATTAAAATTAAAGAAGATAATCGCCTGCACGAAAGTGGCTGACGTGTCTATTGAAGCTGTGGCGAAATCAAAAGTGAGCGTTTCCCAAGCATCGCCAACAGTCGTATTCACGATGACCTCTGAAAATACCGAAGCGTCGGCATTCTCAACCTTTAACAACACCGGTATGCCGGCAGCTGGAGAATAAACCCGAACAGTCATCGTAGTGTCATCGGCGGTGAAGGGAATAGGATTGGCAAAACCGCTGCCGTTGCCCATCACAGTGCCAGCAAAAGTTTCAGCCGAGCTACTCTTTACCGTTTGAGCAACAGTGTTACTCGCCTCGAGCGGGTCGGCTACCAAAGTAGACGATGCGCCACCAAAATCAATCAGTCCAAATGCCGTTGTGTCGCCCTCAAAGCTTAACGGCAAATCAATTGGGTCCAGGGGCGGAGCTTCGGTCTCAGCGACCCAACGAACATTATCAACTCTGAAAGTAATATCGCCGGATTGCGCTGTCGGGAACAAAACGATGCCTGTATTGACCGCAGCTAAATCGAGCCCGCCAGCAACTAATCTTGATACTGGGACCGTAATCTCTTCCCATACTCCATCAGCAATTACACCGAGATTTTGATCGCCACTGGTACAAGGAAACGAACAATCCACCTTCATGGTCATACCGGTCGTATTATTGCCGTAATCCAACACCTTGAGATCGAAAACCAACGCGCCTGCACTGTACGCTGACATGTCCACGGGCGTTGGGCTCTTAACAAACCAGACACCAAACGCACTACTGTCATTGAAGCGCACCTCGACCACATCGCCCCGCTCAGTGTCGTCGGATGCTAGTATCTCCCAGTTCACCTTGTTCGCAGGATCGGATGTCGCGGTGTAATCAGAGAACCCTGAACCTGAGTCGGAAGCAGCGATTCCTGTTCCCCAGACGTCTTGATTCACGGTATCAATAAACACGTTCAGGTTCGGCACATTACTCTGGAGATCCACGCCACAAGCACCAACGACCTTACATGCGTTAGTGACATAAATATTGTCTAGATACAAATCTGCGCTTCCGCCCTGCACCTCGAGCACAAACGGATTGATAACGGCGGCCAGATCAACACCGGCACCACCACAGCAATCAACAAAACCGGGGTTCGCAACCAATTCACTAAATTTAACTGAGTAGGTTTTCCATTGACCAACGGCAATATCTGCGGCGGGTAACGTGAATTCTCCTACGTTCGGAAAACCACTATCAATCTTGATCACAATATCGGCGCCGTCCGACAAGGAATTCACTTTCATGTCGAAAGCCACTTCCCCAACGCCGTCGCCGCCTACTCCGCTTAATCGATTATCTGAAAAGTTAAAACCAGTCTTCAACAGCGATGACTCATCGGTGAACACTTCAGATCCAAGAAAAATGTTAGAAGTAGCGCCTGAAATTTCTACCCGCCAGACTGTATTTTCCGCATCATCGGGATCCTGGAAGAGAGGGTCGCTCACCACGGTTGCCCCATCACCCGTAAAGCCACCTGGAACTAAGGTGTTGGTCGACTCTACACCGCCGGCGCTCAGCGTCAAAACAGCAGGTGCATCTTCGTATAGGTCAAGCCGTTCGATGTAAGGCTGCGCTGTTTCAACGTCGGCCAGGGGGCCACCAGCGTTGTCCTCAAGCGGCACGACATTGACGTCACCGCTGCCACAACCACGACCTGTATCAGGATTTGCATTGACACATTCTTTTACGCGAACATAATCTATTTCCATCACCTGCGGAAATACGGTTGTCGCGTCGGGACTTCCTACCGGATTACCGCCAATCGCGAGGTTTAAAATCAAATGATACATCTGATCAAAAGGTGCGTCTCTTGGACCTTTCTTGAACGCGCCCAACGGGTCATAGAACCCTTCTTCATCAGCGGGGAAGTAGGTGTACCAATCATCGGATGTTTGGGTTTGGAAATGTACACCATCAACGAAAAATCGAATCTTGTCACGTTCCCACTCAACAGCATACTCACGAAACCCCTGAGTCGGATCAGTTCCATCATCAAAAGCGGACCCTGTGCCGTTAAAAGGTAAGGTTGGAAGCCCATAGTGGGTTGTGCTCCGTACGGCTGTATTTCCATCTACGCCCAAGTTGAAACCTTCGACGATATCGATTTCACCGGACAAGGGCCAAGGTCCATAAACTGTTGGGTCGCTATGATACAACCATATTGCGGGCCAAATACCCTGCCCGCCTGGTAACCTTGCACTTACCTCGATTCGACCATACCGGAAATCGAATTTGCCATTCGTGTCAAGCTTGGCTGAACTGAAAGAACTATCAGCCTCTCTTCGCCCTTCTATTCTCAAAACGCCGTCGGCTAACGAAATATTATCTGCTGAATAAACCTGCTCTTCGTTATTCCCAAAACCACAAAGTTCAGGACAACCATCACCAGTAATAACGTTCCATCTACTTGGATCGATGCTAGCACCATCAAAGTTGTCTTCAAATACAGTGACATACTCTACAACCGGCGGGTTGAATTCTCCCTCCGGCGTGCTATCGCTAGCTCCGCCGCAGCCCGCTAAAAACAGCACTGCTGAGATGACTAGGACCTTAGTTTCTATCTGCCCGCACCATGATCTCGCTCGTGATACTGTGAACATTCGCTAACCCCTTCTTGGAACTTTATTTTTATACTTTCAGGCATCTGTCATGCCTCAAAATAAACCTTAACGATTCTTTACACTTGAATAGACCCTAATTGACAACGCTGTCATGTCTACCCGATTTTTTTTGTACTTAGCAACTTTTCTCTAACTTTTGTACGAACGTTGTCTGAAAACGGACGATAAACGCAGTCCAATAATCGGAAGAACGGCGGCACGTTTGCGGATCAAGAACATCTCTCCGTTTCTATGGAAAAACTGACAACGTTGTCATTCTGACGCGTCGTCACGATTTGTCAACCCCAAATTTTAAGTATCTTGCGCCCTAACTCGGACGGACGCCTAATCACTCTGAAAAATTCTTACAACCTTGTCCGGGAATTGTTCAGCGATTAAGAGCACTAAATGCGCCACGTGCCAAAAAATAAAAAGCTTCCAGCTATACACCACCGAACAAAATGGATTAACATCCGACAAGACATCGATATCCGTTGTTCGTATGGGAGACACAGCTAGTACATCCGCTTAACGATCAAAACTGATGTGATCCCTGCACGCCACATTCAATAACATGGGATCTAGTCGTTAACTCGAAGCAGAAATCTGCAAGTTAGAAAGCCATGCCTTTGCATATAGATTCCCGCCAGGCTGTTTAACAATTACTGTTTTGGTAAAAGTTTTGAATAGGCGCGCGGGCTTAACTTGCTCAGTAGACACTTGGGAAAAAGTAACTTCACAATAGATGAACATTCCTAACAACAAAAAACCGACCATAACTGACGTAGCAAAAAAAGCTGGCGTGTCTATTAAGACTGTTTCCAGAGTCGTTAACAAAGAACCCAATGTATCAGACAGAACTCGCGAAAAAGTTCAAACAGCAATAGATTTGCTCAACTACCAACCCAATTTTTCTGCCCGACAACTGGCAGGAAATCGATCCTTTTCAATTGGCTTGCTATATGAGAACCCGCACGAGTTTAACTATATGAAGGGCGTCCTCGATGGGGTTTTCGAGACCTGTACGAAAGACGGTTACTCGCTGCTACTGAGGCCTTGTCACTTTCCCGTGACAGCACTGTTACGCGAAGTAACCCAATTTCTGCAGCAAACCCAGGTAGATGGCGTAATCCTCACGGCGCCGCTGAGCGACGTACCAGAGCTACTAAACCTTCTCCAACTTAACAATACGCCATTCGCACAGATTTCTCCTAGCGATGAATCGCCCCGTAGCACTTGGGTTAGCTCGAATGACCTTGGTGCGAGTGAAATGCTAACAGATTATATTGTGTCACTAGGCCATCGTAGAATCGGTTTTATTAAAGGGCCTGCCAATCATGGCGCGACGAAATTCAGATATGAGGGTTATCGCAATTGCATCAAGCGACACGGCATTGCATTTGAGAAAACTCTGGTAAAAACTGGTTCGTTCGACTTCGAGTCAGGACAGAAAGCGGCTCGCAAACTTCTTTCATTGCCATCACCTCCCACCGCAATTATTGCCAGTAACGATGACATGGCATCCGGTGTAATCCAAGTGGCACACGAATTGGGTATGGCGCTACCCGGTCAACTTTCAGTTGCGGGGTTTGATGATACGCCTCTTGCATCGCGACTATGGCCACAGTTAACGACTGTTAAACAACCCATTTCTGAAATGGCGTCGGTAGTCACCGGTTTACTCATGAATGACATAAGAGAAAAATCTCCGAATACTCAACATCGACGTTTCGAATTTGAACTTGTCGTACGAGACTCAACGCTACCACCGAAATCTTCTGTATAAGCTTAGCTTCCCTGATTGGGTGACGAAAACGCATTTGCATTCATCCGCATTTTGAATTTTTTCAAATACAGATTGACAACGCTGTCATTCAAACATTAAATTCTCCCCCAAAATTTGATCGGCAAAACAACAAGGATTAGCGACGAAAGAAAAAATCGCCGGGAAGGTAACAACAGTAATAGCTTTAATCATCAGGCAAGCACACTAACAGAAACCTGAATAACAAAGATTACCGAACATTTTGCCCACCTGATCTCACTTACAAACTAAAAGCCTCAGAAGAACGTGTGGTACTTGAGCTGACTAAGCATGACAGCCCCATTGAAGACCCGCTCACGGATGACTGACATAACATATATGGAGCTCTAAAAATGAAACAACCACTTCTGAATAAAGAAGATGACATGCGCGTAGAGCAATTGCTTTCTCGAATGAACCTAGATCAGAAAATTGGCCAGATGACCCAAACTGAAAGAATGACAGTGACACCTGAGGAGGTAAAGTCCTTTCATCTTGGTTCTGTGCTGAGCGGCGGAGGTTCTGCACCTGGTAAAAACCTACCAGCTGACTGGTTGTTAATGTGTGACGAATATTGGGCAGCTTCCATGGAAGAAGATAGTGATCACATAGCAATACCGATTTTGTACGGTGTTGACGCGGTTCACGGCCACAACAACGTGCGTGGCGCCACACTTTTTCCTCACAATATCGGGCTTGGTGCAGCCGACGACCCAGAGCTGGTTTTTAAAATTTCTGAAGCTACGGCACGCGAGATGCTCGCGACTGGAGTTAATTGGACCTTCGACCCAGCACTCTCAGTCGCCCGTGATGATAAATGGGGAAGAACCTATGAAAGCTATAGCGAAGACCCTGAAATAGTCGAACGGTTTGCGCCAAAGGCAATCGATGGGCTGCAAAAAGCGGGCGGCGTCGTTGCCTGCGCGAAACATTGGCTCGGAGATGGTGGCACCCAACATGGCCTAGATCAGGGGAACACGATCTTGCCTGAACCCGAATTAGTCGCATTACACATGTCACCCTACCTTCCAGCATTCGACGCTGGCATTCTCACCGTCATGGCATCCTTCAGTAGCTGGAATGACGACAAGTGCCACGGACACAAATATCTAATCACGGACAAACTTAAGCAGGAATTAGGATTTCAGGGATTCGTTATCTCAGACTGGGACGGCATAGACTACACGACAGCGAACTATTCAGATGCCATAAAAATAGCGCTGATGGCTGGCATCGATATGTTTATGGTCTCGGAAAAATGGAAGAAGTTTATTGCCCTAACGCATGCGCTTGCAGATTCAGGGGCCGTACCGATGAGTCGGATAGATGATGCCGTCCGCAGAATTCTTCGCGTCAAAATCGCTTCCGGCTTATTTGAGGAGTCTAAGCCCTCGACAAGAGCCGAAGCATATCACTCTAGTCTTGGTGGTTCTGATCACCGCGACATCGCGAGAGAAGCGGTACGAAAATCTCTCGTATTGCTAAAAAATGAAAACGCCACTTTGCCCCTCGACAACAAAAGTAGAATCCTTGTACTAGGCAAGAACGCACATGATCGCGGTCATCAATGTGGCGGATGGTCAGTCTCATGGCAAGGAGAAAGCGGTAATGATCATATCGAAGGGGGCACTTCTATATGGGAAGGTATTAAGGCGGTTGCGCCTCACGCGATACTTAGCGAAGACGGCTCTGATGCAAATCCAGAACTTCATGACGTTGCTGTAATTGTCATTGGAGAAACACCCTACGCCGAAGGTCTAGGAGACATCAGGGATGGAGATGACATACTTGTGGAAGCGGGATCAAATATCAACGGGTTGATTTCACCACTCGATCCTTATGGCAGTACATTAGTTTTAGCCGATTTGCACCCAGAGGATTTGAAAGCAATCAGAACGGTAACTCAACTTGATATACCGGCAGTTGTCGTACTGGTCTCAGGAAGACCACTTGTTATTGAAGCTGAGCTAGCTGAATCGAGCGCCTTTGTCGCTGCATGGCTACCGGGTTCCGAAGGTCAGGGTATCGCTGATGTCATGTTCGGCGAATATGACTTTGAAGGGCGACTTTCGTTTTCCTGGCCGAAAAATGCGACCGACAATTTCAACCGCGGTGATGCCGACTACACACCGCGCTTCGAATATGGATATGGCCTTAGTTACAAAGAAAACGCTAACAAAAAGCAGAACCACTTAAATTTATCTGATCGATTGCCAGGGTATAGAAACGCAGGATAAAAATATGAATGAACCAACGCACTATGAAACGCTTGAAAAAGACCGAATACCATTCGTCAGCAAGCTCATCTATGGCGTTGGTGGCTTTGTAAATAACTTACTGTCAGCCGCAGCTGGCGGCATGATGATAGTGTTGAACCTTGGCTTGGGTATGAATCCCGCTTTAGTTGGCTTACTGGGGGCCCTACCCCGTCTGACAGATGCGCTAACAGATCCACTAATGGGGTATATTTCTGACCATACGCGATCACGCTGGGGACGGCGTAAACCCTACATTTTCATAGGCGCAATCCTAGCTGGAGTCTTTTTTGCCATGCTTTGGCAGCTACCCGAAAACCAAAGCGAGTCTTTCTACTTTTGGTATTTTTTGGGTGGTTCAGTGCTTTTCTATTTGGGCTATACAATTTTTGCGACACCCTGGGTAGCGCTGGGATATGAATTAACTCCTGACTACCATGAACGAACACGGTTAATGGGTGTGCAAAGCTTTATGGCGCAAACTGCCTACTTGATTGCACCATGGTTCCTTTGGTTTATGCAATGGGATTTGCTGTTCGACAATCTCGCTGAAGGCGCAGCCTGGCTTGCTATCGCGGTCGGTCTCGCGACTATAGGCTTGGGGGTTTTGCCCGCTATATTCCTGAAAGAGAGGTTTAGCGACAGCCCCGAACCAGTTCGACAGGCACCAGAACAAGAGACCGCACTTCAAGAAAAGCAAAACTTGACTAAGGGGTCTTTGGTCGAGAACATCAAGGATTTCGCAAAAAGTTTCAGTACCACGCTAAAGTCTGGACCCTTTCTACGTTTGTGTATAGCAACATTTCTCGTCTTCAATGGGTTCATGCTGGTATCTTCTTTTCAATTCTACGTCATCATTTACTACGTATTTTCAGGCGATCAAGCCGAAGGCGCGATCTATGCTGGATATGTTGGTACAATCGGGGCCATCGCAACATTCTGTATCATCGCTTTTGTCACGTGGCTGGCAACTAAAATAGGAAAACGACGAGCATTTTTTTACTCCACCGGGATCTCCGTATTCGGCTACGGTTTAAAGTGGTTTTGCTACGATCCTGAATATCCTCTAATGCTCTTGATACCGGCACCATTTATCGCCTTTGGTTTAGGTGGACTGTTTCCGATCGTTAGCGCAATGATTGCAGATGTCTGCGATTTTGATGAGCTCGAGACGGGAGAACGAAGAGAGGGAATGTTTGGTTCTATCTTTTGGTGGGTAGTCAAGCTTGGCATGGCTGCAGCACTAGCCGCCGGCGGCTTACTACTAAATGCCACAGGCTTTGACGTTAGTTTGGGCGGCACGCAAAGCGAAAGTAGCATTTTACTCATGCGTATCTTTGACGCCTTCATTCCAGCATTGTTTTCAGGTATCGCGATTTGGACCATCGTAGGCTTTCCTATCACGGAGGAAAAAGCCCATGAAATACGCGCACAACTTGAAGAGCGTAGGCAACAAGCAACTTAGGCATGGATACAAATCGGAGCGACATCGATCTCTGGACGCAAGTCAGAACATCAAAGCAGTAGGTCGCGAGCATCAAATGGCGACCCTAATTAAAGCTTAACCATTTCCTCAAGGATCTTGTGACCATTTTGAATACAATGCTTGTTTCGTGAGCTTGAGGTTTTCTTCAGCGTGCTCGCCTAACTCTAACGCCAAACCAATCTGCAAACCGTCCAGAAGGGTCAGTTGCGCAAGCCGAGAACTCATCGGTGTAAAAACATTTGTGTCTTCCGGAGGGTGACAATCAAACACCCAGGTCGCCACTTTGGCCAAGCTTGAAACTGGGTCCGTCAGCGCAATAATAGTTGCGCCTCTGTCACGAGCGCATCGCATGCCATCGACCATCTCTGCCCATTCACCCATGTGAGAGATTACAACATAAACCTCGTCAGAACGCGCAATCGCCGATTGCTGCAATATCGTCTGCGAATCAAGTGCCGTGCTGCAGGGTATACCAAGGCGAAAAAACTTATGGCAAGCGTCACGTGCGACATACCCCGAGGCACCCAAGCCAACGAATATCAACTGTCGGGCATTCACCATCTTATCTATTGCTGCCTGAAAAGGCATACCGGAGAGCAGTGTTCGCAAATCAACCAGCGCGCGAATCGAGCTTTCAACCACTTTGACAACTGCATCATCCGTATCGTCATGACTAGCAACATCATTGTGAAGATAATTATCTGGTCTCTGCATCGCCGCAATCAAATGGGTCCTCAGATCACGAAAACCCGTCATACCCATGCTCCGACAGAACCGAATCACCGTTGGCTCGGAGACCTGCGTCGCTTCCGCGACCTCGCTGATGGACGCGTCGACCGCACTCGCTACATTCTCAATGATCCATTGCGCTACCCGTTTCTCAGATCGAGAGAGCTGACCCAGTTGGCGTTCAATTCTTTTGACGAGAGAATTGCCCCCCTGACCTTCTTTGTCTTTTCTTTTATTGTTTTCTTGCATGACGTATCGCAACCAGTAGCGAGTAATAATGTAAGTAATTTACCAATTAACGAGAGCGATGACCACTATATATGTTGTTTATAACCGTTATATGTAGTTTAATTACATTTTAGAGAGGGAATTATGGCTCAACTTGTTCCGGTAGATACTTTCGACCTGATTATTATCGGCGGTAGTGGTGACCTTGCATTACGGAAGTTGTTACCCGCACTTTACCACCGAAATTGCGACCAGCAGATCACTGCCGAATCTAGAATAATTGCTGTAAGCCGGGCAGAAATGACCCGGGACGAATATTTGGACAGCGTGCGTGCAGCCCTACTCAGCAGTCTAGACTCGATTGACGAAATCAAATTCAGCGATTTTGCTAACAGACTTGATTACCTGCACTTCGATGTACTCGATCTTTCATGCTGGTCTCCGCTGTCTAAGTTGCTACAGGGTCGTGAAGATGTCATTAGGGCGATCTATCTTGCTACACCACCGTCGTTGTTTGGGCCAGTAGCACAAGGTTTCAAAGAAAACGGCCTCATGACTGAAAACATGCGAATCGTTCTCGAAAAACCAGTGGGAGATAATTATTCAGCGGCAAAAGCGATCAACGATGAGGTAGGAGCCTGTTTTCCAGAAAATCAGATATTCCGCATTGACCACTACCTTGGAAAAGAAACTGTTCAGAATTTACTCGCATTACGCTTTGGAAATTCACTGTTCGAACCTCTATGGCGTCGCGAGGTCGTTGATCATGTTCAAATCACGGTTGCTGAGGATCTAGGCGTTGATAATCGAGTTGAGTTTTACGATGAAATCGGTGCCCTCCGCGACATGGTTCAAAATCACCTTTTGCAACTCGTCTGTCTGGTAGCAATGGAAGCTCCAAGCAGCCTCGATCACGAAGCTGTTCGCGACGAAAAGCTGAAAGTTCTCAGAGCACTCAAGCCTGTCACCGACGCGATGGTAAAATCAAATACGGTACGCGCTCGCTATGCCCCCGGCGCAATAGACGGTACGGCTGTACCTGGATATGCAGAACAACTTAAAACAAAATCTCAAACTGAAACCTTTGTCGCACTTAAGGTCGAAATAGAAAACTGGCGCTGGTCTGGCGTCCCCTTCTATCTTCGAACGGGTAAGCGGTTGCCCATCAAACATTCAGAAATTGTCATCCAATTTAAACCGGTACCACACGCGATTTTTGATGAAGCGTCTTATGATACTGTACCCAATCGTCTGTCCATCATGTTACAACCTGACGAGGGTATTAAGCTGACAATTATGGCGAAACAACCTGGCCCTGGCGGATTTGATCTTAAACCAGTTTCGCTCGATCTTAGTTTCGAGGAGACCTTCGGCGTACACTACCCAGATTCCTACGAGCGCTTGATCATTGAGGTCATGCGTGGGAACCCCGCGCTTTTTATGCGTCGTGACGAAATTGAAACGGCATGGATATGGATCGATAACATAATCGCCGGGTGGCGCAATTCAAGACAACCACTGGACAGCTATGTTGCTGGCTCTTGGGGCCCCACCGCCTCATCCACCATGTTAGGCCGAGACGACCGCGCCTGGCAACAAGACTGACAAATCGTGAAAATTTTTCAAGACAGGACATCAGCATCGATTGAGGCAGCCGCATTAATCGTTGAGCAGCTGACAAACAAACTTTCCCTTCAAGAGCGAACCTCGCTAATGGTCAGTGGTGGAAACACTCCCCGTCAGTGCTTTAAGGCTTTGTCTAAAGCCCAAATTCCTTGGGCGAGAGTTGACATCTCCCTCAGCGACGAACGCGACGTCCCCTCTGATCACCCGGCGAGTAACGAACGTATGCTTAGGGAGACATTACTGGTGAATTTTGCGCAGGAAAGCATTTTCACACCATTATTGCCTCAGAGTACCCAACCGCTGCAACCTTTCGCCTGTGTACTCATTGGTATGGGTGAGGATGGGCATTTTGCATCTTTATTTCCCGACTCTCCAGAATTGGCTGAAGGACTTACGTCTAGTGCTGGCGCGATTAGCGTTTCAACTCCCTCGAGCGATTATTCGCGCGTCAGTGCGACGCTGAATACCATTACGGAAAGTGACTTAATTGTTCTACTGATTTTTGGCGAAGCCAAACGAAAGATCGCAGAGTCTCCCGATGGTTATCCGATACAAAAGTTACTTGCACAAACCCGCACACCTGTGCAGATATTTTGGGCGCCGTAGGAACTGGACTCCTCTGAACATGCAAACAACCACAAAACGTTAGCCAATTTAGCAATTGAGAACAAACATGCACCCACTGATACAAAAAGTTACCGAAGAAATATCATCTAGAAGCAAGGAGAGTCGGCAGGCTTACCTGAATAAAATTGATTCCGCGTCACAAAATAGTAACGATCGATCGCAAATGCCCTGCAGCAACCTAGCCCATGGTATCGCCGCCTGCTCCGCCGAGGATAAGTTGTCAATTCAGCAGGCAGGTCATCTTAATATCGGGATTGTCACTGCATACAACGATATGTTGAGCGCTCATCAACCCTACGAAAATTACCCGAAGATTATGCGTACTGC
>CAXRCG010000267.1:0-9865 GCA_964228885.1 Pseudomonadales bacterium | reverse complement strand
CGTAAAATGGTTATCTAAACGTGCGCTTGTCCTCGTTTTTGCGCTCTTGTTCGGTGCTAGCGCCAGCGTTTCAGCAGACCAGTACAACGAAAACAGTCATGAGTGGCATTATCTCGGAGGTGACTCTGAACATACGCGCTACAATACATCTGATCAGATTGATGCCGCTAATTTCGCTGATCTTGAAGAAGCATGGGTATGGGATGGTGCCAGCTTCGACGCTCAAAGTGGGCGCGCTACGCCTTCTTACATAGATGGTAGGCTTTATACGGTCGCTGGACCAAGGCGTCATGTTGTCGCAATTGATCCAAAATCCGGTGAAACCCTATGGTCGTATCGGGAGCCTCACACTGCACGTTATCAATACTCAATGCGGAAGGACTACGGTAAAGGCGTCACTTATGCGGAGGTTGATGGACGCGGTGTCATCTACATCACTTCCCCGGGTTTTTTCCTAACTGCACTGGATGCAGCAACTGGCAGACCGCTTGAAGGTTTTGGCGAAAAGGTGCCGGTCAAGGGTTTCCCTGAAACTGGTGTTGTCGATCTCTTAAAAGATTTAGGACACCCCTATGACCCTTATGATGGTTTGAAGCTGGAAACCGGCTATATCACGGCTTCTTCGCCACCGATTGTTGTTGATGGGGTAATTGTGGTGGGCAATTCCCATGAGCAGGGGTATAACCAATCGAGGCAAGAGAATATTCCCGGAGACATTCTTGGTTATGATGCTCGCACCGGCAAGTTTCTATGGAAATTTAACGTGTTACCGGGGCCGGGAGAGTTCGGCCATGAGACCTGGGAAAACGACGCGTGGAAATGGACCGGGGATATTTCCTCTTGGGCGCCACTGGCAGCGGATCAGGAAAACGGCATTGTTTATGTTCCGACGAATGGCGCAACGCTGGATTTTTATGGTGGTTTTCGACCAGGCGACAACCTTTTTAGCACCAGCCTGATCGCGCTGGATGTGAAGACCGGAAAGCGGGTTTGGCATTTTCAATTAGTGCACCATGATATTTGGAACTACGATACGCCGACTGCGCCTGTGCTGCTTGATGTCATGATGGACGGTAAAAATGTACCTATCGTTGCGCAGACTACCAAGCAGTCGTTCGTTTATGCCTTCAACCGATTAACAGGCGAGCCACTATGGCCTATTGAAGAAAAACAGGTGCCTCGTTCAAAAGTACCGGGAGAAAAACTTTCAGAAACCCAACCATTTCCAACGAAACCGGCGCCCTTTGACCAGCAGGGTTTGACAATAGATGGACTTATTGACTACTCAGATGAGCTGAGGGCAAAGGCTATCAAAAACTTAGAACCCTATGAGATTGGTCCCTTGTTTCAACCGCCTTTGCACAGAGATAACGATCTGGGGAAAATGGCCGCCCTCTGGTGTCCGGGTGATATTGGAGGCGCAAACATTGACGGTCCGGCGGCGGCGGATCCCGAGTCAGGTATTCTCTATGTGACTTCTAGAAAGCACTGTTCTTCCCGCATCATCGCGCCCGGTAGCGAGCGGGATAAGTTGATTAAAGAGCCTACTGGCAGCACGATCACCGACTACGCAGTGCTCAGGAGTTCGAATGTGCCATTACCGGATGGGTTGCCGCTCTTCAAGCCGCCCTACAGTCGGATCACTGCTATCGATATGAACACGGGTGAACACCTTTGGTGGGTACCTGTCGGTGAGACGCCAAAGAAAGTACTTGACCATCCTGCTGTCAAAGGTAAAGACATTGGTAATACCGGATCAGGCACTGTCGCACAGATGGTCGTTACACCCACGTTACTGATGTATACAGATGTTTCCAGTGATGGTACGCCTCATCTTTTTGCGATAAATAAAACAACGGGAGAATCCGTTGGGAAAGTGGAGATCGATGAAAAGGCGAACTACGGTATTATGACCTACACGGATGTTGGCAGGCAGTATGTCATTCTTCAAACGGGTCCAACATTGACTGCGGTCGCCTTACCTTCGGATAGTGATGACTAGATGGATGCGCATTGATAGCCGTTCCCCGCGCCTAGATGAGGGTGGGAAATGTGTCCGTAAATGAAAGCTGCGATTTCAAAATGAAAAGCGCCCCGTTTAGTGTGATTAATATCATTTCACTGATATCACTTCTGTGTATTTTACCGGCTTATTCTATTGCATCTGATTTTCCTGAAGCGATGAGCTTTAGTGACGGCGTTTACGACAAGGCGCAAGCTAAATCCGGTAAGAAACTTTACAAGAAGCACTGCATAAGTTGCCATGAGAAAGGGTATTTTGAACCGGTGTTTCTCGCTTGGCAGGGAGAGTCTGCTGGCACGCTTTACGGTTTGATGCGTACTGCGATGCCTGAGGGCGCCCCTGGTAGTCTCGACGCAGAGGAGTATGCTGATATTTTTGCGTATGTCCTGAAGGAAATTGGCTATCCTGCATCAACTGAGCCATTGGTTCCTGACAGTGATGCATTTTCTAATATCATCATACGACCGCCAGACTAATTCGGCGGGATTGTTTTCTATTAAGCACTAACGAAGAATGGGCTCTGCTTCATGTCTGGGTAACCTCTGGTTTTGTCTAGGTGGTATGCACGATGATTCTGGTTGTTGGCTCAATTAAAAGATTCAGTTACTAGTGGGTGAAGGCTGACTTCGCAATTACCTGCCGCTGTCACCACGTAGATTAAGCCAGCATCGATTGAAATTGACAGCTGTTGAGTTCTGTTTATTTTAGATGCCAGCGTCAGGACTTCGTTGTTATAAAAACGAAAGTATTTAGCGCTTAGCTTCAGGAGTTGTGCGCTACCCTGTTCCCACCAGATGTCGGACTTTCGGTTAAAACAATAGACGCTAACAGCTTGACTGAGTTGAGTGGCTTTTTTGACTCTGTCGAAGGCAGGTTCGCCCACCTCAACCCAGTGTTCTATTTGCCCATCAAGAGATTTACACCATATGGCTGGTTCATCGGTGTTACTTAAACCACGGGTAAACTCGGGAGACCTGTGTGCATTCAAACAATAAGCAAGCACTCGCACCATCATGCGCTCAGTGGTTTCAGAGGGGTGACAAGCAATTGTTAAGTCGAGATTGGTGTAGAAGTTTTCACTGATATAGGAAAGATCAATGCCGAATTTATATATTGTGGATTTTAGCGCCATTAATTAGCTCGGAACCTGTATAGCCGGGCCCCGGAAGTCACCGACTTCTTAACTCTTTGGAACCCAGCAAGGTTCGTGCTATTTGTTACGTCGTTTTGAGCCCCAAGGCGCACCTTGGTGCTTTTCCTTGACCCTTTTTACGCCTTTGTATTTAAATTTCTGAACACGTTTACCCTCGTAAGTTTCTGTCGTAAAAATGTTGCCTTTTGAGTCTGTCGCGATGCTATGGACAGCGAAAAACTGCCCCGGTTGCCGGCCGCCGTCACCAAAGCTCGTGAGAACTTCCAAGGACTCTCTGTCGAGGATGTATACTTTCATGTTCTTGCCATCTGCGACGTACATGAATTGCTGTGCTTTATCTTTAGAAAAAGCGATGTCCCAGACGGACCCGTCACCAAGTGTCAGTGGGGCTATGAATTTTTCTTTAACGAATGTGCCGTCAGTTTTAAAAACCTGAATCCTGTCATTAGCGCGATCGCAAACATACACAAGGCCGTCGTTAGAAGGGTCCGCGCAATGAACAGGATTCCTGAATTGTTGCGCCGGCGGGTCTTCAGGGCTATAGCGGCCGATGTTAGTGTCGTCTGGCTTGTTTCCGTATGCACCCCAGTACCGTTTAAATTCGCCGGTATCCGCGTCCAACACAGCGACGCGCTTGTTAGTATAGCCATCTGCAACAAAAGCCTCATTGGCCGCGGCGTCGAACGAAATTTTTGCCACTCTGCCAAAATGGTTCCTACTGTGACTGTCTGTACCTTGATCGGGTTTGCCCAGTTGCATCAAAAACTTTCCATCGCGAGTGAATTTTAGAATGTGGGAGTCTGTGCCACCGTTCCCGCCTATCCAGATGTTGTCCTTGTGATCAAGGGTTAAACCGTGGTTCGAGGATGGCCAATCGTATTGATCACCTGGGCCGCCCCAAGAGTTAACTAGGTTTCCCTCAGGATCAAATTCAAGAATGTTTGGTGCAGGAATGCAGCACTCGGCAGTTTTCGGATCTGTCGCTGCACCAATTTCTGTACGCTCGTTAAAACTATTTCTCCTGTGGATTACAAATACGTGGTCTCGAGAGTCAACACCTACACCAATGGCGGAGCCCAATACCCAATGATTAGGTAGGGGTTGTGGCCAATAAGGATCGACTTCAAAAACAGGAGCTTTAACTGAGGCCGCTTGAGAAATGAGTGGAAGCAGTAAGGAGAGCGAGGCAGAAATGAGTATAGCTCGAAAATTAGTGAATTTCTTTTGATCTCTGTCTGTTATGGTTTTTGTCACAGAATATCCCCTTCTTGTCATTAAATTCTCGTGATTCGGGTTTCGCTATACAGTATCCATCTACAATGCATTTTAGCGGTGTGCGTGGTCGAGTATACGCAGATGGCTGCTGTCAGTATACTTTCCGTTCCGTGCAATCTTGCACTGACGTTGTCCGCAGCTAACAGATGATTCGACCGGACTCCATACCGAGGATAATGCTTTGCGAGTTTTCTACTACGCGCTCTACGTCTGCATTCTAAGCATGCTTTCGCTCACGCCGTCTGCGCTTGCGCATGAGCTGCCGGAACGTGTGCAGACGCGTATTTTAGTTGAAGAAACCTCAAAAGAATTGCGTGTATTTATTCGGGTGCCGCTAGAGGCAATGCGAGATTTTGACTTTCCAACTCGAGAAAGTGGATATTTGGATATTACCAGGGCGCAACCGCTGTTACGTGACGCTGCTATTCTTTGGGTAGCTGATGAGTTTGATATGTTTGCGAATGGCCAAGCGCTTGCTGTAAATCCTGATGTTGTCGTACGGGTCTCTTTACCCACTGATCGATCTTTTGACACGGTGGAGACTGCTAATGTGCACATGACCAAAAATCTGGGTGATCAAACATTGCTCTACTGGCGACAGGCGTCACTAGATATTCTAATGACTTACAGTCTTAGTTCGAAGGAAACGAGTGTAAACCGGGAAGAGGAAACGTTGAGTTTCGCGATTGATTCTCGTCTAGGTCATCTCGGATTGCGTACATCAACTTCGCTAACTTTTATCAATCGGCATAGTGAAAAATTCTACTATGATTTTGCCGGAAGTCCTGGATTACTTGTTTTGACGCCAGACTGGTATCAGGTGGCGACTGAATTTATTGAGCGGGGTGTGACTCATATATGGGAAGGCATAGACCATATATTGTTTTTGTTTTGTCTGATATTACCCATCAGACATATAGGGAGACTGGTTTGGGTCATTACAGCGTTCACCGTGGGACATTCGATCACGCTATCATCGGCGGCGCTGGGATTTATACCGGACTTTATTTGGTTTCCTTCGGTTATCGAATTCCTCATTGCTCTTTCGATTGTTGTGATGGCGCTGGACAATATTCTTGGTAAACGCCATCAGCGTCGTTGGTTGTTTGGTTTTTGTTTTGGTTTGATTCATGGTTTCGGCTTTTCATTTGCGCTGGCCGAATCGCTTCAGTTCTCTGGTAGTCATTTGCTCGTTGCACTAATGGGTTTCAATTTAGGCGTTGAAATTGGGCAGTTATTCCTATTGGGTGCTGCGTTACCTCTATTGTTGTTCGCTTTTCGAGTGCTTGAATCAGGTGAACAGCGCCCCAACCGTCAATATCTCTTTGTTGTGGTGCTTTCAGCGATCATTGCCCATACAGCCTTACATTGGTTGAGTACCCAATGGCAGTTAATGTCTGGTTACTTCTGAGGCCATAATCTTCTTTACACTATGCAGGGTGGAAAGGTACATTTTAAGATTCCTTTCGAACCAAGCCCTTTGATCGCTCTTTATACTTTTAACGTCAGGCAAGTGGGGAAAGCTTTCCTTGTGCCACCTCAGTAATTTATCGCAATCCGGTTGCATGAGTTGGCGGGTAGATTCCAGCATATACAGGCAAGTGTCGGCATACGTCACACCATCAATGATGTCGGCGGTCTCCTCGGCTTGTGCTGATATGTTCAAGACCACCACTGATATGCTGAGTGCAAGTGCGCAAATAATTTTAGTGATCATTTTCGAACCTTACCGGTATGATTTTTCGGTTGTACGTCACGTGCTTTCTAGTCATGTATTGTCTCTACCTTAAAATTAGACCAAGCGTAGATGTAGGAGATGATCGGGCTGGCCAAGTTAAATATACAAAAAGGTAGATACGCTAAGGTACCCACTGCAAGTGTGCCGGCCATGAAGGCGCCGCAAGTGTTCCAAGGAATAAGAGCAGAGGTTGTTGTGCCATAATCTTCCAGCACTCTGGAAAGATTCTTTGATTTTAGTTCCATTTCTCTAAATTTATCGCCGAACATCTGAGCCGGTAAGGCAATCGCGAGATACTGATCCGAAGCGATCAGGTTAGTGCCAAGTGACGTCAATCCGGCACGTCGCATTAAACTGCCACCACCGGATACCCCTAGTAACAAATATTGAACTAATACGCTAAGACATCCGGATTTTTCTAGCATGCCGCCAAAAAACATCGCAGTTAAAATAAGCCAGACTGTGTTTAACATACTTTCCATCCCACCTCGCGACAATAACTCGTCGAGCTGAGCATGACCCGTGGCGGAGGTATATCCGTTTGCGGCGGTGAGCCAGATTTGCTTGAGGGCTGATAGCCCAGCGGAATCTGCTCCCTCTGCTGTTGTCATGGCGGTTTGGGTCATAAGGCCAACAATTGCCGCGGTAACAGAGCCAGATAGCAAGGCAACCAAAGCTGGTCGCTTGAGTACAGCGAGCCCAAGGGTGACGGCAACAGGCAGAATCAGCCAAGCTGAAAGATTAAAATTTTTGTCGATTGCCTGAGAGATTGAGACAATCTGAGCTTGATCAATTTCTGCAGCGTTGCTGTAGGATTTTATCGCGAAGAACACCAATGCGATGGCGATAGCCGGTATGGTTGTCCACAATAGATAGCGAATGTGTTCGAATAGCTCTGTTTCAGAGACCGCTGCGGCGAGATTGGTTGTGTCAGATAGCGGAGAGAGTTTATCGCCAAAATAAGCGCCGGAAATAATGGCGCCTGCGGTTACCTCTATCGACATGCCAGCTGCGGCGGCAATACCTATTAGGGCAACTCCAACTGTGCCCGCTGTTGTCCATGAGCTGCCTATTGAAACAGCAACGACTGCGCAAATGATCACTGTGGCGACGTAAAAGATCTCCGGTGCAATGATCTGCAAGCCCCAAAAGATCAAAAAGGGCACCGTTCCCGAGAGCATCCATGTGCCGACGAGGGTACCAACCATCAACAATATAAAGATCGCGGGAAGGGCCTTGCTTATTCCAACGGCCGCCGCCTGTTCCAACTGGTTCCAATTAACGCCGTATTTTACCCCTACTGCGCCGGCGCTCATACCGGACAATAAGAGCGCTATTTGTGCCGGTCCTCCGATCGTAGAGTCGCCGAAGAGAAAGATCGACGTACCCAAGGCGATAATAAGGAATATCACAGGCATCAGCGAAAGGTACAGTGGAGGAAGCGAACGAGTGTTTTGTGTTTTATTGGTCATTTGTTTACGCCATTGCTGCGATGGTTTTTGGTTAACTGTAGGCAACGGAAGCAATACCCCGACTGCTCCCATAGAGAATAACACTAATATAGTGACATAGTTTGCGTTGCATTCGGGCAAATGAGAAAGTATGTGGCCTGACCAAATAGAAGGGGGGAGTATGCGAGGGCGTACGAAAATAATCGTGAGTTTACAAACGCTATGCGGCGCAGCGCTTGCACTGTTATTGGTAGGAATAGCCGGTTGTGGCGAGTCCGAAATGTCCCTCCAGGATGTTGAAACAGAACTGAAAACTGCGTTAGCACCAGCCAATCTAGTATTAACAAACGGCAAGGTTGTGACCGTTGACGATGCGCTCGGTACTCAACAAGCGCTAGCGGTTACGGGGCACACCATTACGGCGATTGGCTCAAACGAAGACATTGCACCCTATATTGGCCCAAAGACCAAAGTGCTGGACTTGGAGGGCAAGTTGGTGATTCCGGGCTTTATCGAAGGACACGGCCATTACCTGAGTTTGGGGCGGGCTCGACAAATTCTTGACCTGAGTACCGCAAGGAACTGGGGCGACATTTTAAATCAGGTCGCGGTTGCGGTGGATGCAGCCAAACCAGGAGAATGGATTTTTGGACGTGGCTGGCACCAAGATAAATGGAATAATTTACCAGCGAACAGCGTGGATGGCGTTCCCATCAACAAGAGCCTCAATGAAATTGCCCCCGATAACCCTGTGTATTTGGGACATGCGAGCGGTCACGCAGCTTATGCCAACGACGCGAGTCTCGCTGCTGCGGGTATTGACGACAGTACAGTTGATCCAGCTGGAGGCACTATCGTGCGAACAGCAGATGGTCGTGCGACCGGATTACTCAGAGAGAATGCCCAAGACATTGTCGAAGTTGCTATCGATAAATATCAATCTCGCCTGACGCCTGAGGAAAATGAACAGTTGCAACGGGAGCGGGCGCGGCTCGCGGGGCAGGAAGCACTGTTTTTTGGCATCACGTCTTTTCATGATGCTGGCGCTTCGTTTGAGTCTATTGATTTCTTTAAGAAGCTTGAAGCGGAGGGAAATTTGCCGATCAGGCTATATGTGATGGTCCGCGGGGAGTCCAACGACATAATGGCAGAGAAACTGCCTGAATACAGGATGCTAGCTGAGGGGAACGACTTCCTGACGGTCCGTTCGATCAAACGGCAAATTGATGGTGCCTTGGGAGCCCATGGTGCTTGGTTGCTTGAGCCTTATGAGGATTTGCCGGACACAGCGGGGCTTGTGTTGGAACCGGTAGCTGAGATAGAAACAACTGCTGAGTTGGCAGTGACCCATGGGTTTCAGGTCAATACTCACGCGATTGGCACTCGGGCAAACCGCGAAACCTTGGATATCTATGAGCGGATTTGGAATAAAATGGAAATCGATGGGGCGGATTTGCGATGGCGTATAGAGCACGCGCAACATATACATCCGGATGATGTGCCACGGTTTGGTAAACTCGGGGTACTCCCAATGATGCAGGGAGTGCATGCGACTTCCGACGGTCCTTGGATACCAGCGCGGTTGGGGGAAGAAAGAACAGGTATTACATCTTACCCTTGGCGAGACCTGATTGAATCCGGCGCCATCATAGGGAATGGCACAGATGTACCTGTGGAACCGATTAGCGCGATCGCCTCTTATTATTCCAGTGTGTCACGCATGACGATTAAAGAAGAAAAATTTCATCCTGAACATGTAATGAGCCGCATGGAAGCGCTAGAGAGTTACACTATCAACAATGCCTACGCTGCGTTTGAAGACGACATCAAAGGTAGCCTCACACCGGGTAAATTCGCCGATATCGTCGTGTTGTCTCAGGATATTCTTGAAATTGAAGAAGATCAGATTCCTAAAACCGAGGTGCTCTACACGATCCTTGGTGGTGAAATCAAATATCAGAAGTGAGTTGAGGAGAGTCATAATGAATCGAATATCTGTGATGCTTTTTACATTGATTATGTTTTTGCCGATAACATTGCACGGCGAAAATCATGCCCCTAACCCTTATAAGATGATAGAAGGTTGGGCGAAATTGCCTGACGGCAGAGAATGGGGTGCAACCAGTGCAATTTACCCAGCTAATGATGGACAGCACATTTGGATAGCAGATCGCTGCGGCAGTAATAGCTGCGTTGAGAGTGACGTTGATCCTGTCGTGTTGTTT
>CAXRCG010000266.1:0-25635 GCA_964228885.1 Pseudomonadales bacterium | reverse complement strand
GTCGCCATTCTTCAGGTATCAGCTTCGCAACTTCAGCAATCTGTTGGGTTGTGGCTACGCTATCAATTAGCCCGCCAATCGACCTCACAGCCTCGTGTGTTCGAAATGACTTGAGCACATCTGAGTCCCAGCCATTGATCTTAACCAGCATGTCGCCATATCCGGGGATTTGAAGGTAAGTGCCAAGCCGGGCTACGATATACTTTAAGTAAACCTCTTCGCTAACATCGCAAGCGGTTGCCAACACAGACCAGTTTTTTACAGACCCCGGTTCGCGACCGGCGGTTCCTTCCCCTCGCCGAACTGCTGCGACAGCTTCACTCAACGCTTGGTCACTCATAAAAGTATGCAGGTGAGTACCATCATATATGGTGCCGGCATGTTCAAGGCTTTTCGGTCCGAAACCTACATAAAGGAGCGGTACGTCTTCATCTAGATAAGCCGGCATCGCGAGATAGCCGTAATCTCCTAACGCGCCTGTATAGTTGGTAATCGTTTCACCTCTCCATAGACGACGCATTAGTTCAACAAATTCTCGCTCACGCTCAAAGGTGATTTGCATAAGACCCTGAGCCTTAAAACTGCCCGCGCCTTTTGCAAGACCCAGCGCAAAACGACCCTCAGACAGACGATTGAGGGTGCTACCAATAGACGCTGTCACGGTAGGATGGCGCTTATTCAAGTTTGTCGCCGACGTACCAATGAAGATCTCACTTGTCACCGCAGCTACGGCACCACATATCGCAGCGATTTCCTTGTAATCGGCTCTTTCAGAAATCATGACGTTACCTAGCCCCATTGTTTCGGCATCGCGAACTTGTTGCAGGATATCTCTCGGTGAGCGCGTGTGGCCGGGCAACCCATAGAAGCCCAGTTCAGGAAATTTGGACGTGTATTCTGGATACATCTGCGATACTCGGTAAAAAGGAAAGCGTATTTAACCCTGATTTTGCTTCCATGAGAACCCGAGAGTGTCCTTAACCTAAGTTAAAATCATAGTTTTTAGTTGCAGCGATGAATTTTACAAACACTTCGCAAAGCTGGTAATTTCTTAATTTTTTATCATCATATATCACAGCTTGATTGATTGTCAGGGATAGCATATTCGCCAAAGTCATATATGATCTGATGCTCAAACAGGACCTGCTCAAATGCTTGACAGACTCAATTACCGAACCGTCGGCGACCCAGCGCGCCCTGCGCTTTTGCTGGTGCATGGGTTCTTATCCAGCAACGCACAATGGCTGCCCAACATAGATTTACTCGGCAAGCACTTTTTTTTGGTGCTGACAGAGTTGTGGGGACATGGCGACTCACCATTGCCGGTAGATGATTCAGCCTTCACAGTCGATCGTTACGTGGCAGAATTCGAACATATACGCAGTGCTCTCAAATTAGATAGTTGGGGCGTTATTGGTCAATCTTACGCAGCGGGTTTAACGATTAATTACACTCTCGCACACCCACAGCGCGTTAAGGGACTGGTCGTGACAAATTCACGATCCGCTTTTGGCGATATCGTCAGCGCAAGAAAAGAAAAAGCAAAACGTGCACACATAGCCGCATCATCACTCAAAGAGAAGCAGCACAATAACCGACATATGCCGATTCACCCGATTTACGCGAAACGACTACCAACCAAGGTGAAGGAAAAACTCGTCGAATGCGCGGATAATATGACCGAAGAAGCAATAAACAAAGGCGGGCTCATACAACGTGCACTCAACAGTGAGACCTTAATTGACAGCATCAAACCACCTTTTATGATCGCAAACGGTGTCTACGAAAAAAGTTTTCAGGTTGACCTAAACAGATTGAAAACCTGCAACCCAGGATTAAAAGTGATTGATATGCCGGGTGGACATGCCGTCAACATCGAAGCTGCTGATACCTTTAATGCGGCTATACTTGGTTTTTTCTTAGATGCCTAAACGTTACCCACAGCCACTAGCCTTAGTCCTCATTTATAGGTTACGTTAGACAAATCTTCGATACCCTGTAAGTAAAAAAAACAACGCCTTAGCACTGTGCCAAATGTCGAACGTGCCGCAAGGCAAAAATGGTGTTTGGCTAAAACAATGCTCCACTGATAAAAATGGTGCAGTTGCAGGGTTTAAGTAGCTAGCAGATGGAAACCTGATGACCAATATTAGAACAGACAACCCTTCAGATGACGACTACCCAGCTCTAGGTCTGGCCAGTTACTGTTTAGCGCTCCTCTTTATCTCATACATTTTTTCGTTCATTGACCGTTCAATTCTCGCGCTACTGGTAGGTCCTATCCGTAAGGATTTCGGCATTTCAGACTTCGAATACAGCTTGCTACAGGGCGCAGCATTTTCTTTGCTATACGCTGTTGCCGGCTTACCGCTTGGCCGACTAGCTGATCGTTTTTCACGAAAATGGATTATCTCAGGCTCAGTATTGTTCTGGAGTCTGGCTACCTGCGCCTGCGGTTTAACTAAAAACTTCACGCAGTTGTTTATCGCAAGGATGGCGGTAGGTGCAGGCGAAGCTGGCCTTTCGCCGCCGGCATATTCATTAATACTTGATAGCTTCAGACCACGCCATGTCGGTTACGCTATGTCGATTTACAAACTAGGTGTCAAAGTGGGTGCAGGGCTTGCGCTTGTCATTGGTGGTGTGCTCTATGATTATTGGGCCACTATTGGGATCTTAACATTACCTGTATTCGGTGACATCAAACCCTGGCAGATGACGCTGATTAGTGTGGGTGCACCTGGCGTGATACTCAGCGCACTGCTCCTGACAATTGCCGAACCGAAGCGCAGGGACCTTGCAACCAGCGGCGAAAAGAGCATACCAATCAAGACAGTGTTCAGATTTATGTGGTCTCGCAAGCAAGTTTATATTCCACTATTTATTGGCGCATCCATGATGGCGATGGCGGGTTATGGCACCGGTTCGTGGTACCCCGAACTATTCACTCGCATTCATGGCATGTCGAAATCAGAAGCCGGTGTCTCGTACGGCACAGTGGTATTAGTCGGCGGCAGTCTTGGGGTCATGTTCGGTGCATGGCTGGCGAGATTCTTGGAGAACAAAGGCTATACCGATTCGTATGTGCGAGCGATATTCCTGACGTCGCTTCTCGCAATACCTCTGATGGTGGCTGCACCACTCACGGGCTCTGCACGCTGGAATCTGATTTTATTGTGGCCGGGCATGATTATGGCGGGTTCATATCTTGGCGTTCTAGCTGTTTCTTTTGTCATCATCACGCCCAATGAGATGCGCGGTCAAATTACAGCCGTATATCTGTTTTTTACCAATATTATGGGTATGGCAGTCGGCACCACAATACTTGCAGCATTCACAGACTTTCTATTTCAAGATGATGCGTTGCTACACTACTCAATCGCCACAGCTTGCGGCTTATTTTATCCGTTGGCAGCCATTGCCTTTTGGTTCAGCCTTGCGCCGTATCGAGGAGCAGTGCAAGAAATCGGCCATTGGGATATAGCAGAGCCAAGACTCTAAAAACACCCATTAAGCAGGACTGGCCGCAGTATCGCTGCGGTCTGCAATGGCAAAAGCACAAAGGTAAATACCGACACACAGCGCAAAATGACGGTTACGAAGACGCCAACGCCCTTGCCAGTTCCACCAACTGGGGCTTTTGCGCCTCAAGTACTTTAGCTAACACGTCAGGTCCCGCCATCGTCGTTTGCACATCAACCTCAGAAACAGGCCCAAGGCCGACCAGGCTCGCCCAGGCGCCGAAATAAGGCGACTGGAAATCATACGGATCCGGCTTGCCGTCTTTAGGACTGTAGTCACCGCCTCTCGAGTAGATGACTGTCGCAGCACCCGAAGCTAGTCCTTTAGGTCCATTCTCATCTCTGGTGAAAGTGAGACCCGGGTGAGTAATCAAGTCAATGTATTGTTTTAGCTTGTAAGGAATACTGAAGTTCCACATCGGGATAACAAAAAGATAATTGTCTGCTCGGACAAATTGCTCAACCAGCGCGGTGATAACAGACCATTGCTTGGCCTCTTCCTCATCGAGGTCGACGCCCATCGCATATTTCATTTTTGCCGATGTCACTTCAACAGTCACCTCGGGTAATCCCGCTTCAAATAAATCGAGCCGCGTCAGTGCTACTGAATCAGGCAACGCTTCTAGGAAAATATTCGCCGCCATGTTGCCAGCAGAAGCATCGCCTCTTGGAGAAGCATTAATCACAAGTAAGTTAGACATCATGGTTCCACATTGTTAGAGAGCGTTATCAGATATTGTACACAAAGTCTCGCAGGAGAATATCAGCGACTTCGTGCTCAGTATTTTCAATTCAGACCGAAATCGACACCCGCATTCGCTGACATCGATGAACCACGATGCCCGGCCTCATTGAGTCATCACTTTTTACGACCCGGTCACTTGAGCAAAAGATGATCTGACGCAGTAATTTAGACAGCTATTAGCAGCGGTGATTGCTGTAAGACAAGACTACCAGCTTCTGGACACCGATGATTAAACGAACGAGAAATGGTTAAATACTGAACTTAAAGCATTCGTCTGTACGAACCGCTAAACTGATTCTGCGTAACTAACCTCTGATGGACGGATAGATATGGCGCGCGCGAGACTAAACTTCCTGTTTCTGAATGTTGGACACTTTCTCGACCACCTATTCGTGCTCATATTCGCAACTGCTGCACTTCACCTAATCATCGACTGGGAGATGAGCTACGCTGAACTGATTCCCTACGCCACCCCTGGGTTTGTCGCCTTTGGTATTTGCGCTATTCCGGCAGGCTGGTTGGCAGACAAGTGGAGTCGCGAGGGAATGATGGCCGTTTTTTTATCGGTATCGGATGCTGTTCTATTCTGACCAGCACTGCTGATACACCGGTGCACAGTGCTGTCTGCCTCACGTTGATCGGCATGTTTGCCTCAATTTACCACCCCGTTGGACTGGCAATGGTGGTGCAGGGAAGGACCAAGACAGGTATTCCCCTCGCGATCAACGGCATCTTTGGCAATATGGGAGTGGCCACCGCCGCACTCTTAACAGGCATTCTTGCTGATACTAGCGGATGGCGTAGCGCGTTTATCCTACCCGGTGTCTTTTCAATCCTCGTTGGCTGCTTGTATCTGCGATTCATTCAAAGTCGCCACAATGACGATGCAAATACAGCAGATTCAGACGGCCGGATCGAACAAGTACCCGTTTCAAGACACACACTCTTGCGCGTCTTCAGTATTGTTTTACTAACTACTGCGATTGGCGGATTTGTGTTCCAAAGCACGACCTTCGGTCTGCCAAAAATATTTGACGAGCGCCTGGCTAATCTAGCTGGGACCACCACACTCGTTGGCTGGTATGTATTTATTGTATTTTCACTTGCAGCACTCGCTCAACTGGTTGTTGGCTATCTCGTCGACAAGCATGAAACGAGAACAGTGTTTGCTTGGGTTGCGCTCCTGCAGAGTGCGTTGTTCTTTGCAATGATTGAATTGCAGGGAACTGTCGCTCTCGTTGTCGCGATTGCCTTTATGCTGGTTGTTTTTGGTCAAATTCCAATCAACGATGTTTTGATCGGTCGTATTTCAAAGAGTGAATGGCGCAGTCGAGCCTACGCATTGCGCTATATCGTCACATTTTCAGTGATGGCATCAGCTTTACCCATTATCTCTTGGATTCATGGCACTTGGGGTTTCGACGTGTTGTTTAGCGCTCTTTCTGGAGCAGCGCTAGTCATAGTTGCTGGTGCTTTGTGTTTACCTTCGTCTAAAACTGCAAACAAGCTTGCCAACTAAGTTGTTACTCTTGATTCTTTGGGGGCTTAGTGAATCTAAATATCTTCGTCAACACTTTAGATTAGCAAACAATTTGCTATCGCTTTTGACCGAACAAAATAAGCCAGCAAACGGCACTAAAAAACGGTATCTTCTATACTAAAGACTGCATGCGCGAAGTTGCTGAAATCGGTTCTTTAAGCTTCGCTGCAGCCACAATAAAGCGTTCAAGCACGATTCTATTCGAATAACTTGCCGCGACAAACTTGTCAAAATCCACATTGAGGAAATACAACATGAATCGGTTCGAAGGAAAATCTGTCATTGTGACTGGAGCGGCATCCGGATTTGGCACAGCGATCGCCAAAAAGTTCGCCAATGAAGGGGCTCAGGTTATCTGCGCTGACTTAAATATAGACGGCGCCCGCGGAGTCGCCGCGGCGCTTAAGAACGCAGTGCCATTCGAAATTGATGTCGCAAGCGAACAACAAAACAAAGATATGATTCAGTGCGCTGTCGACAACTTCGGCAAGATAGACGTGCTTTGCTGCAACGCGGGGATACCGCACAAGGGTAATTATATGATCAGAATGCCTGTTGAGGATTTTGACAAAATGTGGGCCGTAAACGTCCGCAGTATTTTTCTTGCTGCTCGCGCTGCAGTGCCGCATATGTCTCCCGGAAGCAGTATTATTAGCACAGCATCAATAGGTGGCAAACGGCCGCGTCCTGGGCTTGTGCCATACAATGCTTCGAAGGCCGCTGTAATCACTCTCACCCAAGGTATGGCAGTTGAGATGGCACCCAACATTCGGGTGAATTGTGTTTGCCCGGTCTCATCCCCCACGAACTTTGATTTCCAGACGATGGGAACCCAGAACCTCTCAGAAGAGATGGAAAAGAAGGTGCTTGAGACGATACCCATGGGTAGAAGAGCAACCCCTGAGGATGTCGCCGATGGCTATGCTTTCCTAGCTTCGGACGAGGCGAAATTCATCACAGGCACATCGCTTGATATCGATGGCGGACGCGCAATTTGAGTGCGAGCTAAAAAACTACGCTGGCAAATTCAGCATTGCTTGCATATTACCGTAATAAAATGCGTCCATGGTTTTCTGATTACAGTTCTGCATCGTTTCTTCAAACTTTTTAATGGGGTCAGCGCCACCCTCCGGGTGTGGATAATCAGAGGCGAATACCAACATCTCTGGCCCTACGTTGTCGATGATCCAGCCAACGGGTTCACCTGAAAATGGCGATACCTTAATTCTCTGTTTTGCGGTTTCGGATGGCAACTCGCTGAACTTGCGCTTTCGTTTGAACATATGCGCGGTAAAATCCATTTGTTGGAGCCATGACGGTAACCAGGTTGCTGCATGTTCCATGCAAAGAGACTTCAGATTTGCGTGCCGTTCAAAAACACCGTCATAAATCATTGCTGAAAGAAATAGCTGGGCGCTTTGCCCAATATTCTGCAGACCAAGCTCCCCGGCGGGCGCATCGCCCCCTAGTTCAAGCTCTGTCTTACCATTATTTGCAAAACTACGAGGTACCGCGCGGTAATGGCCGTTAACAGCCACGTGCACGACAAACGGCCGACAGATGTCTGAAAACGTAGCCCAAATCGGATCGAAATCAGGGTGAGTAAACGAGCGCTTATTATCATCAGGTTCGTTGGTATCGATCATAAACGAGAAACACCCGTCCAGCAGACCTTGCTCCAGAATCTTAAGCGCACGATCCGGCCCCAAACTTAAAGGAAGGTATCCAATGGCCTTAAGCCGCTCGTCTTTACGACAGAAGTCTGCCATTGCCTTGTTCAGCGTATAAGCGCCGGCCTCAAGCAGGATATCACTTTCCACATGCGCGACCTGATGGAACGAATAGGTCGGCAGCACCATCTGCATTTCGAAACCCAGCAGGTCCAAAGTGTGAGATCTTTCAGCCGGATCAAAAGCACCCAACCTACTCCAACCACTTTTGCGGTTATCCATCAGCGAAGCTTCGAACTTGGCCATAGTGGCAGGATCACTTTGCCGTTTTGCCAATAATTCACGACCACGTTCAATCGCCGCTTCAACAACCCGAAGCTCCTTTTGTTCCGCCATCGGACGAATCAGGTCTCGATGTTCTGACCTAGCGGCTAGATCGAGAAAATCTTCCAGCTCAAACAAGTGGCTATCGACATCAATAATTCGGCGGTGCTCAGCATAAGTCATAAGGATTTCCTGAATAAACTTTTATTATACACATCCTAAATTAGCGCCTCAGACTCAAACTGTCAACAATAAGACATCCTATTGCATGATGAGTAAAAGCCCAAAAACCCGACTATCCCCTGCTGCAATGACAGATCAGCTTATAATAGCCGCGCCAATGCTTCGCGCACTTCAACTTCCCCACCGTGGTGACTGCGAAACAGCGTTTTACCATCTTTTTCGAACAGCACAAGTCCGTCTAAAAATTCAATGTCTGGACCGTAGCAGGATTCTAGGCCCATACCGTGACGCATCATAAAAATTGTCATGTCATGAGTAACACAAAGGTCCAGGTGGCTCGGACCCAGTACATTTAGTTTCGCTTCGAGCACCCGCATAAGCGTCTCAACCGCAAGTTCGGGGGACAGCAGCGCGTCTGTCGGGAATGCCTTATCAAACCAGCGACCTACAAAGTCAGCCAATCCATTGCTTCCGCTTAGCATCTTCCACATTCTCTGATGGTCGAGAGAATAAAAGATACCGAGGGCCTCTACAGGTCTAGTTCTGCCGCTTGCACCGCCCTTTTCTGCATGGGCAGCTATCGTCTTCTCCGCTGTTTCGACACAGCGTTCAGGTGGGCTGGCGTAACCTTTAATCGTCAAATGTTTGGGCAAATGCTTTCCAAGCTTTACGCAAAGATTACGACCATGCTCGGTCAGAGGATTTTCAAGATCGTTAATGGTCCTATCAAAGGTCCTGGCACTGTGCCGCATTAATAGCACGGCTTTGTCAGCGCCTTCGGTGAGCACATCATTAATTAGGTCGATCGTCGCATCACCGAAATGCTCACTAAGATGTTCTGGCTTTACGCCATCATCACTGGACAATTTTTTCTCCGAAATAAGTGTTTAAAGCCCCAATGCTATGACAGTAGCAGCTAACAACGCAATGAGACGCAACCGTGCTCAATCACTACAGATCAGTTAAATCAACACCAGCGTAGTGAGCTGCGCTAACGTCAGGATGTGCACGCATACGGATCTTGAGTGTATTCGCGCCAAACGTCGCAAACACTGGGTCGTCAGGGTCCATCTCACCATCGCTGTTCTGCCCCCCGGTTGCTTCTGCTGCTAGCGCTTCCGGTAAATCGAAGGGCTCAAATCGCGCATCAAGACGTGGATTGAGAAACAGTGCGATTGATATCCGCTGTCGACCAGCGGTTGGACGCAAAACCTGATGTTTTGTTGCTTTCAAATAGCCACTAGTGGCGGACTGCAACATCTCACCGAGATTAACAACATAGGCGCCCGGCATGGGGTCAACATCAATCAATCTGCCTTCACTCATCACCTGCAATCCGGGTACTGCGTCTTGAAGTATTAGCGTTAACACACCCGAGTCGTGATGCAAACCTAAACCCTGTTCATCAGCACTTTGTTCGCTATTCTGATTCGCTTGCGGCGGGTACCGGATAACCTTAACGCGCGTGTAGGGATCAGGGGACATTCTATCGTCAAAATAATCGCGGGGTTTACCGAGTCCCTCTGCCATGGCTTGCATCAATGACATGCCCACGGATTGCACCTGTTTCATCCATGCAGAGATTACCCCTGGCATCTCAGGCAGACTCTGAGGCCATTGATTAGGACCAATCAATTTTAGCCATGGAGGATCGTCCGGCACTTCCTCCTGCGCAGCGGCTTCCGGTCCGATATCGATCTGATCACGCCAGTCCTGCTTACCCGCGGTGATTTCACTCTTTAACAACGTGTAACCACGAAAGTGCGGTGATCCGGCGATTGCGATCGCTTCTCGCTCGGCCAGCGGCAATTCAAAAAAACGATTAGCCATGGACATCACTTCGCGATCTGAATCAGCGGTAACACCATGACCTATAAGATAAAAAAAGCCGATGCGATGGCTGGTTTCCCTGAGCATCGAGACGAAACGATGGCCTCCATCGCTATCGGGGTTGATCAGGTACTCACTGATATCGAGAATTGGCAGAGATGCTTTTGTCATTTCGGTAAAAGGCTTGTTAAATGAAGGCGAACATGAAACCAGATACTACCGCATGTCGTGCGCCGATTTATACAGCTACTCCGAGTCTATCAGCAGTTACTCTGACCCTGTCGCCATGCCAAAGGAGACGCGCCGACCCAGCGCTGAAATGCTCGGGTAAAAGCCCCAGGTTCTGAATAACCGAGATGATCGGCTATTTGAGCCACCGACATACCTGTGTCATTAAGATATTTCATGGCTCTTTCTAACTGAACCTGTCTGAGCAATTTGTTGTAAGAGGTGCCGCACTCTTTCAGCTGGCGGGAGAGTGTTCTCGTTGAAATATTCAGCATGTCCGCTAACCGATCGCGATCCGGCGGAGGACTATACGCCCAGATCAAACGCTGACTTCTAGTAGCAATGTCCTCTTCATCATCTAACAGCGCGGCAAAGGCTTGAGCAATCTTGTCATATCGACGAAATGCCAAATCCCCAGCAAATACAGGCACCGCATCAAGAATCGCCGTAGGAAACACTATTTCCGCAACATCAGCACCAAAATTTATCGGACAAGGAAGCCACTGGTAAGCATGAAAACTCATACCAGGATCAGGGAAAGGCAGTGATACTGCTGTGGGGGCAATCATGTTTCCGATGACGTCTCCGATCAGGTGATTCACTGACATCAAATCGCGTGTAACCAAATAGGCTTCCTGTGTCGCTGCATCTGTTCCCTCTCCAGAAACCGGCACATCTAAACTAACGCGCATCCGAACGTTAGCATCATCTCGCGTCATCAAAATTCGGCAATGTCCCCAACAGAGTTGAGGATAGGCAAAAAGCACTTCTAACGCCCGACTGACGGAAGCCGCATGCTGCATCGCCAGCCCAAGAATACCGTAGTAATTGATACCAACTGCACTGAACATTTCGATCGTGGCACCCGAGAGTGACTGCCCTTCCGTCGAGATTTGTTGTAAGAGAATAGACAAAGCGCTGACCTCGGCCTCAATCGATATAGGGAAGTCCGGGTCTTCGGCAGCCCGCGATGGCAGACCTGCCAACTGCAGCACATTTCGGGTTTGATAGATATTCAAGCCAAAGAGTTCACATTGACCAAGCACGCCAGCTACCGTGCGTATTTTTGTCGCTAGTGTGCCGCTAGATTCACTGTTGGAAAGTAATTTTTGTCGCATGTCATACACTCAAGCCAAGCATCCTAATCATAAAGAACCTCTTGTGGCCTAAAATATCAATTTATTGGCCTTGTCTGCAATGTTTTGTCGCTAATTTGCAGCCTAGTATGTGAGTCATGAAAATCCACTGGAATTTATAGAATGAGCGAAGCCGTAATCCTAGACACAAGTAGCGCAACCCCTGAACACAGAGACATCTTAATTGTTGGCGCTGGCATATCTGGCATTGGTGGCGCTGTTCACCTGAAGAACGAACTGCCGAACAAAACATTTCTGATCCTTGAGAACCAAGACAGTTTCGGCGGCACGTGGAAAACCCATACTTACCCAGGCATTCGTTCTGATTCAGATTTGTTTACGTTTGGATACAAGTTCAAACCCTGGACGGGTAAACCCATTGCCTCGGCTGAGGCGATACTCGCATACATGAGTGAGGTCATCGAAGAGAACGCTATCGATGCACACATTCGCTATGGCAACACCGTGATATCAGCCTCGTGGTCCACCGAGCAGAAACTTTGGACACTGGTAGCAAACGATGCCAGCACAGGCACCACAAAGACCTATACCGCTAACTTTTTGTGGATGTGCCAAGGTTATTATCGCCATGCCAAAGGTTATACGCCTGAGTGGCCAGGCATGAATGCATATAAAGGCACCGTTGTTCATCCCCAGACATGGCCAGAAGATCTCGACTATGACAACAAAAATGTGCTGGTGATCGGATCCGGCGCAACGGCGGCCACGCTGGTTCCAGCGATGGCAGATAAAACAAAACATATCACTATGTTGCAAAGGTCTCCGACCTACTTTGCGCCGGGTGAGAATAGAAATGAGCTGGCTGATAGTCTTCGAGAGCTCGATATTCCAAAGGAATGGATACACGAGATCGTCCGAAAACGCATTTTACTCGATAGCCAGGAGATTACCCGACGATCTTTTGAGGAGCCCGAAGCACTTAGAGCAGAACTACTCGCCGGTGCTCGGGCATTTTTGGGAGAGGATTTCGATATTGAAAAACACTTCACGCCCGCTTATCGCCCCTGGCAACAACGTCTTGCCTTTGTGCCGGACGGCGATTTGTTTACTGGCATAGCATCCGGCAAAGCAAGTGTTGTGACTGACCATATCGAGACTTTCAACGAAACCGGCGTGTTAACTGCCAGTGGTGAACAGCTGGATGCAGACATTATCGTTACCGCGACGGGGTTTAATCTTTGCATGTTCGGAGATATTGAGTTCAGCGTGGACGATACACCGGTAGACTTTTCAGATACCGTGACTTGGCGGGGTATGTTGCTTTCGGGCGTACCGAATATGTGCTGGGTTTTTGGCTATCTGCGAACCAGTTGGACCATGCGTGCCGACCTCATTTCAGAATTCGTCTGCAGGCTGCTAAAACACATGGACAATCATGGCATGGATGTTGTCACGCCCACATTAAGCGAGACAGACAAAAACCAAAAGATGCAACCTTGGGTTGATCCGGAGAACTTTAACGCTGGGTACCTCACGCGCGGTATGCACTTGCTACCTAAACAGGGTCAAGAAATGCCTTGGCGCCACACGCAAGACTACTACTTTGACCGAGACGACATTCCCTCCGCTAATCTTGATGATACTAGCCTATGCTACCAGCAAGCTGAAAAACGCAATCGCGCTGTTAATTCAGAGTAAGACCGCTATTTGATCACCGACAAACGGAGTTATACTAGGCGAACTAGACAGGAGACGATAATGATTAATGGTATTCATCACGTGTCAATCAACGTGAAAGATGTTGATGAGTCAGTTCGGTTCTATGTTGACCTTCTTGGCATGACGCAAATCTCCAGACCGGAACTCGGTTTTCCGGGCGCTTGGCTAAAGAGCGCCGGGCAGGAAGTTCACCTGTTGGGCATTGACTCAACACCACCTCCCAAAGAGCAACACTTCGCCTTCTCGGTCGACGATCTGGCAGCGGTCAAGACAGCTGTCGAAGCCGCAGGATTCAAATGTTCAAAAGCCTCTGAAATTGATGGAGTCTGTCTACAGTCGTTTACCCACGATCCGAGCGGCAATATGGTCGAATTTAACCAACGTCTCTAGTTGTCGTTAACGTCCTTAATTAATAATTGCCACGTGTTTAAGTGGCTCACTATCCCTAACGATCAAATCGAAGCTTTCAGCCAGCTCAAGACTCGCGTCTATACAAGCTGACCAGTATTTGTAACGTACAGACTCGGACATTTTAGTAAAGTCTCCGCGATCAGGAATCTTACCGAAAGGAAGGCGTGCCAAGTAAGACGCTGAAGGTGCCAACAGCACGATACGATCCATCATGGAAGATTGATCGTGACGCCAACCCAAAACCTTATCAAACCAGCCTTTTATGACCCGTTCAGTAAAATGAGGGTAAAGCACCAACCCCTCACCTACGTAGTTTTCTAGATCAAAATGGTAGTCAATCACACCTCCATCCCAGTACTGGCCTTGAGGCGCACCAGATAGATCACACTGTCCGGACATCAGAAAAGGGATGGAACCGCTGGCAAGAAGCGACTGCTTTAGATTGGTTGCTGAAAGCGGCACGTGGACCGTGTCGAAATCTCGGAACTCGAATCCATCACTTGGACCAGAACTGAACACCACGCGTTGAAACCCTTTGCCTAGCAAACGCCTGCTCAGCAAATTACCCATCGCCGAGAGTGCCATCCCCGTTCCCAAGGCAACACCGCGACGATTGTTGTTCAAACCCAAACCACGCGCAGTGACGATGTGACTTGTAAATCTCGGGTGCTGACAAAGGTGATTAATTAACCTGTCATCACAATAACCTTCGATCACTTGTTCACAGAGATCGTCAACAATTTCGCCTGCCGAACGTGGATCTGCTTCGTCCCAACCCTGATGAAGATACAAGTCCTGCAGGCGCAGCAACGACGTCAGCGGCGAAGGCGCTGCAAGCGCGGCATTTCGCCAGCTACCAATTGAAGAGCCGTACAACGCCATCGGGTGGTCTGTTCGCTGAAGATAGTCACCGAACAAAAAACGGTCCAGGTGAACAAGCCCGAGCATTTTCGCTCCACCGCTGGCACTGATAAGGGTCGAAAACAACTCCGGTGACCAACCATGCTGGGCTATCCTCGTTGCGGCAACCTTGCCTGCGAGAATCTTTAAAGGGAAGTCACTCAAAGTTTAGTTAGCGCGCCAGCTGCCGTGGAAGCCGAAGGGAATCCGATGATCAAGCCGAACAGTAGCAACGGGTCCATTTTCGACAGCACGGGCGTTAAGAATGACAAGATCGGAATTTCTGGTCGTTTCCTTGTAAACCGTTGCTAACAACCATCCATCACCTTCGTCGGAACGCTCTGAATCAGGCACAAACACAGGCTCTGAAACACCGTTTCCGAACCCAGCATCCCAGGTCTTCGTCATGCCCGAATCCATATCTATATGCGTGATCTCATGGAAAAGTCCACCATCTCCTCGCTGCCGTTTTGAGGCAGCCGCGATATACCCATGCCTGTAGCGTGCGCCAGTAAACCGCTCGTCACACCTAGGAAATTCCGAGGCTATATCCAACACAGGTTCCTTTCTGACTTCACCGTTTTTCATATTGATATGCCAACGGACTAACTTGCCTTGCGCGTCAGCGTGGGTTGGCAATGTCCCGTCAACTAACGGAAAGTTAGGGGCAACAGCGAACTCAATGGTGTCGACCGTGATTTGCTCACCCTCGTTCCAGGCATTCTGGTAGTGGAAAACAAAACACAGCGGGCCTTCAACCCATTTGATATCAGCAACCGGGGCGCCGCGTTTTAACACACCAATATGGGTCCCTTTGGATGCATCAAATGCGTATGGAGACCCAATTTTGGCTGCCCTGGCCATATCAAACGTCAACGGAAATATTGGGAACAGCACATAATCGCTGGTTATGACAAAGTCATGCACCATCGCCGGGTAAGGTGCTTCAAATTCGTCGGACCTGATCACCGCGCCAGAAGTGTCGAGCACATGGTAGGACATCGTTGCGCTTCCTGCATAACCCGTCATATAGCCGAAACCATGAAGCTCGCCCGTCACTGGATCAATCTTTGGATGTGCCGTCATCGCGCCTGATAAATGCCTGCCGTTTTCGATATACCCTTTTGACGCCAGCGTCATCGGCTCCAGTTCGAAAGGATGACTGCCTTCGTCCAGTGCTAACAGCTGCTCGCCATGCCAAAGAATATGCGTATTGGCGAGACCATTTTTGTGATCTGACATGAGCTTCCCGGTCTCTGAATCAGGCTTTCTTGCCCGCGCGATGCTCCGTCCTTCTGCCAACTCAGCCACATGTTTTGGCGTATTCACCCATCGATTGAGATAATCCACGCGGCCATCATTAAAGTGAAAAGCGTGCACCATCCCGTCACCACCAAACCAGTGGTAAGGCCCAGTTGGTGCGTACTTCGGATTAGGACCATTTCGGTAGAGTGAACCGGAAAGACCCTCAGGTATCGTCCCATCAACGACTAGATCCTGAATCTGAGCCTCAAAATTGATGGGTGCAAAGTTCCCCCTAAGTTGCGGGTGATTGGGAAACGGGGTTGCCATTTTTATTCCTTTGTTAAAAACCTGCGCCGACTATACAAGAACACAACGCCGACTGGCAGCACACGACTGAATTTGAAAACTAAAAAATCTGGCAATCATTGAACAATCGATGAGGATATTTAGAACTTACCTTTAAATCCTGCGTGTTCCAATGCCTGCCAATCATGATTGAGAGCACCTCAACAACTTGTTAAACCTGCAGGCTGCGCTGAAGCGGGCCACTCACCGCGGCATCAATCTGGGCCTGCTGATGAGGTTTAAGCAATTGATTTTCGACAAAGGCCGTTGCACGGGAAGGATCGACAATGCCAGATTCAATACCCGATATGGCTTCGATCACCGCCGCTCCACAGAAAGGCACATAGAATTCACTGTAACCTCCCTCGTGATTTACCACGAGGCGCCCATCACAAAGCTCATCGCTAAGTTTCATCATGATCTCAGTCATTTGTCGATAATGACTGGAAATCAGCAACATATGACTCATCGGATCGAAATAGCTAGCATCATAACCACAGGCGACAACGATTAACTCCGGTTTGAAATGTCGCAACGCCGGCACAATAACCTGCTCCATCGCAGCAAGATAAGCTTCACCACCGCAACCGGCAGGCAATGGCACATTGATATTAAACCCTTCGCCTTCACCCTCTCCTTGCTCCGACAACTTGCCCATGTTGGCAGGGTACAACATCTCCTGATGCAAAGAGATTGTCAGCACATCAGGAGAGTCATAGAAAGCCTGCTGAGTGCCATTCCCATGGTGGACATCCCAATCGACTACTGCAACTCGGTCCACTAACCCCTTCGCTCGAGCCTCCATGATCGCCAAACCAATGTTGTTATAGATGCAAAAACCACGTCCTCTATCACGCTCGGCATGATGTCCCGGTGGTCTGCTAAGGACATAACTATTGCTGACATCACCTTTCAAAACCGACTCTACACCGGCGCAGGTTGCACCGACTGCCATGCGCGCTATCGGCTCTGACCCCGGGCCAACCGGCGCCGTTTCACCTGCATCTCCGCCCCGTGAGTTGCTTAGTTTGCACACCCTCTCAATATAATCCGCCGTATGAAATCGGCTCAAAATTTCGCGGGTTGCTGGTTCAAAATTAACCTGCTGGAGTTGAGGCGTAACCTCGTAGGCGTCGAGCAAATTTTTCAATTTTCGCTTTGTTTCCGAATTCTCAACATGCAACCCCGGTTGAAATGAACCGTCAATTGGGACAAACCCTGCAGCGACAGAACCAGGCTCATGCCACATCAGTTTTTCATGCCATAAGAATCCGGTTTTCATCTCCACTCCTGTTTTTCGCGCTTGTTAAATTCCATTAGTGTACGCGGGTTTCGAAGCCAATTGCCATACGCGCTGATCGTCCAATCCAAATTCGCAAGAATTCTAAGACTATTTGTGGGATAGTTCTTACTGCCCAGCGCTCAACCAGACAAGGGCTGCTCGCGTAGGCACAATAACAAACTAGGCAAACAAATACTGACCCCATATTTTTGAAAAGTGAAATTGATGGAAAAAGAAACGATCACATTCAACCCACCTGTTTTTTACGGTGCCACTGGTATTCTTCTTGTGCTCGTGCTCTCGGCAGCAGTGTGGCCGGAGGCAGTCGGCGCTATGTTTCAGGGACTGCAGAGTGGTATTGTCGCGAATGGCAGCTGGTACTATGTACTTGTTGTCGCGCTCATCCTGGTCAGCGTACTGATTTTTTCTGTCACCCGATATGGCGATATCAAGCTCGGCCCTGATCACATTGAACCTGATTACAGTTACGTATCATGGTTCGCGATGATGTTTTCAGCCGGCATGGGTATTGGGCTTATGTTCTTTGGCGTTTCAGAGCCGGTTATGCATTTTCTCACACCGCCAACCGGGGAACCCGGTACCGTTGCCGCCGCACGTGAGGCGATGAAACTTACTTTCTTCCATTGGGGCATTCATGCTTGGGCGATGTATGCGGTTGTAGCGCTCATACTTGCCTACTTTGGCTATCGCCATGATTTGCCCCTGACTATTCGATCAGCGCTCTATCCTATCTTCGGTGAGCGGATATATGGGCCGCTGGGTACCGCAGTAGATATATTTGCCATCCTATCCACTGTGACTGGCGTTGCAACGTCACTCGGCTTCGGTGTACTGCAAATCAACTCAGGCTTAGCCTACTTATTCGGCATACCAACCAACGTTGGTGTTCAGGTGGTGTTAATCATCGCTACCACAATTCTCGCAACGATCTCCGTTGTCATGGGTCTCGACGCTGGAATCAAGCGGCTTTCCGAAATCAATATCGTACTCGCTGTCATCTTACTGATATTGGTACTCTCATTCGGTCCAACCGTGCTGCTACTTCAAGTCTTTGTTCAAAACACGGGCGACTACCTTTCAGACCTGGTGTCAAAAACATTCAATCTCTACGCGTATACGCCAACCGACTGGCTCGGAGGCTGGACAATATTTTATTGGGGCTGGTGGTTGAGTTGGGCGCCTTTCGTAGGTTTGTTTATCGCGAGAATTTCACGTGGGCGTACCATCAGAGAATTTGTATTGGGTGCTCTGCTAGGACCAACATTGTTCACCCTGTTCTGGATGACAGTATTCGGTAATAGCGCGATAGAGCTGATCTTGCACCAGGGTGCGACAGAGCTCGGTGAGATGGTCAAAAACGACGCCAGCGTGGCCTTGTTCCAGTTTTTCGAGTTTCTGCCGGGCACCGAGTTACTTTCCCTTGTCGCGGTCATTATGGTGATCGTATTCTTTGTCACCTCCGCAGACTCAGGCGCAATGGTCGTCAATATGCTTGCTTCGAACGGTAAAGACGACACACCTTTATGGCAGCGGGTTTTCTGGACAGGATTGATTGGCGTCATCGCCGCGATTCTTTTAGTTGCAGGCGGATTGCCTTCACTCCAGACGGCCGCTATCGCAAGCGCGCTTCCATTTTCTTTTGCTTTGTTGTTTGCGATCTGGGGGTTTTGGCGCGCACTCCAGACGGATATCGTCAAGCGAGATGCGTTGTCGGTACAGACAGTTGTTGACAGTAACATCCCCTGGCAAGAACGACTAAACAACCTATTCCAATATCCAACCGAGTCTGGCGTAGTGGCTTTTCAAAGGTCTATCGCCAAATCAACACTTCAAAACTTTGCCAGTGAGCTTAACGCCAACGGCCTAGAAGCATCTGTCGTCGAGGACAATGAGCACCAAACTGTCAGTCTGGAAGTGCTTCATGGTGAAGAATTGGATTTTATTTATGTTATCCGAGCGCACGAAATGCCATTACCGGACGACGCGATGGTTGAGCAGCCGAACGAAGCGAGTACTTATTGGCGCGCGGAAGTTCATCTAGGTGAAGGCGGGCAGGATTACGACGTAATGGGATGGACCGGCGAACAAATTGCTAACGACATACTTGAGCAGTATGAGAGGCACTTGAACTACCTGAAGTCAGTTCGATGATGCACCTAAGTCCAACTAGCACCACCCGCTCTTTAGATGTGAATGCTACGGCCAAGCCTCAGCAGGAGAAGCCGATGCAAACACATCTAGAGCGGAATGTTACCATTTCTAAGTTAGCTTAAAAACCAGACAGCGAAGCGTAACGATCTCGATGATATGAGCGATTACCAAACGCAGTCTCTAACGTACGAGCACGCTTAAGATATAAACCCGCATTGAATTCATCGGTCATACCTATGCCACCGTGAATCTGAATAAGCTGGTTTGACATCTCATACAGAAACTCACCTACACGACATTTCGAAAGAGATGCCATTTGTTGAATATTGTCATTATCGTCTATCGCTTGCAGCGCAGCTTCAGCGCATGAACGTGCCAGCTCCATTTGACCGAACAAACCCGCAGCTCTGTGACCCAAAGCCTGAAAAGAGCCAATCACCTGACCAAACTGCTCTCTGGTCTTAAGGTAATCAAGGGTCATATCAAACGACTGGGCAGCAGTTCCTAACATTTCAGCACTGCTTGCTGCTCTTGCGCGATCCAACACAGCTTCCAGTACCGGAAAACCACCATCCAGCGTACCTAGAATCGCATCAGCTGACACCTCAACACCGTCAAGATCAAGATTTGCATAGCCACGGCTATCGACGGTCTTCACCTGATTTCTAGTCAACCCCGATGCATCAGCATCAACCAAGAAAAGTGTTAGGCCACGGGTGTCACCCATCGCACCGCTGGTTCTCGCCACCACGACAAAGGTTGTTGCGGACATACCTTCTTGCACAAACGTTTTTGTGCCGGTCAGCTTGTAGCCATCACCATTTTTTTCAGCAGCCAACGCTGTGTTTTCAGGTGCATGTCTTGGACCCTCTTCCAATGCTAGAGTGAGAATTTTGCTTCCATCTACAATACTGGGTAACACGGCTTGTTTCTGTGCATCATTACCACCCAGCAAAACTGCCGAGGCGCCAACCAAGGCCGATGCAAACAACGGAGACGCGGTTAGTTGGCGACCGATCTCCTCTAGAATGACACCGAAGGTTAAAAAGCCGAGGTCTGATCCGCCGTATTGTTCAGGAATGATTATCCCTGTCCAACCCATTTCGACCATCGCCGACCATGTGTCCGGAAAAAAAGCCGTCAGTAGGTCGCTGTCTCTCATTTCGCGAAATTTTCCGACCGGCGCCTGTTCTGTTGTCCATGACTTCGCTTGATCGCGAATCATGGACTGTTCTTCTGTTAATGCTGCCATTGAATATTCTCCCTAACCTTTTTGCGTCGTCTCTGGGAGACCTAAAATGTTTTTGGAAATAATGTTGTTTTGAACCTCATGGGAACCTCCGTATATAGAGATTGCCTTGCCCCATAGCCAGTCGCGCACGTTGCTTAGCTCAGATTCATCGAAGCTACTGCCTTCCCAACCAACACCTTGCGTCCCCATAAACTCCATGGTGAGTTCGTTTTTAGTCTGCGCAATTTTGGTCGCCGAGTTTTTAAGAATAGAAGCTGCAGCACTAACCTCAACTTTACCCTTGGCCTCGGCTGTAATCCTACTAACGGTTAAGCTATGCGCGTGTGAGTCCATCAAATGGTTGGCCAGTCGGATTCTAAGATCCGCGTCAGCCAGTGCACCTTTCTCGTCTGTACCGGCGTAATTTTTGGCTTTCTCTTGCAAAGATACTTTGCTTCCTCCGCCACCGGGACTTCTCGCCTGCGTTTGACTTTGTCGTTCGTGTTGCAGCAATCGTTTCACAACGCTCCAACCCTTATTGAGTTCACCCAAGAGATCAGCCTTTTCAGCGCGAGCGTCATCGAAAAAGGTGTCGCAAAATGGCGAGGCACCTGAGATAAGTTTAATCGGTTTGGTTGTAACGCCTGCTTGCCCCATCGGCAACATTACAAAGCTAATACCATCTCGTTTTTTCGCGTTAGGATCGGTGCGCACAAGAGCGCCACACCACTGTGATATGTCAGCTCCTGAGGTCCAGGTCTTCTGACCGTTGACGACAAAGTTATCGCCATTATCAACCGCTTTTGTTGAGAGAGACGCTAAATCAGAACCTGCTCCGGGCTCAGAAAGCCCGAGGCACCAACGCACTTCACCACTGGCTATGTGCTTCAAATGACGTTGCTTTTGATCGTCAGTACCGTATTCAAGGATAGTCGGCCCAACCATGGTTACGCCCATACCCGCCAGTAAAGGAATTGGGTTGAAAGCCCCTAACTTGGCCATTTCGTGACTGATAATTTTTGCTTCCGGATGACTAAGGCCGGCGCCACCATACTCTACCGGCCATGTGGGCGCCCCCCAACCTTTCGCCGCCAGACGCTGCCGCCAGACTTCGAAATCAGCTTTAGTTGACTCGTCTGCTTCCCCTTCCAGCCCCATGGCAGTGCCTGCCAGAGACGCTGGGAAGTTCTCCTTCACCCATTCGCGGGTACTTACTTCAAACTCTTCAAGAGCTTGCTCATTAGACATGATTTATCCTCGTCATTTCTATTTAGTAAACTGTTAGCCTGGCTCTAAGATCTCTTGCTGGACCCACTGCATGGCGAGACGGGTAATTCTATGCAAAACACGTCTGAATCGCGAGCAAATACACAGAAACGCGGCCAGCCTTTGGTTAATCTGCCAGTGTTAATTGTCAATAATATTGGTATGGAAACCTATAAATTCAACCTCGTGTAGTCGGCGTCAACATCCGGCCGCAGCAAACACAAAACAAATATCTGCCCAGCTATTAAAAGGGCGCTTATATGAAAAAATTGACGGTCCAATCGATCACTCAAATAGTTGTACCAGCAGGGTCAAATCGAAAGGTTATTTCCGCTGGCTGGCCCGGTGCCGTCAAGGCATTGAGTACTCTAAACTTCAAACTCAGCTGGGCTTGTTTTATGCCAGGCTTCACCTTGAAGACAGCAGTTGATCCTGGCAGCACTTCGAGGATGTCACCAGACCCAACAAAACTCACGTTGCTTTGATTCTGCAACAGGTATTTCGCATCAGATTTGTTTTCGATCTCGACCTCAAGGATCGTCGTTTTTTTTAGCCATCGTGCTGATCCCACAACCATCGATGCTTCTAACAATGGCACGAGCTCTGATGGTCGACCAAACAGCTGGTTTTTAAACCAGACAACGGTTCTTCGCGCAAACAAGGCTTCTTTAATACTCCGTGCCGTCTTTTCCTCGCTGAGCACCAGCGTGACTGGACGATGCCCGCCTAAGTGGGGTTGGTAATCCCAATCAATCAGATCATGGACATCCGAAGTGCCAATCAACGTGAGATTGTGTTTAAGCGCGATAGCAAAAGCTTCTTCTGAATACTCGGGTCCATTAGCGATCTCTATACCGTGTAAAAGGTTTGCTTTGGCGTTACGCTTGTGGAAATCGGTAATCTCCGCGATACCATCGGATTTTTGACTCGACCAGCTTGGGTGATTCCAAAACACAAACGCACCCTGATCATTGGCAGCCTCCACGGCTTTCTGTGCAGGCCACCTCCGTGACTTTCTGTAGAATTTATCAGTATCAGTCACCTGGGATAACGATTTAGTCATATCCAAGAGTGAATTCGCGTTGGTAAGAAACACTGCGTTCATATGGCCTACTGGCATACGCCGCGTTATTTCACCACCGGAAATGACGATGATGTCCCGATTAGCGGCTGCTTTTCTTGCCTCTTCGAACGCTCTGTTACGGTCAGGGTGCGGAATGTCTTTCAAATGTGGCTGCCACTCAAGATGCTCGGTAATGGCGATGCCATCCAAACCATCACGCAGCGCTTCTTCAACACGAATCACCGGCCAGACATGCCCATCGGAAAAAACCGAATGGGTGTGCAAATCAACGACTAACGTCAGATGTTTATCCGTATCAGGAAATTCAATCATACGGTCGTTATAAGGCATGGGACCTTCGACCTGACCGTGACCAATAACCGCGGCTGACCATAATGAAATCTGAGCAACCAATAACCTATGGCGTAATCGCATTGTTATCATCTATCTTTCCCGAACTAAATTGTAGAATTACCATCTACATGGCATATTCATTATGAATTGAAACATCAGCCTGAGCTCACTAACCTAACACATTTCATTCAACCCGGAGTGAAACACGTATGACTGCCCCCCATAATCTCCGTGATGTCTCTTTATCAGACAAATTTGAGCAACAGGATGGACAGATTTTTATCAGCGGCACCCAAGCACTCGCTCGCCTGGCGCTCATCCAACGAGACCTTGACCGGGCACAAGGGTTCAATACAAGAGGATTCATTAGTGGCTATAGAGGTTCACCATTAGGTGGCCTCGACAGCACCCTATGGCGTGAAAAACAACGTATGGAAGACGCCGGTATCGTGTTTCAACCCGGCATCAATGAGGATCTTGCAGCAACTGCTGTATGGGGTACTCAGCAGGTTGACTTTTTCCCTGACCCCCAAGTCGATGGGGTTTATGCCATGTGGTATGGCAAAGCACCTGGCGTCGACAGATCCGCTGATGCGATGCGCCACGGTAACAGCTTTGGTACACACAAAAACGGCGGCGTGCTTGTGGTCGCCGGAGACGATCACCCGGGAAAATCCAGCACCGTGGTTAACCAGAGTGAACCGATCATGCGCGCGCTGGATATGCCGGTGCTTTATCCCTCCGATGTTCAGGAGATCATTGAGTTTGGGCTTTTGGGATGGGAGCTTTCCCGTTACTGCGGTCTGTGGATTGGATTAAAAACAACCAATGAGACCATAGAACAAACCCAAACTGTCAGTTTGAACAGTGGCAGGTTTTCGTTTGAATATCCAGACAGGGGGCTTGATGCTGCGAAGGTAAACATTCAGCGAACGACTTTTAACCCCCAGGGCATGGACATAACAATCAAACGAGTTCGGCTACCGCTGGTGCAAAAGTTTGTACGGGCGAACAATATTGACAAAGTTAAACTAGAAGGCCTTAGAGGTTTGGGGATTGTTACCTCCGGCAAGAGTTACTCTGACGTCATACAGGCCTTTAGTCTATTAGGCTTGAATCCGGCATCTGCCAGCGCTCTCGGCATCGCTGTCTATAAAGTCGGCTGCGTCTGGCCACTTGATCCAGAGGGCCTTAAGGCTTTCAGCAAGGCACGTCCGGAACTTCTGTTCATCGAAGAAAAAACCGCAATGATTGAGCCTCAAGCTGCTCAGATACTGATAAATCAGAAAGCTAGGATCAGGCTGGTTGGAAAACAAGATGAAGATGGCGACACGCTGTTGCCCAGTGATTTACAGCTTGAACCTGCAATGATAGCTGAAGTCATCATGGCGCGATTGACACGCAACTACAGCGACATTCACAAACATGGCTATAAGCAGGACGCCACGCATCAGAAAATCCTGAACGAGCTCAAGAATCATCATGATGCATTGAAAAATAGCCTTAGCGAAAACGCGCAATTTAGTAACGCAGCACCGTCAACAAACGTTAGGACACCTTACTTCTGCTCTGGTTGCCCCCATAATACTTCAACCAAGGTGCCGGACGGCAGCATGGCGATGGCAGGCATTGGTTGTCACGGCATCGTTATGTTGACCCGAGAAGATACTTTGCTTTCCACGCAAATGGGTGGCGAGGGAATGAACTGGGCTGGTGCCGCACACTTTAGTGGTACGGACCACATGTTTCAAAACCTAGGTGATGGCACTTATTTTCACTCAGGCCTGATGGCAATTCGCGGCGCTGTCGCTTCAGGTATCAACATTACCTACAAAATACTCTATAACGACGCTGTCGCGATGACTGGGGGACAGCCTATTGATGGTCCGATCTCGGTCGTGGAAATGGTTCGGCAATTGACCGCCGAGAGTGTCAGTCAAGTGGTCGTAGTCTCAGATGATCCTGAAAAATTTCAAGGCAAGCTCCCTCAAGGAATAGAACTACACCACCGGGAAGCGCTTGACCGGGTGCAAAAGCAATTAAGGGAAATTAGTGGCACTACGGCTATTATCTATGAACAGACCTGCGCGACGGAAAAACGACGACGACGCAAACGCGGCGCTTTTCCTGACCCGGCTAAACGCATGTTTATCAATGACGCAGTATGTGAAGGATGTGGCGACTGTTCTGTCCAATCTACCTGCGTTTCCATACAACCGATGCCAACAGCCTTTGGCACAAAGCGGCAGATTGACCAATCCAGTTGCAACAAGGACTACAGTTGCGTGAATGGCTTTTGTCCTTCTTTTGTTACGGTGCTAGATGCGGAGCCAAGAAAAAACAAGGGCACCACCTTCAGTGACGATCTGTTTAACGACTTGCCCGTTCCACACACTTCAGCGCACCTGACAAATCACCAGGGTAATATGAGTGTGATGATTGCGGGTATTGGTGGTACCGGCGTGATTACAGTCGGCGCAATCATAGGTATGGCAGCACACATGGAAGG
>CAXRCG010000265.1:0-15135 GCA_964228885.1 Pseudomonadales bacterium | reverse complement strand
GGTTGTGACTCAGTCTATCTCGACACCAGTAATTCAGTTGGTTGTTTCAATGGCGTTAGCATGTCTGGTGTGGTTAGTGCTCGACCCTACGTTGGTGGACTCGATGGATGGCAGTGGTAACGTCATCGCGTTCATTACAGCCGGAGGACTTCTTGCTAAACCAATTCGCCAGTTGTCCGAAGTGAATTCTACCATTCAGAAAGGGTTGGCCGCCGCCGAGGATATTTTTAGTCTGTTTGATGAAAATGCTGAACCCGATATCGGCGCGCGAAGCATAGATAGGGTTGACGGTAAGCTAGAATTCAACAATGTTTCTTTTACATATGACTCGGAGGAAGAGCTGGGTAACAAGGAGGGCGAAGAGAAAACGCTCGTTCTCAAGGATATCAGCTTTGCCGTCAAGCCAGGAGAAACCATTGCGCTGGTAGGGCGGTCGGGCAGCGGTAAGAGCACGCTGGCAAGTCTGATACCTAGATTTTACACCCCGAGTTCTGGACAGATTCTTCTTGACGATATTCCGATTGATGAAATTAATCTGGAGAATCTTCGGTTCCATTTGTCGCTGGTGACCCAAAGTGTCACGCTGTTCAACGACACTGTGAGAAGAAACATCGCTTATGGGGATTTAGAAAGTAAGAGCACAGAGGAAATTATCGAAGCGGCTCAAAAGGCTTATGCTTGGGAATTTATCTGCGAACTGGAAGATGGCATAGATACGGTTGTAGGAGACGACGGAGTATTACTTTCTGGCGGACAGCGTCAACGATTAGCCATAGCAAGGGCGTTTCTTAAGAATGCACCTGTGCTTATTTTGGATGAAGCAACTTCTGCTCTGGATTCCGAATCCGAGCGAAAAATCCAGTCTGCTCTGGAAGCGGTAGCTAAAGATAGAACCACAGTTGTGATTGCCCACCGGCTTTCGACAATTGAGAAAGCCGACCGAATACTTGTATTAGATCAAGGCAGAATCGTTGAACAGGGAAGTCATACCGATTTGCTTGCTCGGGGACAATTCTACGCATCGCTGCATAACGTAAGTGGCTCGGGTGATCAAAAGACAGTATCGACAACACATCCTCCTGTTCTTGAGATCCAGCCAGTCGTAAAGCCCACTGAATCCGGGTCGTGGTTATCTGGGGACTTTAATCCCTTGGTAAAAGCCTGGTACAACGATTCAGTGTGGGTGAGGGTGTTAAGTCCATTGTCAATGATTTTCAGTCTTTTGACAAAAGTCCGTCGACATCGAATACAAAGTTCAGCATCGAAACACTGGCTACCACCGGTGCCGACAATCATTGTAGGAAATATTAATGTCGGCGGCACAGGGAAATCCCCCCTTGTATTGTCGCTGGCAAGACTTCTGAGTGAAGCAGGATACCATCCTGGTATTGTAAGTCGTGGTTATGGTGGGACGTCGTCGACTTATCCGTTGGAGGTTACAGGTTTTACAGATCCAGCTTTGTCCGGAGATGAGGCGGTGATGATCGCGCGGCGCACTGGCACGCCAGTAGTCGTCGATCGAGATAGAGTTGCAGCCACAAAGTATTTGTTAGCCGTGCATCACTGCGATGTCATAATCAGTGATGATGGTTTACAACATTACGCACTTGGGCGTGATATTGAAATTGTTGTTGTTGATGCTAGAAAAGGACTTGGCAATGGTATGTGTTTACCCGCGGGCCCGCTTCGTGAAGCGCCTTCAAGACTGACAGATGTTGATCTCGTCGTGGTGAATGGTGACGATGCGGTTGACCTACCGGTAGAACCCAGCGTAATGAATTTACAGCCGACTAGTTTTGTGAACGTTATTACCGGCGATGAAATACCTGCAGCTGAACATGGCATGCAACGTACAGTTCACGGCGTTGCTGGAATCGGCAATCCTGACAGATTTTTTCGATCCTTGAGACAGCTTGGATTCGAAGTGATTGAGCATCATTTTGATGATCACCACTGGTTCAAGATATCAGAACTGATGTTTGGAGATAGTTTGCCCGTTATTATGACTGAAAAAGATGCAGTAAAATGTCGGCTTTTAAATCCCGAGCTTATTCATCAGGATTTTTGGTATTTGATGGTTGATGCGTTACTCGAAGGCGACGTGACCCAGCGTATCCTCGACAAGGTCAGGAGTGTTGATCGATAAGCCGTGAGCAAACTAATAGTAAATTGCAAATAAAACCTTTAACCACTTGCTAGAGAAAAAAGATATGACTGTCGATGGAAAATTACTGAGCATTTTGGTGTGTCCAGTTTGTCACGGCGAACTGGACTACAAAAAGCAGGAAGCTGAGTTAATTTGTTATGCCGATGGGCTTGCGTTCCCGGTCCGGGATGGTATACCTGTGATGCTGCAGGAAGAGGCCAGGGTGTTGAGCGCTGAACAAAAAGTAGATCGCTAATGGATTTTACTGTCGTTATTCCAGCAAGATACGAATCAAGCCGCTTGCCTGGAAAACCGTTGGTCGATATCTTGGGCAAAACCATGATTCAACGCGTACATGATCAGGCGATCAAAAGTGAGTGCCGGCGAGTGATAGTCGCGACTGATGATGAGCGAGTGCTTAACGAGGTTAATCGATTTGGAGGTACTGCGGTAATGACCGCGAGAACGCATGAATCGGGCACTGATAGAATAGAGGAGGTTGCCGCTATTCAAGGTATGGCGGAAGATGAGATTGTCGTAAATGTTCAGGGTGATGAACCTTTGATTCCGCCCGAAGCGATTAATCAAGTAGCACGATGTCTTGCCGACAATAATTGTTTTATGAGTACATTGTACGAACAAATACTGTCTGTTGATGAGCTATTTGACCCAAACCTGGTGAAGCTTGTGACGGATGATCATGGACAGGCCTTGTATTTCTCACGTGCACCTATCCCCTGGCGCAGGGATGGCTTTGTTGGTGAAAGAAAAACGTTAAGTTCGGAAATTGTTTACAAACGCCATATCGGCATTTATGCCTATCGGGTTGGTGCACTCCGTCAGTTCATAAAACTTCCGGTGGCGGCGCTCGAAGAGAGTGAAAAACTGGAGCAACTGCGTGTGTTGGCAGCAGGCAAGAAAATTTGTGCCGACGAGGCGAGAGAATCATTTCCCGCGGGAATCGATACGCCGGATGATTTGCAAAGAACAATCGACTATCTGGAGAAGTAACAAAATGTCACAGTACGTGCTTGTTGTAAAAGAAGACTGTGAGACCTGTAGGCTTGTGGCATCGTTGACGAAGAGGTTGATCGATGAACTCGATATCACCATTTACTCTCAGGACAACCCTGACTTTCCTGCGGGCGTTCCGGTTATCGATGATACTGAGCTCGAGTATTCTTTTAATCATACACTTGAAACGGTTCCTACTTTGTTGAAGTTTGATAGTGAAAGTGGGCTCATAGAGCTGGAGCGTACAGAGGGCTGGGACCGAAACGAGTGGCAACGTCTAACTGGTCTCAACTTTTCTGAAGATCTTCCTGCATTCAGGCCTGGATGTGGCTCGAAAACAGTCGACCCGGGAATGCTTGATCAATTGGCGGTAAAATTTGGTTCCGCTGATCTTGAGGCCAGAAGGTTAGTGATTGAGGACGGAGAGGACGAAATTGAAGCGTGTTATGACCGCGGTTGGAGTGATGGCTTGCCGTTAGTACCGCCAACTGAGCTCAGGGTAGTGAAAATGCTTCAAGGAACTAGACGAGCGCCCGAGGAAATCCTAGGTAGTGTGCCCCCTGATTATGCGCCCTGTAGCGTGCTGAAGGTTGCAATAAACGCTGTCATGGCGGGATGCAAACCAGAATACATGCCAGTAGTGCTGGCAGCGGTTGAAGCCGCTCTGCTTGATGAGTTTTGTATGCACGGTTTATTGGCTACGACTTATTTCTCTGGCCCTATGGTCGTTGTTAATGGCCCGGTTGCTAGAGCGATTGGTATGAACTCGAAAGGTAACGCTCTTGGTCAGGGCAACAGAGCTAATGCTACGATTGGCCGGGCGCTGCAATTAGTTATCCGTAATGTTGGTGGTGGTAAACCTCAAGGTGTGGACCGAGCCGCTTTGGGTAACCCTGGTAAGTACACGTTCTGTTTTGCCGAAGATGAAACTAATTCTTGCTGGGACTCTTATTCGGTGGAAAACGGCTTCGAGAGTGAAGATTCTACGGTGACGCTATTCGCCGCGGATGGTGTACAGGGCATCGTTGATCAAAAATCGAGAACGCCTGAGTCCCTCTGTCGTTCCTTTGCCGCTGGTTTACGTGTGGCATCTCATCCTAAAATGGTGATGGCAGCTGATGCATTCTTAGTTATTACGCCTGAACATGAACGGGTCTTTAAAGACGCAGAGTGGAGCAAAACGCGGGTAAAAGCTGAACTCGAGTCTTTGTTGCAGATTGACGGTGCTGAATTAGTCATGGGTGCAGGTGGTATCACCGAGGGGCTACCGGATAAGTTTGCTGATAAGGTCGTACCGAAATTTAGGGCAGGGGGTCTAAACATCGTGCGAGCAGGTGGCGGAGCTGGTATGTTTTCAGCGATCATTGCAGGGTGGGGCGCCAGCGGTTCGATGGGTAGTGTGCCAGTCACGGTAAAAGTGGGGCACTAGCGGTAGCAATATTGCAACGCGAATTGCACGAATAGTGATAAGTTTTTAATTGAGAAGGAGTTTCGATATGACGATGGTTTTAATGGATCCGACGGCTGAAATTAACCCGGACGGACGTGTGCCACTACCCAAGCCTAAGTCGCTAAAGGGGCTGACGGTAGGGCTGCTTAATATCTCAAAGCCGAGAGGAGACATCTTCCTTGATCGGATTGACGACTTGTTGGGGCAAAAAGGGATTCATACTAAACGTTATAGCAAACCTACTTTCACGCGGATCGCCCCTACAGAACTGAAACAGCAAATAGCGACGGAGTGCGACGTGGTCATTGAGGCGCTTGCTGACTGAGGTTCATGCACGTCGTGCAGTTTGCATGACATTATGGATCTTGATCGACGTGGAATTCCTGGTGGTTTTATCGCTTCGACGGAGTTTGTTGAAGCTGCTGCAAGTCAAGCCCGGTCGCTTGGGTTCGATCCATCGAAGGTGTTCGTAGGACATCCCATCCAGGATCGGTCTAATGCAGAAATGGAAAAGTTGGCAGAAGACGCTTTCGATGAAGTGTTGGCGCTAGTCGTCGAAACAGACGCTTAATACGATCTTTTGTCAGGAAGAGGCCGGCTAAGTTTGTTTATTGAGGAAAACAAGCAACTTGCTGCCTTGACGACCTTCGGTCTGCCGTCTATCGCAAGGTATTACGTTGAGGCACGGAACTGTGAGGATCTCCGAGAAGCGTTCTTGTTTGCTAAGAGGCGGAACATTGACACGGTTCTGCTGGGTGGCGGAAGCAATGTCGTTCTAGCTCCATCTTTGAATTGTTTGGTGATTCGAGTCATGTTGGGTGGTATTGAAGTAACGGACAATATTGTTAAGGTGAAAGCTGGGGAAAATTGGCACTCGGTCGTGCTTGCTACTCTTGGGCTGGGGTTATTCGGTTTGGAGAATTTATCCCTGATTCCGGGTAGCGTGGGCGCCGCTCCTATTCAGAACATCGGCGCGTATGGGGTTGAAATAGAATCGGTAATTTCTACCGTCACGGTACTTGACCGTCAAACATTAGATTTGCTTAGTCTCGATGTCAGCGAGTGCGAATTCGGTTATCGAACTAGCATTTTTAAGCAAGACTCAAAAGACAAGTATGTCGTGACTGATGTTACGCTGGAACTTTCTGACCGGTTTATTCCCCGATTGGACTATCCCGAGCTTCAATCAGAGCTTGAGTCAGAATCGGTGCTTTCGGCTAAAGTCGTTAGCGATGCTGTAATCCGGATCAGAGAGCGTAAGTTACCGAATCCCGAGCAGATTGGAAACGTCGGTAGCTTTTTTAAAAACCCGATAGTGACGCTGTCTGAATTTGAAATGATCAAATTAAACCAACCCACTGTAACGGGACTTCATATGCCGGGCAATAAAATAAAGTTGTCCGCGGCTAGGCTTATTGATCATGCGGGACTCAAAGGTAAGCGGTCTGGTGGTGCCAAGGTTTCAGAGCAGCATGCCTTGGTGCTCACAAACCACGCCCATGCGAGTTATTCAGACGTAGAAGGTTTGGTGGGTTTAATCGTTGCAGCGGTCAAGAGCAGGTTCGGAGTGTCGCTTGAAACCGAACCCGTCTTTTACACCTGAACTGGTAGTCAGTTCAGCACGACTGGGGGCGTTAGTCTGGGTCTAACTACCGATCTCTTGTAATCGCTTCGCTATCGATCTTCCCCTCTGTTTGTTCAACAACTGTTTGTTCAACAACCGTTTCTCCGGAGGCTTTAGCCGATTCTTCGACATGAGCCTCAGCGGTCTCTTCGACATGCGCCTCAGCGGTCTCTTCGACATGCGCCTCAGCGGTCTCTTCGACATGCGCCTCAGCGGTCTCTTCGACATGAGCCTCAGTGGTCTCTTCGACAGAAGCGTTACCAGTCGCTTCCGCGAATGTTTTATCAGTCATAGAGCCTCCGCGAGGATCATTCGCAGCGCGCCCCCATGTGCTCGGATGTGCTTCATCTATCGAACGAACCGCGGGCGTCAGCGCTGGTACTGGTGCGCGGGGTTCAACGTTGGTTAGTACTGGACCTGCTGCCGATAGAGCGGGGTTGTCTCTTGGATCATTTGCTGCTCGCCCCCGCAGTGATGGATGCTTTTCAGGCGCTTGACCTTTCTCTGCAAGGGACGCTTCGGAAACAAGCGAATCAGTATTTGATTCCTGTTTGACCAGTGTTTCAGTGTTTTTAGCAAGAGGCTTTTCAACTGAAACGCTGTTCTGATCTGTCTCTTTTGCTGCTATCACATTGGCGGCTTGAGTTGCGTTTGTCTCAGAAGTCTGTTTTTCAGCTACAATCGGTGAAGTTACTTCTGTTTGCTGCTGCGCGGAGCGATTTTCAGCCTGCTTTTTGTCGATAGCTTCGGACACTTCAGTCGTGACGGTATCGTTGCTCGCAGAACTTTTCTCTGAAGTATTTGGCTTTCTATTACTCCTGCGGCGTTGCCCGCCTCTTTGGCGATTGCCCTGATTTCGCTTGTCGCCGTCATTGGCGTTTTTGTCAGTGCCTTGTTTGTTTTTTCGTTCTGCCAGCGTTTGTTCGCGGCTAACATTTTGGTCTTCCGTTTTGTTGCCGTTGCGTCCCTGGCGTTTATCCTTGCTAGCTTCACTCTTCGGTTTTGAATTTCCGTTTCGATTGTTGCCCTTGCTCTCGTTTTGGGAGCCATTTTTGTTTCCGCGGGCATCTTTACGATTAGCATCGTTTTTGTTGTCGTTACGTCCTGAGTTTCGGCCGTCACGATCTTTGCTATCCCGATGGTCGTTACGATTACGGTTACGATCATTGGTCCGACGACGATTGTTGTTTCTGTTACGGTTGTTACGATTTTGTCTCTTAGGCGTTGGTGCTTCTTCGGCAGGCGCTTTTCCAGCCCCGGTGAGCATACTAAGCAGCGAAGCGAAGAATCCTTTCTTCGGTTTTGTTGCTGCGCTAGCGTTTGCAAGCGCTGGCACAGACTTTTCTGCTGGAGCAGGGGGGGTCGGCTGGGTTACTCGCTGGACAACAGCCTGCTCCGCAGGCGCTGGTTTTTTTTGTCTCTCGAAGGTTTCCGGCTCAACTTCGCTGGCCAGGTCATAGCTCGCCTCAGGGCCTTCATCATCTGCCGATCTGATACGTTCAACCCGATAGTGGGGTGTCTCAAGTTCCGCGCTAGGCACGACGACTAGTCTTACCTCAGTGCGTTGCTCTATTTGAGTTAAGCCTTCTCTCTTTTCGTTGAGAAGGTACGAGGCAACAGAAATCGGCACAAATGCTCGGATTTCTGAGCTGGTATCTTTCATTGCTTCTTCTTCCACAAGGCGCATGATAGCTAAAGCCGAAGATTCAATATCTCGGATAGAACCCAAACCGCTACACCGTGGACAAACAACGCCGCTGGTTTCGCCAAGAGATGGCCTCATGCGCTGGCGCGACATTTCAAGCAAACCGAATCTTGAGATTCTGCCAACCTGAACACGAGCCCTATCTATCTCTAAGGCGTCGCGCATTCTATTTTCGACAGCTCGCTGGTTGCGGGCAGCATTCATGTCGATAAAGTCAATGACAATCAGCCCCCCGATATCTCGTAGTCTTAATTGTCTGCAGATTTCATCTGCTGCTTCAAGGTTGGTATTGAGCGCTGTATCTTCAATATCTGAGCCGCGGGTCGCCTTGGCTGAGTTGATATCAATGGAAACCAAAGCCTCTGTTGGATCTATGACCAGAGAACCGCCAGAAGGAAGTCTTACTTCCCGCTCAAAGGCTGATTCAATTTGACCTTCTATTTGGTACCTGTTGAAGAGAGGGACATCGCTTTCATAAAGCTTTATGCGTTGGCGGAACTGAGGCATGACTTGGTCAACAAACTGTGTTGCGTTGTCAAAAGCTTCCTTCGTGTCAATTAGGATTTCGCCGATATCGTCTCGAAGATAGTCTCGAATAGCACGAACAATAATGCTACTTTCTTGCCAGATAAGAAATGGTGCTTCTCGTTTTGCGGCGGCGGTTTGGATTGAATTGGCAAGGTTGACAAGATAGTCGAGATCCCATTGCAGTTCTTCAGCAGAACGACCTACACCAGCTGTTCGAACGATGACTCCCATATTTTTTGGAATTTCTAACTGGGACATCGCTGCTTTTAGCTCATCCCTCTCCTCGCCTTCGATTCGGCGTGAAATACCACCGGCACGCGGATTGTTAGGCATGAGCACCATATATCTGCCCGCGAGGCTACAAAACGTTGTCAAAGCTGCGCCCTTATTGCCACGCTCTTCTTTTTCAACCTGAATAATCAGTTCTGTACCTTCCTTTAGCGCATCTTTGATATTAACGCGGCCACCGCTTTTAGCGTTGGAAGAAAAATACTCTCGGGAAATTTCCTTGAGGGGGAGAAAACCGTGACGGTTAGAACCGAAGTCAACAAAGGCTGCTTCAAGACTGGGCTCCACGCGTGTGACCCGGGCTTTGTAAATGTTGGCTTTCTTCTGTTCTCGTGATCTGTTTTCTATATCTAGGTCATATAGTTGTTGACCGTTTACCAGTGCAACGCGCAACTCTTCAGTATGAGTTGCATTTATTAGCATTCTTTTCATTACGATATCGCTTTTGTGTGGCCTATCGAGCCGCAAGCCAAATATCGTCAAATCTGAGTGTTAGTTACTGTTTTTATAAAGTAAATTTGTCTCTATAGTAGTTCATTGCGCTAGCGCGCTAGCTAATCATGCATAAAACCATTTAGTTAAAATGTGCATATAAAAAATGTTGCGTATAAAAAAAGCCTAATGTGAAGAGCTATCCGTATTAAAGGCTACCCTCTGCTCGCCGATCATGTGGCTTCAGGGGTAGAGCCTTACAATATTCTTTACTGCATGATCAAACAGTCCGAGAGAATTTTCCAAGAAGGTTGCTTTCGCCCGATAAATTGATACCCCCGGTATAATGGAGTGGGGTGATGTTCAAATATCAATAAGTTCGTTGGGGCTTCAAAAAGCTTGCTTCTCGTTTTAAAAACTCTGTTGTAATAAACCGATTTGACGATTTCAGTCTGCGCATCAAGGCGCGGTTAATTTACTTTTAATACCTGACCAAAAGGGCCATTGGTATTAAAAGTGCTTAATTCATGAGCGCTGTCAGCTTTGCAAAGTGTTTAGATTCTAGCTGCAATAGCCAAGCAGTGCTTACAATGTAATATTAGTTTGTCTTCAGCTCCCTCTTTTAACGCTCGCGTAAAAAAAGGTCCTCCTCTGATAACGCTTTCGGCGTACCAAGTTACCAACTTTTTTACCTAAAAAGAGGATAAAACAACAGGCACAAACCTGAACAATCTAGCCTGAGTGCAGTTTACTGCAAGGCTTCATCTCTTTTCAGCGTTGGAAATTACTGAAGGTATCTCGGATCGGCTCAAGTTATGCGCTTTCCCGCAGATCGATGTATCATAGCAACAAATGTAAGTGCGTCAAAGCGTTATAATAGATAGTTCACGTCCGTTTCGAACATGAAGGCGCCTAAAGGTCGTCAAAGCATTTCATTTAGGCGTACTAGTTTAGCATTCCGCAGCATATGTCGAGTGCCTAGCGCGACCTATAAGATTGCTGGTGTTTACCGGTTTTTAGATGTGAACAATATGCCCATAGATTCAACTGTAGATGAGAAATAGTGGATAACTCAACAGTCCAGTTCGTTGAAATAGACGAAAATGCCGTCGGCCAGAGGGTGGACAATTATTTACTCAAGATTCTCAAAGGAGTGCCTAAGTCCAGAATCTATAGGATTCTTCGGAAAGGCGAAGTTCGAGTCAATAAAGGCAGGGTTAAAGCTTCCGTAAAGTTGCAACTGGGTGACATATTGCGAGTGCCGCCGATAAGAACATCGAATGACGAGGAAACCAGGTTGGCTGGAAACTGGCTACTGGAGACCCTGGAAAACGCCATTATTTACGAAGATAAACGATTGCTCATCATCAACAAACCAAGCGGCATCGCCGTGCATGGCGGAAGCGGCATTTCGATTGGCGTTATTGAAGCTTTTCGACAATTGAGGCCCGCGCAAAAAAGCCTCGAGCTGATACATCGGCTAGACAGAGATACTTCCGGTTGTCTAATGATTGCTAAGAAGCGAAGCTGCCTGCGCAGCATACAGTCCATGTTGTCGAATAAGACAAGTCTGGAAAAACACTATCTTGCGGTAGTGCATGGTAAATGGCCGAGGCGTAAACAGCATGTAGACGTACCGCTTGCCAAGAATACGCTAAAGAGCGGTGAGCGAGTCAGCTCTGTCTCTTCAGAAGGAAAATCTGCGTTGACCAGGGTTTCCGTACTTGAGCAATCGGCTGATTATAGCCTGCTTGCCATGCAACCCGTAACAGGACGCACTCATCAACTGAGAGTTCATTGCCAGCACACCGGATATCCGATCGTTGGCGACGAGAAATATGGTTATGAAAAGCAGGACGCCGAATTAAAGCGGCTTGGAGTGCGACGACTCATGTTACATGCCAGCAGACTTGTCATACCGGCCTCTGAGCCCGGTGAGAAGACAATCAGAGTAGAAGCGCCGGTAGATAACGGTTTTCAGAAGATGAAAGAAATGGCTAAATAGTTATATATCAATTGTTTGTGAGATTTACTTAAAGTGATGATATAGGATTTATGCCATAACTTCGCAGAATCTCAAGTAGCTGTAAGAGTGGCAAGCCATAGAGCGTGTGAATGTCACGACCCCGCATATCATCGAATAGGGTCAGGCCCAGCCCCTCGGCTTTGAAACTTCCGGCACAGTCTAATGGCTGGTCCAGCGCAACATAGCGCCTGATCTCGCTAATGGTCAACTGGCGAAACTTTACCGAGAATTCTTCAATGTAGCCGCATTCCTTCGTTTCGCTCCCGTCACTGCCCTTGTGAAGGACAAACAGTCCAGTATGGAAGTTAACCCACTGTCCGGAACAGGCTCTTAGTTGTTCGATTGCCCGATTGGCAGACCCTGGTTTTGTTAAGACAGCATTGTTCAGGCAAGCTACTTGGTCACTGCCGATAATAATACTGGTTGATGCTGTTTGTGATGTAGATTGTTCGTTAACTCGGGAGCCTAAACTATCTGCCACCGCTTGAGCTTTGCCCCGTGCTAACCTCAATGCAGCTTCGCGTGGATGTTCTTCAGCCGAAAACTGCTCATCGTACTCAGGGCTTTTTTGTAAAAATGACAGGCCGCACTTTGTCAGCATTTCTGCGCGGTATCGTGATGTTGATGCGAGAATTAGATTTGGCATAATTTTGGTCCCGTCAAACATAGCCGAATGCTCTTATGTTACTGAATTTGTGCAATTTTCTTTTGACACTCCAGATTGTGAAGCCTAATATGCGCCCCTTATGTCTAAGGGCCCTCTTCCAGCGGAAGTCAATTATCGGAAATTTGCCGGTAATAGCACTAAATTAGAAGGTACTGTCCCCGCGAGTGCGTTTGAAAGACTTAAAGAGTCTATCGCAAATGATAAGGGTGAAGTACAAGCTAAACTGGAATTTCGGCGGGGTAAAAAGCAAAGAACTCTCATTATTGGTCATATAAGCGCAAATCTGGAACTGATTTGCCAAAATTGTTTAGAACCTTTCTCTACCGACTTGGAATCATCTTTTAGGTGGGTGATGGTTGTAGATGAAGATGCGTTAATAGCGCTGAATCCTGATGATGAAGGGGTAATTTGCGGTGAAGACAGTGTCAACATCGTTGATTTGCTAGAAGATGAACTTTTAGTGAGTTTGCCGATGGTTGCGAAGCATAACGAAGGGGAATGTAGTTTCGTTGCGCAACACTCAGATGACAATGCTATATCAGTTACTTCATCTGGTGAAAGTGATATCGACACTTACCAACCGTTTGCTTCCTTAGCGGAGTTAAAGAATCAATTTGATAGGAGCGAATAATGGCTGTTCAAAAAAGTAAGGTAACCCGATCACGACGTGGTCAAAGACGATCTCATGACGCACTCAAAGGGCCAACCCTCTCCGAGGACTCGACCACTGGGGAAACTCATCGTCGCCACCACGTTTCTGCCGACGGGTTTTACCGCGGCAAAAAGGTTGTGCATTCAGCAGAAGACTAGTTTCTCTCTTGATTGAAGCAACAAAAAAGCAAAAGTATGGCAAATAAACGCGGAATCCATAGGTTCCGCGTTTTGTTTTTGGAAGCATATTTGATTTAGGTTAGTCAAAAGAGGACGAGCATGAGCAAGTTGGCGTTTGTTTTTCCCGGTCAGGGATCCCAAGAAGTTGGGATGCTACAAGATGTGTACGAAACAGGTAACGTTGTATCCGAGACGTTCGAGGAGGCTTCTGAAGCGCTTGGTTATGACCTGTGGGCACTGGTTAAAAGTGGCCCAGTGGAACAACTTAATCAAACAGAATTTACTCAACCCGCTCTGTTGACCGCTAGCATTGCTCTTTGGCGCTTGGCGCATGAGCAAACAGTGCCTGCTATCGCTGTTGTCGCCGGACATAGTCTCGGAGAATACAGCGCATTGGTGGCCGCAGAAGTTATTTCTTTTGCAGACGCCGCAAAGCTTGTCCAAAAGCGAGGTCAGTTCATGCAAACCGCCGTACCCTTGGGTGAAGGTGGTATGGCGGCTATTCTTGGGCTTGATGACGAGCAAGTGACTGAGCTCTGCAAAAGCGCTTCCGCGAAGGGGGGGGTTGTTCAAGCCGCTAATTTTAATGCGAATGGCCAAGTGGTAATTGCCGGAGACAACGCAGCACTTGACCGAGCAATAGAAGCCTGCAAAACGGCAGGTGCAAAACGAGCAATGCCGCTTGCTGTCAGCGCGCCGTTTCATAGTGCCCTTATGCAGCCAGCGGCAGAAAAACTCGCGTTAGAATTAGCTGCAGTCCAGTTTTCTGAGCCTAAGATCAAGGTGGTGCAAAACGTAAATGCTGAAGTCTGCGGCGATCCAACACAAATCAGAGAGAATCTCGTCGCGCAAATGTATAGCGCGGTGCTGTGGACAAATACAATCCGGCGAATGGCGGATGATGGCATCCAAACTGTAGTAGAATGTGGGCCCGGTAAAGTGTTGGCTGGGTTGAACCGGAGAATTGAGAAATCGCTAGTCTCCCACTCTCTTAACTCTGCCGCGGGATTAGAAAAAACCCTCGCAGAATTGGGCTAAATTGATCGGATATGTCAATTAGATTTGAATGATCCAGACGAGAAGTAACGAAAGGAATGGCAATAGAAAAATGAACGATCTGAAAGGCAAAGTTGCCATCGTTACAGGTGCAAGCAGAGGGATAGGAAAGGCTATAGCTGAGAATTTGGCTGCTGGCGGCGCATTTGTTTTGGGCACGGCGACAACAGATTCGGGGGCTGCTTCTATTACCAGCTATTTAGCGGAGAACGGTCGTGGGTTTGTTTTGCGCGTCGAGGAAGATGAATCGATAGAACATTTTTTCGGCGAAATAAAAGGGCAGTTCGACGCGCCCCTTATCTTGGTGAATAACGCCGGTATCACCAGAGACAACATCGCTCTTCGAATGAAAAACGCAGAATGGGGTGACGTGATTGAAACCAACCTTAATGCTGTCTTTAAAGTAACCAAAGCGTCCCTGCGAGGAATGACTAAAGCCAGGTGGGGGCGAGTAATAAATATCAGCTCTGTTGTTGGCAGCATGGGTAATGCTGGGCAAAGTAACTACGCAGCAGCAAAATCCGGCATGGAAGGGTACAGCCGGTCTTTAGCGAGTGAACTGGCGTCTCGAAACATCACGGTAAACTGTATCGCACCGGGTTTTATTGCCACGGATATGACGGACTCATTGCCAGACGAACAAAAAGAAATGCTCCTCTCCAGAGTTCCAGCGGGAAGACTGGGTGAGGCAAACGAAGTCGCAGCCCTTGTGAGCTTTCTGGCAGGAAATGCTGCTGGATATATCACTGGTGAGACTATCCACATTAACGGTGGAATGTACATGGGGTGAATGTGACGCTGAGATAGCCAGTATTGTTACTTAATCACCATTAGGAAATACCGACAAAAACCGATGCCTGAAATCAAACTTAAAAAGACTTGATCGCTTAACTGGCATTTCATTAAACTAGCGCAGCTTGACTGCAATGTATCACGTAGGAGTGAACCTAAACATGAGCACTATTAAAGAACGAGTGATGAAACTGGTCTGTGAACAGTTAGGAGTAAAAGAAGAAGAAGTCACACCAGAAGCCTCTTTTGTTGAGGATCTGGGCGCGGATTCATTGGACACTGTTGAACTCGTCATGGCTCTTGAAGAAGAATTCGAAACTGAAATTCCCGATGACGAAGCAGAGAAAATAACAACAGTGAAAGAAGCAATGGATTACGTTGAAGCACACACATAGTCTGGTTTGTTAGTGTCTGATTAAAAGCCGCGTTTGCTCTGTGAATGCGGCTTTTTCTTTGTCTGAAATTCTTCTTGTGAAGGCCCGGTAAAGACCCATGACCGGTGATCAGGCACTTGTTGGATTGCACCACGCGTTTTTTTGACATGTACCATGTTGATCATGGCTGTTTAGCACATAC
>CAXRCG010000264.1:0-3238 GCA_964228885.1 Pseudomonadales bacterium | reverse complement strand
CCAATTGTTGCATGGCAGAAGATTCCGCAATCCAGTTATCTTTATTGGCAACACTTCTCGAAGGCGCATCTTTTGTCAAGGGGGAAGCGGCATTAATATGTGATTCTACTATTGCGATCAGTTTTTGGTTGTTCCACGGCTTTTCAATAAAGTCACAGGCACCTTGCTGCATGCCTTTTACCGCAAGTTCAATTTTGCCCCATGCTGTCATGAGCACAGTACGCACGTTTTGTTGAATAAGTTGAGTTAAAATCTCTAATCCTTCATCTCCGCTGGTGGTGTCGCGGCTGAAGTTCATATCGAGAAGTACGAGTGCAGGCATTTGCCTCGCAAGAATCGTAGCCAGCTCGCGAGGGCCATCTGCTTCCAATACTTGATAGCCTTCGTTGGTTAGCAACATGGTCAAGGCGAGGCGGATATCGTCATCGTCATCCACTACCGCGATTAACCCTTTGGCGTGAAGCATAGTCATCCTTAAAAAGCCCACTGTATTGTAATCACGTAGTGACTGATTTTTACAGTGGGCAATGTCGTTTTTAAATTATTGTTATAGGTCTCGCAATACTCGCATTGGATCTCTAGTTATTACCCGCCATCCCGGAATGGCAATTGAAAGTAACATCACGCATGCTAATAGTACATTGATGGTCATCGTTCCCGCCCAGTCAAATGGTGGCGCGCTGGCAAAGAAATCGAGGACGAACCGATATGCTAAGACTGCGGCGATTACACCTAATCCTAATCCAGTAATCAACATCCAAAGCGAATCTTTTAGAAGTAATTGAAGTAATCTAGATTGTTTTGCGCCAGTCGCCATGCGAACTGCCAATTCATAGCGTTTTTGACTGGCTGTCATTTGACTTAGTCCTGACACTCCGATAGCAGCGAGTACTAGGGTTAATAGTGCTAATCCAGCAACAATATACATATTTAATCGGGTTGTTTCTGTTACGGCGTCCCACCTTTGAACCATACCTTCAACTTGTACTTCGTTTAGTCTCGGGTCAATGCCTTTTACGGCTTGTTCAACGTGCTCTCTGGTGAGTTCATTACCTTGTGGCATAACGACTACAGCTGACAAGCGGTTGAAGTCAATTTCATTGGGATCTTTGAAATAGATCTCTGGCGCAGTGACGTTCAGTGTGCCCGCTGGCAAAGGAACAATATCTTCAACTATACCCACGACCAGAAAAATATCTTCCTCTTCTTCTCCCATGCGTATCTCTTTACCGACCATCGACTCCCATTTGTCTTCACCGGCTCGCTCTATGGCAAAGGCTTTGGCAATGAGGACTTCTGAAAGCGTTGCTTTGTCTGGGGTAAGGTTGCGACCAGCCAACAAGGTTATATCAAAGGTTTCAATGAGTTTTGGGGCCCACATTACCGGGCGGACCATCACTGAGTTACCCGTGTCTGGATCTGGGAAGGCGCGCAGACTGACGTTGCTAGTGAGTGGTAACACGTCCACATCAAGTACTTGAGCGTCTAAATTTGATAAACGTGTGACAAAGTCTTGTCTAACTTGCTGCCACTCATCACCGCGAAGTCGCCCTTGCTCGCGCATAGTTTCTTGCCAGTCATCATCAATAATTTGCATGCTAACCTCATAGGCGTTGGGCATGCTATAACCTAAGTCGGTGTAAGCTGCGTCATAGCTGTCTTTCACCGAGATACTGGTACCAGTGAGCAATACGCAGGCAAGCATAAGTTGCAACACCATAAGCGCTTTGCTGATCAGCTGGTTTTGCTGAGCAGGTGTGCCTTTCCCGCTTGAGTTTAAGCTGTCGGTTAAGGCGTTTTTATCGATGTAAATTAATGCTATAACCGCGAATACAGCATTGATAGATAGCACCACTGATAACGCTATAATAATGCTCAGCGTGTCTAGGTGGATATAATCCAGTAGGGGAAGGTTATCACCTGCAAGTACGGGAAGAAGCTCCATTAGCCATTCAGCAACCAGTAGCCCTAACATTGACGCTACAATGAACATCGGCAAATTTTCGCTAAAGACCAACCCTCGTAACCTTGCGAATGTAGAGCCATTGCAAATATGTATGGCAAACTCTTTATTACGGCTTTGATAATGTGCAATAAACATATTGAGTAAGTTTAAGCACGCCATTATTAACAAGCTAAACATGGCGAACATCAATACAAATGCTAAGCGTTGACTATCGCCAATAAAAGCGTCGCGATAGCTTGTTTTCTGACCTTCAACAGTCTTGCTCAATAAAAAGGTTTTAGCACGTTCTACAGTAATTTCATTGTTTACATAGTCTACATACCAAGCTTCAATTTCTGCGGTTGTTGGCATGCTCGTCTTTGGGCCTCTAACGAAAGTCATAGTGCCTAAATTCAAACTTATGGTGTCGGGTGTTTCTAACAAGGTATCAAAGTTTCGAAAGCGCCATACTTGTTGTGTCGATTGGTTGTTTAGACCGACAGCATTCAAACTAGCGAAGTCATCGAAAACACCAAATATAGGTCTGTCTTCGCCATCAAGCCGTAAGGTTTTGCCGTTGAGATCCTCGTTGCCATTCAATGCTGATTGCCAGAGACTTTTTGATATCCACACACCTTCTTCTACATTTTGAATATCGCTGCTTTGTCCGGTAATCAGAGCAAGACCCAGTACCTCAGGTGAACCGGCTACCGAATCAAAGTGCGTGACTTCTAGTGGCTGGCCACCTAATTCAATATTTGCAGTACTAGGGGTAACGTGGCCCCATGACAGTTCATCACCATAACGCTTTTTAATTGACGCAACGCGTCTAGGGTCGCTAAAAAACTGCACGTTTAGGCCTTCGCTAAACGCCATCTGCAAGTCCACTTGATAGAGATCGTTTTCGTTTATATCTGGAAGTGGCTTAAACAATAATGTGTTTGAAATTGCCACAACACTCAATACAGCGGCGAGCGTTAAGCCCAAGGTACTGATAAGTGGCAAACTAAGCCGAGGTAAACTAAAAATTCTTTGAATGCCCTGCTTAAATGCATTGATGTAAAGTCTCATGCTACGTCCTTATTCTTTGAGGGGACTTCGGGGGACGTCTGCAGCTGCTTTTTACCTACAATTTTTCCATCTAACAGCTGTATTTGGCGATGAGCGAGCCCGCTGTATCTGCTGTCATGGGTTACCATCACAATCGTGGAGCCTTGTTGATTTAAGGTCATCAATAGTTTCATAACGGCATCGCCGTTTTGGGTATCAAGGTTACCTGTAGGCTCATCAACC
>CAXRCG010000263.1:0-24633 GCA_964228885.1 Pseudomonadales bacterium | reverse complement strand
CTTTCTCACCTTTGGATGCCTTTTGGCGGCTAAAAACTGGCTAATGCAACATGAATAAAGACAAGCGTTATCAAATTTTGGCGAAGCTCCGAGATGAAAATCCAACGCCAACAACGGAACTCGCGTACTCATCAACCTTTGAACTGCTGATTTCTGTCTTGCTGTCCGCACAGGCAACCGACGTGAGCGTTAACAAGGCAACAGAAGGGTTATATCAAGCGGCAAACACGCCCGCTGAGATGCTAGCGCTCGGAGAAGCGGGCGTGAAATCCTTCATTAAGACAATCGGCCTGTTTAACACCAAGGCGGCGAATGTGATTAAAACCTGTCGGATATTGGTAGAAAAACATGATTCCGTTGTACCGGATAATCGCAAAGATCTCGAAGCCCTGCCGGGCGTGGGTAGAAAGACCGCAAATGTCATTTTGAACACGGCTTTTGGTCAACCGACAATGGCGGTAGACACGCACATATTTAGATTATCAAACAGGATCAACTTTGCTCCCGGCAAGAACGTGGTTGATGTTGAAAAGAAATTGTTAAAGGTGATTCCGGATGAATTTATTATTGATGCGCACCATTGGTTAATATTACACGGACGCTATATCTGTACGGCTAGGAACCCGAAGTGTGGCGCCTGCGTGATTTATGAGTTGTGCGAATATAAAAAGAAAAAGGCCGATCTCGACGAAGCATAACGCCCGCGAGAACAGCCTTTGACGATAAGTAGAAACCGGATTTAGACCAGCTTTCGCCCCTTCGTGCTAGCGACCTTAAGCCTAAGCGCATTCAACCGGATAAATCCTGCAGCATCTTGCTGGTCGTAGGCGCCTGCATCATCTTCGAAAGTGACAATACGTCCATCGTACAAAGAATCACTTGCAGATTCTCGACCCACAACAACGACATTGCCTTTATAAAGTTTCAGTCTAACGACGCCATTTACATACCGTTGTGACTGGTCAATCAAAGCCTGTAACGCCAGGCGTTCCGGCGACCACCAGTAACCGTTGTAAATCAGTTGCGCATAGCGTGGCATTAATTCATCTTTCAAATGTCCCAGCTCGCGGTCCATGGTAATTGATTCCATGGCTCGGTGTCCCTTGAGTAGAATCGTACCCCCAGGGGTTTCATAGCAGCCGCGTGCTTTCATGCCTACATAGCGATTTTCGACAATATCTGTTCTTCCAATTCCGTTCGCTCCACCTACCTTGTTTAGGTAAGTCAGTACCTCCGCGGGCGTCATCGCCTTGCCATCAATCGCAACCACATCGCCGTCTTGATAGGTCAAATCGATATAGGTCGCTTGATTCGGCGCTGCTTCGGGAGAAACAGACCACAACCACATCGCTTCCTCTGGCTCTGCATTTGGGTCCTCAAGAATCCCTCCTTCGTAGGAGATATGGAGCAAATTGGCATCCATAGAGTAAGGCGAACGTTCACCCTCATGCTTTCTATCGACTTCGATCTGGTGCTTTTCACAAAACTGCATCAGCGATTCTCTCGAAGTCAGATCCCATTCACGCCAGGGTGCAATCACTTTGATGTCGGGTTTCAAAGCATAAGCGCCAAGTTCAAATCGAACCTGATCATTTCCCTTACCCGTTGCCCCATGAGAGATTGCATCAGCGCCCGTTTCAGCCGCAATTTCCACAAGACGCTTGGCGATCAAGGGGCGAGCGATAGAAGTACCGAGCAGATATTCTCCCTCGTAAATGGTGTTGCAACGGAACATTGGGAAAACATAATCTCTGACAAACTCTTCCCGGACATCATCAACAAAGGCCTCAACGGCACCGGACTTCAGCGCCTTCTCGCGCACAGGAGAGTAATCATCACCGTCGCCGAGGTCCGCGGTGAATGTCACGACTTCACAATCAAACTTCTGTTGCAACCATTTGAGTATTGCCGTGGTATCAAGTCCGCCAGAGTAAGACAATACAATCTTGTTGATCTCAGCCATCGCAAGGCTCCAATTCGAAAAACGCGTATGGTACCACTAACCGGGCGAAGTCGAGACCCGATTAACCAGGTTTTTTATGACACCGATGACCAGCCCTAGACTACCGGCTTGACCACGACAAACCGCCAGACGCTGTACTTTTTCGATGACAGCATGATGACTGAATTAGTCTTCTGATCACGCTTGATCTCTACCAAAGCAAGCGTCTTGCGACTGGTTCCAGACGCGTGTAGAGCCACACCGCCAATAGATCAGCGTGGTGATGCGCCCAACTCCGACTTCTGCTGACGCCGGCGACATGCTAACTTAAACGCTGAAAGCCTCACTAAAAGACATGCATGGCCCCCATACAGCGCTGATCGAACGCACAGTCAGAGATGCAGGATCAACGCGTCATACTTAAATACGACGCGCACGATAATAAGAGGAAAATACTTTGAAAAATGTGGCAGTAAGATCTTTCACCGCTGAACAGCTAAGAGATCTGATCACCGGACCGAATGAGTTGGCACTCATTGACCTCCGAGAGGGTGGCGTTTTCTCACAGAGCCACTTGCTATTTGCCGCAAATTGCCCACTCAGCCACCTCGAAATACTCATCGAGAGAATCGTTCCGCGAAAATCAGTTCTACTTGTTGTCTGCACCAATTATTTGGACACCAAACGCAGTGAAAAAGGATTAAACAGGCTTGCTGCGCTCGGTTATGCGAATTTGGGACGATTAGAAGGAGGTATCGAGGCCTGGCATGAAGCGGGCTACGAACTATTCTCTGGCGTACATGTACCCAGCAAGGCGTTTGGAGAATTTGTTGAGGCAAACGCTGGAACGCCTCACATCTCCGCGGAAGACCTCGCAACAAAAACAGCGAATGGGGAAGATATTGTTGTGCTTGATAGCCGCCCCTTCAATGAATACCACAAGATGAACATACCCAACGGTGTTGATGTGCCGGGCGCAGAGCTGGCTTATAGAATACACGATCTCGCACCCAACCCTGAGACAACCGTCGTGGTTAATTGTGCCGGGCGAACACGAAGTATTATCGGTGCGCAGTCGTTAATAAATGCCGGTGTTCCTAATCCGGTCGTTGCGCTTGAAAATGGCACCATGGGTTGGCATTTAGCGGGTTTCGAGCTGGAGAGAGGTCAAAGCCGAAACTTTGATGAGGTGTCTCCAGATGCCCTCGTGGTGGCCGAAATGCGCGCCGCAATGGTCCGAGACCGGTTTGAGGTCTCGGTCACGGACTATGCTCAAGTGAGCACTTGGCAAAGGGACACTACAAGAACGACCTACCTACTCGATGTGCGTGATCCCGCCGAGTTCCAACATGCTCACCTGCCTGGGTCAAAATCGGCACCAGGAGGCCAACTGGTTCAGGCAACCGATCTATACGTCGGCGTACGGCGAGCAAGACTGGTATTAATAGATGATACGGGCGTCAGGGCGAGTATGAGTGCTTCGTGGTTAATTCAAATGGGCTGGCACGATGTTCACGTGCTTTATGGTATTGAAGCGCAGTTCACCGAATCTGGCCATCAGCAACAACAAATCACCAACTTAAATCAGCAACCCATTGATTACATCAGCGCCGAAAGATTAAGAGAGGCATTAGCCGGACCAGAGAAGGTTCACATCGCCGATCTAGCAACCAGCTTGCAATATCGCGATCAGGGACATATTCCTGGCGCCTGGTTCACTGTGCGATCTCACATGCCAGACAATCTTGGATTTGCAAATGAAAACGAACTAATCGTTTTGACCTCCCCCGACGGACAGCTTGCCGCGCTTGCTTTTGATGACGCCAAGGAGGGCCACCTGAAGGTGATGGTGCTCGAGGGTGGCACAGCAGCCTGGAAGGCGCTTGGCGAGTCTCTTGAACACGGTTTCACCCAGATGGCTGATGAGACAACTGACGTTTGGTACAAACCCTATGATTTTAATGACAAAGACAAGAGCTTGGAGAGCGCGATGGAGCAATACCTTACCTGGGAGGTAGACCTGGCTCCACAGATCGCGAGAGACGGAACGACGGAATTTAAGTCTTTCCCTCAGTCGAAATCATAGCCGGGCACATCGCGCAGACTTGCCAAAATGGTATGTCCCAATGCGCGCACATTGGCGGAAGGTACAACCAAATCTGGCACTTGTATCACACGGAGACCAGCGCCGAGTGCCGCCCTAACGCCATTTTCTGAATCCTCGAATGCCAAGCAACGAGCAGGATTACAACCCAGCTTATGGGTTGCAGCAAGATAAATCTCGGGATCCGGCTTGCTGTTCGCGACCTGATCGCCACCAACAACGAATTCGAAATAGTCTAGCAAACCTGCTTTTCCCAGTCGGTCCAGAGCATGCGCTGTCCTCGTAGACGTTGCAACTGCCCGAGGTATACCCAGCTGCTGAATGAGATCTAGTAATTCCCTGGCGCCATCCATCAGAGGCATCGCGTCGTCGCCAACAATTTCCTCATGTTTTAACATCCAGAGATTTTGAAATTCGTTGAAATCGACAACCGAACCAAAGGCTTCGGTCATTTTGGCTCGGGTATAGTCCCTGTTGGTGCCGATACATTGTTTGAGCAGCTCTGTTCTGTCACCAAGCTCGAAGTGTTCGCAAACTAGCAGAAAGGCATCCAGCACAATTCGCTCACTGTCGAGAAGCAATCCGTCCATATCAAAAACGATGGCTTCAAATCTTTTCATTTAATGATGTATCTCCTATCTGACGGTTATTCCAAGCAACGCGCTTCACCCAGATTTTCTTACATCCCCGACTGATGGAGCAACACGTCTCATTTTGAACATGATATGATCGCATAGCACAGCACACGAAAAGACTTTGTTTGCTCAAACCACTTCAAAGCAGTATTCGTTGTTCACTCATCTAAAGCAGAAGGCTATCAATAACCACCCATGGCTGAATCATCATCTCCGGCACGGAAACTCACAATTACTCGCCCAGACGACTGGCACATCCACCTACGCGATAAAGACTATCTCCCGGTCTGCGTAGCAGATGCCAGCAGATATTTTGGCCGGCTGATTGTCATGCCAAATCTGGTTCCGCCTGTGACCGATGCCGAGGCAGCAAAGGCGTACCGACAAAGAATACTCGAGTGCGCCAGGCCTGGCCATTTCAATGAAGAGGGACAAGACAGTTTTGAGCCGCTGATGACGCTCTACATTACGCCGCAAACCAATGCTACGACCGTAAGCGAAGCATGCAGGTCAGGGATCGTACATGCGTTTAAGTTGTACCCTGCCGGAGCAACAACTAATTCGGCTGCGGGCGTCGATCAAATTGAGTCTCTCTACCCATTATTCGAAGCCATGCAGGATCAGGGAATGCCCTTGTCTATTCATGGCGAGGTTACTGACCCAACCACAGACATATTCGATCGAGAGGCGCTTTTTATTGAACAACAGCTCTCTCCTATCTGCGAGAAATTTCCAGAGCTAAAAGTCATACTGGAACACATCACAACGTCGGACGCTGTCGACTTTGTTAACAGTGCCAGCCCAAATGTTGCGGCGACTATCACCGTTCATCATCTGTTGTACAACCGAAACGATCTTCTGAGCGGTGCTATAAGACCGATCTATTATTGTCTGCCTGTGTTAAAGCGCAACACTCACCAACAGGCGCTAATCAACGCGGCAACATCAGGCAGTAACAAATTTTTCCTAGGCACAGATTCAGCGCCGCATCCACAAACAGCCAAAGAAAACGCGTGCGGATGTGCTGCCGGTTGCTATACCGCACATGCTGCCATCGAACTTTATGCAGAAGTATTTGCTATGGAAAACGCGCTGGACAAACTCGAGGGTTTTGCCAGCTTCCATGGAGCAGACTTTTATGGACTCGCCAGAAACAAGGACACGATCACCTTAATAGAAGAACCTTGGGAAGTTCCGCTAACCCAAACATTCGGTCATGATCAGCTGATACCATTACGAGCAGGCGCCACAGTGAACTGGCGTGTTGCCGCAAGCAACAGCTTGATTGGAGAAAAATCTTGAGCAATGCAAGAGAACCCATCGCCGACCGTTTTCGGGGATATCTTCCCGTTGTAGTGGACCTTGAAACCGGTGGATTTAATGCAGCGACAGATGCACTGCTCGAGTTTGCGGCGGTGATTCTCGATATGGACGACAAGGGTCGTCTAGTGCCATTCGAAAAACACTTCTTTAACGTTGACCCCTTCCCTGGCGCAAACATCGAGGCTGCATCACTGGAATTTACTGGCATTGATCCTGACAACCCACTGAGGAATGCTGTTCCGGAAGAAGAAGCCCTCAACGAGATTTTTCGGGCCGTTCGCCAGCGGATCCGTGACACCGGCTGTCAGAGGGCCATTATGGTCGCCCATAATGCGTCTTTTGATCATGGGTTTCTTAAAGCTGCTGCCGAACGCTGCAACATCAAACGCGACCCATTTCACCCATTCTCAACCTTTGACACGGCAACACTCTGTGGTCTTGCCTTCGGACAAACAGTGCTCGCTCGCGCTTGCGGCGTAGCAGGTATTTCATTTGATGCCAACCAGGCCCATTCAGCCATCTATGACTGCGACAAAACGGCACAAATTTTCTGCCAAATTGTCAATCGGTGGGAAGATCTAGGCGGGCTGAACTATTTAGAATAAAAACCGCGATGTATGGACTGGGCGTTCAGTGACAACGCGGTTTTCTTTTTTCTCTACATCAAATAACTGACTAGCTGTCTAACGAATCCAATGCTTTTTGGAAGCGATTAGCATGTGATCGCTCAGCTTTGGCAAGGGTTTCCATCCAGTCAGCAATCTCATCAAAGCCCTCATCGCGGGCTGTTTTCGCCATACCGGGGTACATATCGGTGTACTCGTGTGTTTCGCCAGCAACCGCAGCTTTAAGATTGTCTGCAGTGCCGCCAATTGGCAGCCCTGTTGCAGGATCGCCGCAGGCTTCAAGATATTCCAGATGACCATGAGCATGGCCGGTCTCGCCTTCCGCTGTTGAGCGGAAAACTGCAGATACATCGTTGTAACCCTCGACGTCTGCTTTCGCTGCAAAATACAAATAACGTCGATTTGCCTGAGATTCACCGGCAAATGCGTCTTTTAAGTTTTGTTCAGTGTTACTACCTTTCAAATCCATAGGATTTTCCTCTCTACTTGCTTGTTGTTTCGGTCGTTATGTTTGGTCATTGTCGCGGCCATTGTTGCGGTCAATGCCACCAGGATGTCCAAAAATGAGTATACAAGGGAGGTTGGTCGGAATACAGATACATTACGTCCTTTCACCCTGCATTTTCACATTTTCGCTCTACGGCCCCTGTTCATTAAAGCTGTGATCGCCATTAAGGTGAACGCAAACGCTAGCAGATCAATGGCGTATTTACCTGCAAGCCCGAAAATACGACCACTATGCAAGTCCAGTATGAGCTAGTGCCAGCTAACACTTTCTTCCATCAAAATCTCCGCTGGCATCTGAACAAGGCGGGATTCGCGCGCTTTCCCGTCGACGGTCGTGAATGCAAGCGCTTCAATCTCTACAAGGTATCTCTTGTAACCATCGGCAGCCAAAACACCCCTCTGAAAGAAGCGGGTACCGACAGAAGTTCGGGTCCTCTTTGAAGATTATGTGTTTTCAGGCGCGAGCGCTATGCCTCGCGAAGTTTACTGCGCATCATCTTCTTTAGGAGCAGCTGCTTTTATTATTGGCAACAATTCTCCAGACTGGTACATCTCAACAATAATGTCACAGCCACCAATTAACTCACCCTCTACAAATAATTGAGGAAAGGTTGGCCAATCGGAAAACTGCGGCAAATTTGCTCGAATTTCAGGGTTTGACAGTATGTCTATGTAAGCGAAGCGTTCGCCACAAGCCATCATCACCTGCACAACCTGAGAGGAGAACCCACACTGAGGCGCATCAGGCGATCCTTTCATGTAGAGCAAGATAGGATTGCTCGTGACCTGATCTTTAATTGTTTCAATAATATCCATGGAATATGTCTCTGGGCGCTCGCCCGCAATTAATCTAACGGTGCCATTTCTGGCAGGCCTATTGTAACGGCATTCGTGCATGAATCAGAGTGTTTTTTGACCTAGTGCACCACCCCCGGGTGTCTCTATCCTTATCTTTTGGCCGGATGTTACGCTTATGCTGGCTTTGCTCCCAAGTACCTTTCCGTCCAATGTATTTTTCCCAGAGGTACCCTGCCCGCCGCCATCTAGCCCCCAAGGTTGATGCGTTCGCCTTTCAGTGAGCAGTGTAACATCGGCATTTGCAAGGAACTCCAGCTCTCGTATTAAACCGTCTCCACCTCGATGCAAACCATCACCGCCAGATTTTTTCCGAATAGCATAGGTTGTCACCCGAAGAGGATAATGACTCTCCACACTTTCTATAGGCGTGTTTAAGGTGTTGGTCATATGCGCTTGCACGGCAGAAAGACCAGCCCTGCCCGCCGAAGCACCTAGCCCGCCGCCAATCGTTTCATAGTAATCCCATGGAACTGGCGACTGATGATTACCCATCGCCACATTGTTCATTGTCCCCTGACAGGCTGCAGGAATCTGATCAGGCAGCGCTTTTGCCAAGGCACCGAGTACGACATCAACGATACGCATTGACGTTTCAACATTTCCAGCCGCAGTCGCGGCAGGTCTGTTCGCGTTGACCAAAGATCCCCGCCGCGCTGAAATTCGAATAGGCGCAAAGGTACCCGCACAATTTGGCACCTCGGCGGGTAATAAACATCGAAAGACGTAGAAGACTGCCGCCGCAGCGACTGATATTGGGCAGTTTATGTTTCCCCTAACTTGGGGTGAAGTACCAGTGAAATCAACATCGACCACATCATCGCTTACATTCAACTTTATGTTGATTGGTACGTCAAAGTTACCAAATCCGTCATCGTCCATAACATCAGAGAACGCATAGCTGCCATTGGGAATCTTATTCACCATAGCCGTCGCCATGCGTTCCCCGTATAGGTTTATCTCTTTGATCGCGCTCGAGAAATCGAGCGGGCTTTTCCGCACCCCCGACGTCTTCGCCTGACTACCGATGCCTCTAACTAATTTATCAAGGCGTAACAGACCTACTCGAACAGCACTCAACTGAGCAGAGAAGTCTCCACTAGAGGGACCCTGCATTAAAGCCGCCAACCCTGGTTCAAGATTACACACGGCTTCACCTTCCCGATAGATAAATGTAGGCGGAATAATTACGCCTTCCTCTTCTATCGAACTGGAGACCGGCATCGATCCTGGTGTGTCGGCGCCTATGTTGGCGTGGTGAGCCCTATTCGCCACAAAACTAAGCAAAATATCGTCATAAAACAGTGGTGCCACCATCGTGACATCAGGCAGATGCGTACCCCCCAAGAACGGATCATTTATTATCAATACATCACCAGCACGCCAATCTCGACCCGACACAATATCCGCCATGGCGTAGGCCATGCTTCCTAAATGCACCGGAATATGAGCAGCCTGAGCATAGAGCCCGCCATTTGCATCGAAGAGTGCGCAAGAAAAATCCAAGCGATCCTTGATATTCGGCGAAAATGCTGCCCTCCGCAGCACCGCACCCATCTCATCACAAACTGATTCAACCCGGCTCACCAATATGGAAAGTTCAATCGGCGACATAAATTCGTCCAAATCCGCAATATTAGCGACATTTTGAAGGATTACGGTGTTTCCTGAAAGCCTTCACTAGTTTATTATCGGCTGCTTTTTCCAGCGGGAATTAGAAATGACTCAATCTCTGATGAAAACCTACGGCAGAATGGATGTTGCATTCACAAAAGGCGAGGGTGCATGGTTAATTGATGAAGCTGGTAATCGTTATCTTGATGGACTCTCGGGTCTTGGCGTAACAGCACTTGGACATGCAGATCCCGTCATCACAGAAGCGATCAGCCAGCAGGCTGCGCAGCTAATGCACACATCGAACATTTACCGTATACCTGCACAGGAAGAACTTGCTGATTTACTCAAGTCAATTTCTGGTATGGACAACATGTTCTTCGGTAACAGTGGCGCTGAAGCTAACGAGTGCGCAATTAAAATCAGCAGACTGTATGGCAAACAAAACGGTATCAATCAGCCAACGATTATCGTCGCTGACGCATCATTTCACGGCCGCACCATGGCAACCCTGACGGCTTCAGGTAGTCGCAAAGTGCAGGCAGGTTTCGAACCACTGCTTAACGGTTTTGTTCGCGCACCTTTCAACGATGTTGAAGCTATCGAAAACATCGCTAGAAATAACAGCAGCATTGTGGCGGTCATGGTAGAGCCAATTCAGGGTGAAGGCGGAATACGTATACCCGATGCCGGTTATCTGCAAACACTTCGCAAGATCTGTGACGATAACGATTGGTTTTTGATACTCGATGAGGTGCAATGTGGTAACGGCCGGACAGGCACCTTCTTCAATTATCAGCAGGCGGGTATCGTACCTGACCTACTCACTACGGCGAAGGGACTAGCAAACGGTATTCCCATCGGCGTATGTATGGCGAAGGGTAAGGCTGCTGAAGTTTTCGTTCCTGGCAATCATGGATCTACTTTTGGTGGTAATCCATTTGCCAGCTCGGTTGCCGTTACAACTGTAAATGAGATCCTGTCCCGAAAACTACCGGAACGAGCGGCAGAGTTGGGGGAGCGAATCAAAGATCGATTTCGAGACAAACTGGCGGGATTAAAATGCGTCAAAGACATTCGCGGCGCCGGTCTTATGCTCGGCGTCGAGTTAGACGCACCCTGCCCGGAACTCTCGAGGAAAGCCAAGGACAAAGGGCTCCTGATCAATGTAACCAGCGATAGCGTGATCCGTATGTTGCCGCCGCTTATTTTTTCCAATGAGGAGGCTGACCTCATGGTGGACCTCGTTTGCGAACTAATCGAGGAAATCTGAGAAGCCATCGTCAAAACGTAAAAAAGGCTACGTCAAGTAGCCTCTTTACGAGGTCAAAAGATTCGTTATCGGCACTTTCTTTTCTATGCCAAAGCCTTGGGCAATCGGCAGCGATATCCTGCAATAAGTCCAGCATCCTTAGCCACGTATCATGCAGAATCAGCGCTCAGCAAAATTGAGGACACACTTTTAGTATCAGTATCGAGATATACGACACCTCAACACGGGGTTAACTTGAGTGAATGATCTTCCTACTTCAATCGAAGTGTTTTAATCGCATCACATCGCTTGCTGATAACTGAAAGCCCTTACTCTATAAGCAGACACGCGTTAGGCTTGTGTCATAAACTCAAAAAATTGTGAGGTTTATGTCGTAGAGAGCTGCGCCTACAAACTGCATTTTTACCATCGCGGGCGTCATGCACATGCACACTTTGTTGATTCGGGTCACAACAAAAATATGAGATTATGGCTGGGTTCGAACTCTAGCAACCGCTTCCTGCCATCCTTGGTAGAGCGAGTTGCTTTCGCTCTGCGCCATCTGAGGCTGAAAAGCCCGCTCGCTTAGCCATTGCGATGATATTTCCTCCAACGAATCATAAATGCCAACCTGAAGGCCTGCCAAGTAGGCTACACCGAGTGCTGTAGTCTCGGTTACTTCAGGGCGGTCAACCGGAATTCGTGCCAGGTCTGCAAGACCCTGAGCAACCCAGTTATTCGCGACCATACCGCCGTCTACCCGAAGAATTGTTGGCATGACACCATCCTTTGCCATCGCTTCCAGCAAATCTCTGGTCTGGTAACATACCGATAGCAATGTCGCGGTCACTATGTCTTCGATACTGCTGTCTCTTGTCAGCCCTAAAATGCCACCCCTTGCATCAGGGTCCCAGTAGGGAGCACCCAAACCTGTGAAGGCAGGCACGAGATAGACGCCGTTGGAAGAAGGATGCGAGGTTGCTATCGCTTCCGTTTCCGACGCATCGGATATTAACTTGATGCCGTCGCGCAACCACTGAACCGCAGCACCGGCAACAAAGATACTGCCTTCTAGCCCGTAGGAAACCTTTCCATTTAATCGATACCCGACGGTAGTGAGCAATCTATTTGATGACTCAACGGGTTTTTCACCTGTGTTCATGATGACAAAACAACCGGTACCGTAGGTACTCTTGGTCATACCGGGGGTAAAACAACATTGACCGATCAAAGCTGCCTGTTGATCGCCTGCAATACCACCTACAGGAATCTCTGCGCCAAGATGCTCCGCTGAAACTGTGCCGAAATCCGCTGCACAATCTTCAACTTCTGGCAGCATAGCCTCAGGTATAGATAACTCATCAAGAAGTTCTTTATCCCAAGTCTGTGAATGGATATTAAACAGCATGGTACGAGAAGCATTGCTTGCATCAGTTTTATGACTCTGCCCGTTGGTCAGCCGCCAGAGTAGAAAACAGTCGACGGTGCCAAATAACAACTCCCCTCGTTCTGCTCGCGCTCGCGCACCATCAACGTTATCCAACAGCCACCGGACTTTAGTCGCTGAAAAATAGGCATCAAGCAGCAAACCCGTTTTTTTCGTGACGACCTGACCCAACCCACGCGCTTCAAGCTCTGTACAAAATTCAGCAGTTCGCCTGTCTTGCCAAACGATTGCGTTATGAATCGGTTCGCCGGTTAATTTGTCCCAGACAATTGTTGTTTCTCTTTGGTTTGTTATACCGATCGCTGCAACTTCTGACGCCTGAATCCCAAGTTTTTCAATGCACTTTCGAGAAACCGCAAGGGTGCTTTGCCAGATTTCTTCAGGATCGTGCTCCACCCACCCATCTGCAGGAAAAATTTGCGTAAATTCTTGCTGCGCGACACTCAGTATCTCTGATTTTTCATTGAAAATAATCGCTCTAGAACTCGTCGTTCCCTGATCGATAGACAGGATATATTTCGACATCAGATTTTCCCTTTATTAATAAATCTCGGCGCTGAGCGCCCGCATTAAAACGACCTAAACCAATACAACCGAAACTATCAAAATTGCAGAGGGTTTGTAAGGCTGATTCCATTCCATGTAATATGGCGCCCAACGTAAGCACCTTTCAGGGATTACCAGTAATATGACATTTGCACTTTACCCGCCCGTTAAAAACATCCGCATGGGACAGGGCAAGTTTTCTCTCAATCACCGCCGATATATATCGATATCGAACCCTTGCTCGGACAAGCTCGCAGCAACTATTCATCGATTTCAAATGCAGTTAACTGCGAAGACAGAACTTACCTTCGGCAAACCTCATGCCGAGCATGTTTTATTGTGGATCGACATGCCTGCATCAAAGGCGCGCAGGACCACAAAACAGCAAGGCGCGCACAACGATTCTAAAAGCTCACGTGCCGCAGCAAGCGTGATTGAGGACTATGAAATAAAGTGTCTACAAGATTCACTTCGCATAACGGCCTGTAGCGAGGCCGGGGTAAATAACGCTCTGCAAACACTCGCGCAGATTTTTGAACACGTTTTACTTGAAAAAGCACCTATGACACCAACTATGCTGCCGTGTTTCAGCATAAAAGATCGGCCCGATATCAAAGCGCGAGGTGTCATGCTTGATATCAGTCGGACAAAAGTGCCAACCATGGATACCCTGCTGACACTGATTGATCAGTTCTCGACGTTGAAATATAACCAGATTCAACTCTACACAGAACACACCTTTGCGTTTTCAAACCACAAAAAAGTGTGGCAAGACGCTTCTCCATATACCGCGTCAGACATTATCAAGATCAGACAATATTGCGAAGATCGGTTTATAGACCTCGTGCCTAATTTAAATTCCTTTGGCCATTTCGAGCGATGGTTACGTCATCCCTCTTATCATCATCTAGCTGAATGCCCTGATGGCTTTATCCATCCGTTCGGCGGCAAACATATCCCCTTCGGCAGTACGCTCAAACCTAACGCAGCCAGTATAAAGTTATTGCGTGAGCTTTATGACGAGTATCTTCCGTTATTTGATAGTCAGTGCTTCAACATTGGTGGCGACGAACCATGGGAATTAGGTGAAGGGTGGAGCAAAGCCAAATGCAAAAAGCAGGGCGCCACCAATGTCTACATAGATTTCCTCGCCAAGATCAAGCAACAGGTCGACAAACGTGATCATAAGATGATGTTTTGGAGCGACATCGTCCTGAAAGAACCCGAGTGCCTCAAAAAACTCTCTAAAGATTTGATCGCCCTGAATTGGGGCTACGAGGGCAACCACCCTTTCGCCCGTGAATGCAAATTGATGGCCGCCCAAAAAATCCCCTTTTATGTCTGTCCTGGCACCTCCAGTTGGAATTCGCTCACAGGACGCACAAAGAATATGCAAACAAATCTTGCTAACGCCGCGCAACAGGGCAAAAAATACGGTGCCGATGGCTATCTCGTTACCGACTGGGGCGATTATGGCCATCATCAATACCTACCGGTCAGTTATGCTGGTTTTCTCTTAGGCGCGTGTCATGCGTGGCATCACGCGGGCACCAGAAAGATTGATCCTGTGCTTGGTATTAACCGACGATTCCTCGGAGATACAAGTGGCAAAACAGGCGAAATCCTCTGGAATCTCGGACTCGTTATGGACAAGGCACCTTCAAAACTGCGAAATCAGACAATATTTAACAGATTGCTTTTCTGGGATATGGATAACGAGCCGTCAGCTGTGGCAGATATACCTGATACAGCGCTCGAATTATGCGAATTGGCATTCCTGGATCTCGAAGCCATGATTCCAGAAATAGCCCCTTCAAAAGACAAAGGATTGTTGAAAAAGGAGCTCAAGAACGCGATCAGACTTGCACGCCATGGCTTACATCGTTTACAAGCCTATCGGGGAGCCTCCATCAAACCTAGTCATCTTCGTCGGAACCTAGAAAGCGCGATAAAAAGCCATAGATCACTATGGCTAGCGCGCAATCACCCAGGTGGTTTATCTGAAAGTTGCGACCATCTGCAGCGAAGCCTTAAAGCGATTTGACAATCATGACTAGGCTCAAGCCAAATTAGTCAAGCCTATTGCAGGTTATCACGCAACTACATCAGCTTTGTTTGCTTGTATCTCACACCTGTATAGAGGCAAAATAGCCGACCCACTTGTGGAGAAGCGATAGTTTTCGCTACAGGCAACAACCGAAAATAACATTAAACAGATGAATTCATTTCATTGGAGGCATATATGCGCGATGTAGTAGTCGTAGACAGTGTAAGAACAGGACTGGCCAAGTCTTTCCGAGGAACCTTTAATCTAACAAGACCAGACGATATGGTTGCGCATTGCATCGATTCATTGCTTGCTCGTAACCCAAAACTTGATCCAGCTGAAGTAGAAGACGTGATCGTTGGTGCTGCAGGACAGACTGGCGAACAGGGCGGTAACCTTGCGCGACTGGCAGTTGTACTATCTAACCTTCCTCTAACCACTGCTGGCTCTACAATTAGCCGCGCATGTTCTTCGGGTCTCAACTCGATTGCTATGGCAGCAACACAGGTTGCAAGCGGTTACTCGGACGTGATGATTGCCGGCGGAGTCGAGTCGATATCTGCGGGTCAGCGCCAAACTCACGGTAAATCTGACCAGCACCCTACTATTCTTGAAAAATCGCCGGCTATTTTCATGGCAATGGGTAATACTGCAGAAGTCGTTGCCAATCGCTATCAAGTCACGCGTGAAGCTCAGGACGAGTTTTCTTACCAATCTCAGATGCGTACAGCAGCTGCTCAAGAAGCCGGACTCTTTGAGGACGAAATCTCGCCAATGACGGTTAAGTGGCAAAAAGTTGTCAACAAGGAAACCAAAGAGACGGAAATTGTTGAAGGCACGGTTAGCAGCGACGAATGTAATCGCGCGACCACAACTCTCGAGAGCCTCGCAACGCTACCCCCAGTCTTTGCTGAAGATGGCAGCGTTACCGCCGGTAACTCTTCCCAGCTCTCTGACGGCGCATCAATGACGCTGGTTATGAGCGCAGAGCGCGCCGCGCAGCTTGGTCTTGAGCCAATGGCTTACTTCCGAGGCTGGTCAGTTGCTGGTTGCGAGCCAGACGAAATGGGTATCGGTCCAGTATTCGCCATTCCGCGGCTACTAAAATCTGCAGGCCTGTCCATGGGTGATATCGATCTGGTAGAACTGAATGAAGCATTTGCTTCTCAATGTCTGTACAGCCGAGATAACCTCGAAATTGATCCAGAAATCTACAACGTTAATGGCGGATCAATCTCAATTGGTCATCCATTCGGTATGACTGGATCACGTCTAACTGGCCACATCGTTCGCGAACTGAAGCGTCGCGAGAAGAAATACGGCATCGTTAGTATGTGTATCGGTGGTGGCATGGGCGCAGCAGGATTGTTCGAAGCCTGCTAAAACCAGCATTAAAAGCTAAACAAAAAGGGTCTCGAATGAGACCCTTTTTTTCGTTCTATTTTTTGCGCATTAGTCCGGCAGCGCCAATACGCGCTTCGCAATAATATTCAATTGAACCTCGGAACTACCACCAGCAATGGTCAGGGCTTTGTCGAACAACCAGTTACGGGTGATCGCAATTTCTTTACGGGAGAAACTCTCTCCCTCCCAACCCAATGACTGAGTGCCCATTGCTCTTAGCTTCAATTCATCTTCTTCACAGGTCAGTTCTGTACTGTAGTACTTGAACATAGACGTCGCGAAGGTGATTGACTCACCTTTGGCGTTTTCCTGCGCGCTTCGTTGCGTCGTCAACTTGAATGCCCGGGCACTCATTTCGTTTTTCAGAATATCGTCACGCAGATTACCATCCGCTAGCCTACCGTCGAACTCACCGACATATTGCTTAGCAATGCTGGAGAGTTTATTCGCTTTGCTTGGCGTGCTTGGGCCACCAATTGAAAAACGCTCGTGTTGCAATAACCGCTTTGCTATCGCCCAGCCACGATTTTCGGGGCCAACCCGTTCAGATTTAGGCACCTTAACATCATCAAAAAATGTCTCGCAGAACGGCGAGGTGCCGGCAATTAAAACAATAGGTTTCACCGTGACTCCTGATGCATCCATGGGAAACAAGACAAAACTGATACCCTCGTGCTTCGAAGCTTTAGGGTCGGTCCTGACAAGACAGAAGATCCAGTCCGCCTTATCTGCTCCTGACGTCCAGATCTTCGAGCCATTAACAACGTAACTGTCACCATCACTTACCGCTCTGGTTTGCAACGCAGCCAGATCTGAGCCAGCACCCGGCTCAGAGTAACCCTGACACCAACGCGTTTCTCCCCTAGCAATAGGCAGCAGGTGACGCGCCTTCTGCTCATCATCACCCATTTCAAGCAACGTGGGTCCGATCATTGAATAACCCATGCCAACGAGAGGCTGAGGTGCCCTCATAGCTCGCATCTCTTCGTGCAGCACTTTCATCTCTGCAGGGCTTAAATCAGCACCGCCATATTCTCTCGGCCACGAAGGCACCGTAAAACCGCGGCTCACACAGGCGTCAAACCAAGACTTAAAGTCCTCGTTTTCAATTGGCTCTTTGTTTCCACCTGCGAAGCTCAGTCCCGAACCCCGAATGACCTCCGGACAATTATCCTGAAGCCATATCCTAGTTTCCGTTCTGAATGTTTCTAAGGTCGTCATAGGATGCTCTCAATTGGCTGATTTATAGCAAAGGACTTAGCTTATTGGCGCCAGAACTTCGTTTTAATGACCGCGTCAGACATATCCAACGCTGCATCCGCATTTTCAATGAAATCTTCCGCGGTCGCATCCACACCTAAATCTATGCCTGTGTTTGCGTAAACCGCGTCTGACGCAAATTTGCCACCCGCGGCCTGAATGATGCGCCCGTTCGGCGCGTCTGCCGATGAAAGGTACAAGATCACTGGGCTCACCTGCCCCGGGTGATTACCAGCATCTGGATTATCAGCATCAATACTTGAGCCAGGCACACTGGCTGTCATTCGTGTCGCGGCCCCAGGGGATAAACAATTTGTGTGGATATTGTGAGATGCACCTTCGCGCGAGAGATTGTTCATTAAACCCACCATGCCCATTTTAGCCGCACCATAATTCGCCTGTCCGAAACTACCGAGTATGCCCGAGACGGACGAAGTGAACACAACCCGACCGTAGTTTTGTTCGTACATAATTGGCCACGCGTGCCAGGTAACGTAAGCAGAGCCCATTAAGTGAACATTAATCACCAGATCCCACTCATCAAGACTCATTTTCTTGAAAGACTTGTCCCTCAAAATACCCGCATTGTTGACCACAATGTCGACTGTTCCGAACTCATTGACAGCCGTATCTACTATGTTTTTTGCGCCCGCTCGGTCTGACACGGAATCTTTATTTGCGACGGCAGTACCGCCAGCAGCTCGAATTTCCTTCACAACCTCATCGGCGGCATCACCCTTGCCTGAGCCATCTACCGCTCCACCCAAGTCATTCACCACAATTTTAGCGCCATGCTTAGCTAAAAGTAGTGCATGTTGGCGACCCAAACCGCCGCCTGCACCTGTGATAATCGCTACCTTTCCTTCTACGCTCATACTCTTACCCTCTTTGTGTTGTTTGTAATGCCGCTATCTAGAATAAAAGAGTGCGTTTTCGGATGCAATTTTAGCAATGATGCCGACTAATGCTTATGGCTGCTTTGTTTTTGAATATCTTTTATGAGAGTCTCTTTCCTTTAAACCTTGAAGGACTCCCTATGAACCAGCTTCTCTCTGAAACCGTCATTTCAACCTATCAACAAATTCTACCGAGCGTGCTGGGTTATCTTGAGAAAGGTCAGGCGCACTACGAGACGATAGGTGAAGACGCCAATGATGCCGTTAATCTGCGATTAATTGACGACATGCAGCCACTGCACTTTCAGATGATATCGGTTGCCCATCACTCAATGAATGCCCTCACAAGTGCAAAAACAGGCAATGCGGGACCACCCGATTTCTCCCTAGCGTTTGACTACGTTAGACTCACAGCGCACGTTCAATCAGCGCTTGACGCGGTTAACGCGGCAGACGCCAGCGAATTGGATGCAAGAGCCGGTGAGCCCGTGACATTTCGCATGGGTAAGACAGAACTGCCATTTACAGTAGCAAATTTTCTATTGAGCTTTTCCTTGCCGAATTTCTATTTCCACGCCACGACTGGCTACGACCTTTTAAGAGCAAAAGGTGTAAAACTTGGGAAAGGAGATTTCCTAGGCAAAATGCGAATGGGCGTATAGCAAGGAGAGGCGCCGCACATCAGCGTGATGTGCGGCATCACCTTTGCCCAACCACCTCCCCTTCCTTGAAGTTCAGACCTATCCAGCGTAAGTTCAGTTTAGTTCAGATAATTGTTTATTCTTGACTTGGGCAAAAGATGGTTAAAAAAGCACAGATGTGGATGGTTTTTGTTCTATGTGTTGCCAGCTCTTTAGTTTCAGCCGCTGAAAATCGAGCTGTTAACGAAGTCTCGGTTCAGCAATTACCTTCAAAAGCAAAACAATTTAATAAAGCCATCCTTGATTCAAGAGAGGCTGCTGCAAAAAATAATTATCGAGCGGCGATTAAATTTTCCCTCAAGTCTTTGGCATTGGGCGAAGCGCTATTGACTGAAAAACCTGAACAGCTGGCCGCACTCAATTACAACCATGGGGTGTTGCTCTCCAGAGGTGGTCGCTATGCAGAGGCGGGAAAGCAGCTACAGAAAGCGCTTTCGAATTATGAAACGATTTATGGAAAAGAAAGCGCTGAATTGCGCCCGCTAATTTACGAGTTGGCCACGTCCCTTGGCAAGGCTCGTCAGCCATCCAGTTCACAGTATTTCCGCCGGGCGTTAAAATTGGCAAAACGTCACCACGGAAGTCCCTCGCTCGAATATGCCAGACTATTGATTCAGCGAGGGGTTATCCTGTCATACTATTTCCCCCGGAAGAATGGAAAAAGTTCATTAGTAAAAGGGCGAAAGATGGCAGTGAGTTTAGAGGGTGAAGCATCTCAGCTTGCGGGTTGGGCTTCTTTTCATCTTGGGAAGCTCGCAATGGCTCGACGCGATTGGGACTCCTCAACTGAGCACCTGCTAGCCGCTCTGAACACCTTCGATCTGCCCGACGAGCCTGCTAATTCAATCGAGCTTTCTACCCACGCCTTCTTGGTTCAAGCCTTTTCGGAGCAAAATGAACAAGCGCTCGCAACCCGCCATTGCCTTGCCATCGGGCGTATGACCCCTTTTACGCCTGACCAGGATTACCTGCCCATCTACAAACAACAACCAGAATATCCAAGGTCTGCGCTTCGGAGGAGGCAAAGCGGTTGGTCCATAGTGGAGTTCGACGTTGATGACCAGGGTTTTGTCCGAGACCCAAGAATTGTGCAGAAGAGTAGTGCTACTTTCGATAAAGCTTCAATAGCAGCAGCATCGAACTTTCGTTATGCGCCAGCATTTGACGATGGTAAAGCTGTCGCTACAAGGAATGTTCAGAATAAAATTATCTATACTATTGCAGATTGAAAATTTAAGCGCCCGCAATCTGTATAGTTAGGCGGTTGCACGCAGACCAAAGATCCGGTACTGCGTGAATAGGGGCCTTGTAATTGGGACAGAAAACGTTAGAGATCAAGCCGAGGCATTACGAAGCTAGCATTGGCTCAAGATACCTTCGAAGTATCCTTTGGACCTGGCACTTGGTCCAGCCCCCTAAGGTCCTCATATTGGGACTATCATTCCCAATAGATTTGTCCAATGCCACTGGCGCATGTTATATTGGGACTATTAATCCCAATAGATTGTTGACCATGGACAAACTAAAAGAAGCAAAGTTTTCACTTAAAAGAGCAAGCTGGGCTCGCAACGTCAGCGATGAAGCTCTGGATAGTATGTTGGAACATGCTAAATTGAGATCGGCCTCTCGCAAAAGTCTCATTTTCCGACTTGGAGGCTCCTCTAGCAGCTTCTATGGTCTACTGTCCGGGCGAGTACGCTTGTCTATTCCGGCGGAAACCGGTGATGAATTCATATTAATTGATGTAAGCAAAGGGAAGTGGTTCGGCGGGACTTCTCTAACCGAGAACGCCCCAAGAACCGCTGACGCACTAGCGCTGGTTGATTCTGAATTTGTTGAAATCCCAGCCTCAGTCGTGAGGGCAACAGCCGAAAAGTTTCCCCAGATATACAAAAATCTTTTCATCGACCAGTCTCTTTACGTTCGTCTGCTGTGCAACCTGATGGCATCCATGCTTTTCTACCCGCTAAAAGCCCGATTGGCAAACCGCTTACTGATGCTGATATTGCTTGATGGTTGCCGGGAAGGACAGTCTGCCTATCTGGAGAAAACCTTGTCTCAGGTCGATTTCGCCAAACTGGTCAACGGCTCAAGACAGCAGGTGAACCGGATTTTTCGTCAGTGGAATGAGCAAGGTATCGTTAGATTTGCCGACGGTAAATACCATGTGCCCTCTGTCGAGAGGCTCTTTGTTGAATCCAAATTAACAGGAGCCTAGGAACTTCTGTTACGCCAGGGTTGCGGACTGATTTTTTTCGCCTTTCGTCACCTAGCTGACAGGTGGATTGCTGAGTTTCCTGTTTTACTGCATCCAAATGTAATCTAAAAAAACAAACCTCCCAAGCGCGAACAAAAAGGCGCCCCACCGTCCCTCCGGCGGTTAGCGAACCATAGATTTAACGGAGTTATCATGAAAAAGCTGCTATTCAAAGTTAGTGTTGCAACAGCACTTTTGTTCGCTTTGCACGCCGCGATCGCGGGTACTCTGCGCGGCATTGTGAAAGATAACAGCGGACTGGCTCTCGAGGGCGCCATGATCAGACTCACTGATCCTGTTTCTGGCATGTCTGAATCCGTTTTCTCAAACGCAAGTGGTGAGTTTATTTTAACCACGGCATTACAGGGCCAGCTGACTCTACGCCTGCGAACGTCCTACCACAGAGACTTTAGTACGACCGTCGAGTTGGGCGAGGAGACTGTCTTATCAAACGAATTTTCGATGGAAGTCATGACGGACGAGGCCGAGATTTCCAACAGTTTACCGGCCGCCTATCACTTTGGCAGTTTGGACTTCGAAACCGGAGAAGATGCTGTATTCAATCGTTATCAGTTTCAACGTGATTGTCTGTCATGTCACCAGATGGGCAACTCCCTCAGCCGATTTCCGCGTACACCGGAGCAGTGGGAGATCACAATAGAGCGTATGCACAGGTATGTCGGCAGCGACTTTGACGAGAACTTGCGTAAGAGGCGCTCGTACATATTGTCAGAAGGCTTTAATGGCGAACCGTTAAAGGTGCGTCCTCAATTCCCGTTGGACGATTCGCTCAGTCGCACAAAAATATACGAGTATCGCATGGAAAAAGGCGTTATCCCGCATGATGCTATCGTGAATCCCAACGATGGATTGATCTATACGGTCGATCAGGGTGCGGATCATATGGCGATAACCGATACCATGACGGGTAAAACCGAATACATCAGCCAGGAAGGCGGTACTCTCTGGATACCCTTCTGGAAGAATAAAACGATGGATTGGCCCTTTGAACGGTTCGGCCCCCACTCCTTGGCTATGGGGCTTGACGGGAAGTACTATACCACCAACTCGTTTATGAACAGCATTGGTGTATTCAACCCAGAAACACGCGAGTGGGAGCCGTCAATTTTTGCCGGGGTTCGAGCGATCTACCCTCATACGGTGCGTATCGATAAAAAGGGTATCGTCTGGTTCACCATCGCCGGGCGCGAAAGGGTTGGTCGCGTTGATCCGGTTAGTAAGGAAAGTACCTTGATTGATTTGCCTGACGCTGAATCTGGCGGTCTCGCCGGGGGCACCCAGCCCTATGGTATCGACATCAATCCAGCTGATGGGTCTATTTGGTACAGCCGTCTTTTCGGCGACAAGATTGGAAGGATTGATCCCGATACGCTTCGGGTACAAGAGTTCGATTCACCAATAAGAGGCCCGCGCCGCATGCGCTTCGATCAACGGGACGGCACGCTGTGGCTGACGGGATACTCTGAAGGAAAGCTGGCGCGAATCACAACCAGCACAAATGGCTTCGAGAGCAAAGTCTATTCACTGCCAGAATTCGCAGAGGGCTATGGTCCGGCGCCTTATGCCCTGGGTGTGCATCCGAAAACCGGAGATGTCTGGCTGAACGAGAATATGACAGACCGCTTCTTTCGTTTCATTCCGGAAGAGGAGCGATTTGTGGTTTATCCCGCTCCCCTAACGGGGACATATACACGTGACTTCAGTTTTACCGAAGACGGTAAGGCCTGTACGTCTAACAACCCGCTGCCTATGGCTGCCCTTGAAGGGGGTGTGGCAGAGATTATTTGTATTGAGCTTATCGAGGAACCGCCTTTGATTCAATCGAGGGTGGCAACCACAAAGACCGTTGTTGACTAGATATTTTAAGGAAACAGAATGAAAAACATTTTACTGCTGACTCTATTCACGCTGATCTTCTGTTGGTCGGCGTTTTCTAACGGGGCCAGTATGCCGGAGAAGTACTTGCAGAATGAAAACTCATCAGCTGTGCTGAAAGACATTTTTACAGAAACTAAGGCTCGACTTGATCTTAGTGAAGAACAGGTCGAGCAAATAACGCCTATTTTGCAATCTAGTTTCGAGTCTCGACGAGCCATTCTTCAAAAGTACGGTATTAATATTGAAAGCCGTAAGCCTCCAGCCCAGAAGCTGGGCTTACGGAAGGCCCGCACACTGAGTAAAGAGCTAGAAAAAGTCAGCTCGAGCACTTCTAGAAAACTGAACGATATTCTCACCAAAGAACAAATGAGTGAATACCGGGCGATGCAAAATGAGAGGAAGAACAAAATGCGACAAAGGCTTCGCGCCCGTCGCTAGCACTCCGCTCTTTTTGCTTGAGTTAACCAAACCTCGTTGCCAAGGTCTGGAGTGCAATCGGAGGCAAGCTCCCTGGATTAACAGCGATGTATGAATAGCTGGATCCTTAGGGGTGAGCCGGGACTGTTAAGTAGTGGTGTAGGAAATTATATTAATGAAAAAAATTTTGTTGCTCGGGCTGGCGGTCTTTACTGTATTGACTATTGCAATGGCTGGTGTCATCACCCGAGACGGTGAAACAGTTACACCCGTGGGGGAAGGCACCGTCACACTGGATGCCGGAACATTTGAAGCGTTCTCGCTGCCGCAGTATGCAGCGAAACACCTCACAGAGGGGTACAAGAGCTATTTCGTCGAGGTAGAACCAGGGATTAAGGTTCATGTCTTGGAAGTTGGTGCTGGCTTTCCTGTGTTTATGCAACACGGCAATCCGACATCGGGATTTCTCTATCGCAAGGTTGCCGAAGAAGTGCCCAGGGATCGGGTTCGCCTGATTATGCCGACGATGGTAGGTCTGGGCTTTTCGAGCAAGGTGCCCGCGAGCGCACATACTGTGGACAATCATATGCGCTGGATAAACAGCGTACTGGTGCAGTTGCAGCTCACCGAATTGGTGTACTCGGGGCAGGACTGGGGTGGGCCAGTGGGGATGGGGGCACTCTCGCTCTCACCCGCGTTAATCAAGGGGGCGGTTTTGCTAAACACGGGGTTCGGTGCCCCCACCGAACCTGTGAATCTTTCCGTCCCCCACGCTGTCGTCAAGATCCCGGTATTTGGCGAGCTGATGCTGGAAGCAATTTTCTCGATATTTGATGGTATGCATCGTACGCAGGGTGATCCCGACCAACTGACAGCCGATGTGGCGAACCTCTATGGAAAG
>CAXRCG010000262.1:0-4584 GCA_964228885.1 Pseudomonadales bacterium | reverse complement strand
ATGAACTCGTAAACCAAGCCCAGGTAAATCTGCATTATCGTCAGATGTATTGTAGACAATTTGAATCTCAAAATTGTTTGCTGGTACAGCAACAACATCGCTAGCAGCACTTATAGTTTGAAAAAGTGTCGCCTCTATTACAGACCGGGTTGAATCCAGCGGGAATGGATCACTCTTAAAAATTTCGGCACTTGCATTCAAGCAATACAGAGGCAAGAGAAAAAGCACAATGTGTCTTAAAGGAATACGCATATAAAATTTACTTACAACAGGATTTCGTTGTTTTTATTGGTGCAGTAAGTGGACGGGCCCTTTCGCTTTTACACACAAGACACGTCACTTAGACAAATTCGTGGACAAAATCCACTAACGCTCAACATAGAGATCCCATGAAATTCAAATGCCCGGATTTCTTGCTTTATCAAACGTCAATTGAGTCAGCATCGTTTATCTGCAGCGGGCCAATTTTGGCATCTTACGCATTTGCCTTGAAAGCAGCAATTCGGCTCAGCCTGTTAAAGCAGTTGAAATGACCGCTTGCCGTTATTCTTATAAATGCGGCAAACCACAAGTGACCATTCGTCTAGAATTACAAAAAGCTTCCACATTTGTCTATAATCATTGGACAACAATTGCGGAACAAAAAAAATGAAACCAGTGATCTTCCTTCTTTCTCAACTGGCACTCACACTGATGACAGCTTTCGCCTCTACGACGGCCTTCGCAGCGCTATATTTTGAAGAAAACAGAGGCCAGTTTCCCCAACTTGGCGACTTTGTGGCGCAATCTCAGGACTATACAATTTCGGTGGAAGACAGCGGAGCGCTAATCAAGCTGTACCGCTACGACAATATTGAAAGCGGCCAGCAATTGACAGAACAGACCTCTTTTCGTTTTGAACTGAAGAACAGCCTGCCCTCAAAATCTCATGCAGGAAAGCCCGCTGCTGCCGGTGGCATCCGCAATTATATCGGCGGAGAAGATCGATCGACTTGGATCACTAACGTACAGACCGTTGAGAGGGTTTCCTACCCTGCAGTCTATCCTGCCATTGAGCTTGTGTATTACAGCAATCAAAACGGCTTGTTCGAATACGACTTTGTGGTCACCCCGGGCGGCAACCCCGCCGACATTCAGTACAACATTACAGGCTCTGATAAAACTGTACTGAATAATGCGGGACAACTCGAAGTTTGGCTAGATGACCGGCATATGACCTTCGAAAAACCCGTCGCCTTTCAAGAGGTCGACGGCGAGCGCCGAAAGGTCGAAGTGGCCTATCTTTTGAAAAATGACACCGTGGCATTTCATCTTGGCGACTATGACAAAAGTCTAACCTTGACGATCGATCCAGTTCTCAGCTATTCAAGCTACTACGGCGGCTCTGGCCGCGATGTTCCATCGGGCGCTGACGTCGACAGTTTTGATAACATTTATGTCTTGGCTAGATCTACCTCACCAGATATTGGCACCCCGGGTAGCTACTCACCAGCCAACCAACCTAGGCGGCAGGCTGAAACCTCAGCGCCTTCGTGTGATGACTGCGTGGAGGGAGAGTCACCTTCTGGTCAGGTGTCGCGAACTAAGGTCACGATCAATTACGAACATCTGTCCATCACCAAATTTTCGCCTACCGGTGATTCGATAGCGTATACAACCTACTTCCCTGCAGGGGACTCTGCATCGAGTGGTGTAAAAGCTAACCCTGGTACTAACTCATTTGCCGTTTCCCCGAGCGGAGAAGCCGTATTTGGCTTGATTGACACACCCATGGGATTACCCACACGCAACCCGATACACGATAATAGTAATGATAGCCGCTATGGGTATGTGGCTAAATTAAAGAGTGATGGTACGGACTTGGTATTCGCGACTTATGTCGACCTCGGACCCGGTAACGTATTCAACGTTCGCGGTTTGGACGTCGGGCCAAGCGGTGAAACCCTTGTCACTGGTTCGGTAGCCTTTCAAAACAGATTACCCGACATCAAGCCTATCACCGACAAAAGCTGCACTGATGTTCGACAATTTGGAGACACGAGAGACGATGATGCTGAGGGTTTTGCCGACAATTTCGATGGCTATGCACTATTGTTGGACAGCGATGGTGACATTTTATTGTCGAGTTGTTTTGGTGGCACTATCCGCGATGGCTCGAGTCTAGAAGCGGCAAGAGGTGCACACATCGGTGACAACGGTGATCTGTATATCATCGGATATACCTCCATGACTGACTTTCCTATGGTGAACCCGGTCCAAGCACAAAAAAGTGGTCCCGGACAACGAGATGCATTCGTGATGAAAGTAGAACCGCAACAGGGCACCCTCCTGTTTTCAAGCTACTTCGGCCCCACCAATCTTAACAAGCTCTATGGTGGTCAAAACACTTTTCAAGTGGGTTTTCCCATTGGGGTGACGTCTGACTCAGACGGCAATATCATTTTTTCGTCAAGCAGTAATGAACTCGGCTGGCCAGCCGTCAACGCATTTCAACCAAACCACGCCGGTTTGAGTAGTTCATTTAACAATGCATACCCACCCGGAATAGGCAGCGGCACAGACTGGGATACCGTAATCACGAAAATTAATCCGTCGACGCCCACTGTTGTCTACTCAACGTATCTCGGTGGCACCCAATCTGAAGATGGACTTAACGCACTGGCGACCGCGCCCAATGACGATGTACTCATACTTCAGGTCACACGATCGCCTGACTTCCCCTTGGTTAATCCGATCAAATCAAGCTTCACTGGTAAATCCGCCATTGCACTCACTCGGTTCACTCCGGCAGGCGCTGTCAGTTTTTCTTCCCTACTCAGTGGTCGAGATGACGTGCTTCAGCAAAACCCCGGCGGTCTTGCAGTTAACTCACGCGACCAAGTGGTGGTAGTTTCCTCTAGCAACAGTAACGAGCTATCTCTGGTCAAGGCGAACCAGAAACAGCGTAACGGACGTCGGGATATGACCATTGCTTTACTCGATTTTCAGGCAGATCAGGATAACGACGGCGATGGGGTACCTAATATCGTTGACGCATTTCCCGATAACATCGGAGAATGGAGAGATACCGATGGTGATGGGGTCGGCAATGAACAAGACAACGATGATGACGGTGATGGCGTAAACGACGATGTAGACGCATTTCCACTTCGATCAGCCGATAGCGCAGATGATGACAATGATGGCATCGCAAACAGCCTAGATCTGTTCGACGATAATGCTCTTGAGAATTTCGACTTCGACCAAGATGGTATAGGCGACTACTCTGATGATGATATGGACGGTGACACCGTTCTTAACGACAATGACGCAGCCCCGCTAGACCCGACAGAATCGTTAGACACAGATGGAGATGGTATCGGAGACAATGCCGATCCGGATCGTGACGGAGACGGGATTCCTAACGTATATGATCCTGCACCCGATGATGGGTTCGATCCGGTGATAACCTTTACTGGCTTTGATCCATTCGATACCAACACCAACAAAGCACCGTTGCCCGACGGCTTCGGCTTTCCTTCAGACTGGACCATCGAAATCGATGATTTGACCTTTGAGACAACACTGGCTTCGAAACCTATCGAGAGCGGTTTAGCAACGGTTGATCTGACTAAGACGCTCTCTACCGACTCGAAGCTGCATTTTTTTTATCGATATGAGGGAATTCCTAGTTTCGACGACTTTACCCTGCGCATCACTGGTCCAGTCAATGTGAATATTTCTCTACCGGCTCAATCTACGCTGGGGATCTATACTCTGCCAAATAACCTACCAGCGGGCAGCTATGTTTTTAGGTGGCAGTTTAGTAAAAGCAGCAATGGTACCGGCCTCGACAGCGCAGCCATTGATAACATTCTGTTTACCTCTATCAGCAATGATGATCTCGACCAAGATGGGCTTCCAGATTTTGTTGACCCGGACACAGATGGTGACGGTGTAGACAATTTTGTTGAGATCGCTCAAGGCTCAAACCCGCTGATAGCAGGGGACCTGGACACGGATAGTGATGGAATATCCAATAGCACCGATAACGACGATGACGGTGATGGCATCAATGACCTGAACGAAATCGCTGCAGGAACCAACCCGCTTCTGAAGGATTCAGATAATGACGGTGTGAATGACAATATCGACTTCTTCCCGTTGGACGAAAATCGATCAGACTCGTCCTACGACATTGACGGCAACGGGAGAATCACTGCCTTAACTGACGGATTACTGATGTTGCGATATTTCTTTGGGTTACGAGGTGACGATTTGATCACTGGAATTATCGTTGATGGCGACTGCACACGATGCAGCTCCTTGAAGATCGAAGAATATATCGGGGAACAATTGCCACCTTTCTGAGAAAAACGTACTCGTGACGACAATCTTAGGTGTGTGAGAATAAGAACTAAAAACAGCATTTTCCAAGATGTCAAAGCATCGCTTTTCGGGTTTTTTTGGTAAAAAACTCTGGACTAATGGTTTCTCGGTAATGGATGGGCTTGGGATTATGACGCTATATGGAAGAGGGGGTTCGCATGGCAACACGTGAGGTGGATGTTGTAGTGGTGGGTGCTGGGTTTGCTGGCATGTATC
>CAXRCG010000261.1:0-31133 GCA_964228885.1 Pseudomonadales bacterium | reverse complement strand
GGATTCAGTTCGCTCGCCATCTGCCAATACTTATCGGCTCTCTTTTCATCGCCGTGAAGTCGAAACAGATTGCCCAACCGAAACGCGGCATCAGCTTTCTGTTGTTCACTCGAGTGCTGGCGAATATTGCTCACGACTTTTTCACTCGACTGAACATGCTTGCTATTAGCACCGTTAGCGATCCAATCCTTAAGCGCAGGCTCATAGACATTGGTACCGAAGGTAATGCCTTCTTCCCCCTCACCAAAAGCGTGCACCTGAGAGTAAGTTCCTTCATCAATGCGAACAATCTGGCCTTGTTCATCAACCCACGCCGCGGAGGGCACATTGACGAAATTAAAGACGCTGCTGATGATGTGATCTTCATCAACAACTTGAATGTAAGTCGGATTCGCCGCATCAAAAATTGGACCTGCTACGGCTTCGCCACCAGTGTCTTCAGCTGCACAGATAATGACAAAATCAGGATCGTTTATTTCTTGGTATATACGTTGCCACACGGGCACGTCTAGAAAACATCCTCACCATGAGGACCATGTGACGATAAGTGCTTTTTTGCCTTTCAAGTCAGCCATTCTAATGACATTGCCAGCTCGGTCCGTGACTTCAAAATCCGGGACTTGCGCATTCAGCATCATGTTCTCTCGCTTGGCGGGCATCTCCGCAAAACTCCAAACGCCTGCTTCAGCATCCACAACGTAGGGTTGATCGAGCATCTCAGCAAATGCTGCGAGATCAAACCACGACCGACCGTCTTGCTCAACGAGTAGTTTTTCGCCCAGGGGAATACAGAGATCCTGGAAACATGCACCTTCTGGCTTAATTTCAAAACCATTAATTCGGGTCAAATCCGCAGGATTGATCAACAAGCCGGCGCCCTCTCCTGTTGATTCAAGTCTGATTGTTTTCCCCTGGTACAACACGGTTGTGCTCCCCGGTGGATGTATTTCTTTTGCTTCAAATGGATTTCGAAGCTCAGGATAAGCCATAAAGGCTGCTGCCATCTCAGTTCTCCTTCAAGGTTGGATTAACCCGATATTACTTTATCTCGCGCGATGTGTCTCTTTACGACAAGGGGCGGGTGTCATGCCGAACCCATGTTTGAATGATCGTCAAAATTTCGCTGAAAATGTGCAAACAGCTCATGTCATTTCGAGACTGATTGGTTGCTATCTGAGACATACTCTCGTTAAATGATCCTCAATGACACAAAAGAGGCCTTCTTTGCCGCTGCCGTTTGTCACTGAAGCTGCACAAACTTTTAACCTAAAACCAAAGTTTGGAAGATACGACATGAGCTCAAACCGTCCATTGTCGAGTGAAGCACTGCTCAAGCAGATGGTAAAGTCGCCAAAAATCGCGATGCCAACCCTCATATTAGGCATCGGGTTTCTCGTTGGCATGGGCGCAACTTGGTATTATGCCCTGCAGGGCGCCTTGCCAATGTGGACAGGCTGCCTGATCAACGGTTTCTTTGCCTACGGCATGTTCAGCGTTGCTCACGATGGATTACACAGAGCTATCTCAAGCAATTCATTCGTCAATGAGCTGGTTGGCGGCATTGGGCTCCTTTTTCTTGCCCCCTATGCACCCATGCCGGTTACCCGGTGGATCCACATGCAACATCATCGGTTCACTAACGAAAAAATCGACCCGGACCGTTATACCCACGACTCGCCCATCTGGCAGATGCCTATTCGATGGTCAAACTTTGACTTGTACTACTTTGTCTATTTCCTTCGAAATGGTCGAGAAGTGCGTGATAAACATCTCTTCCTCGTCGTCGGATTCGTTGCAGCGCTCGTTGCGGTCATTGGTCTTGCAACGTTCGCAGGATTCGGCTACGAGATCGTGATGCTATGGTTGATACCAACACGCATCGCGTTGTTTCTGGTGTCTCTGGTGTTTGTCTATTTGCCTCACTACCCTGGCGTTGTCACCCACCATGAGGATCCCTTTTTGGCCTCCACTATGCGCATGGGCTGGGAATGGTTATTAACGCCACTGCTCGTGTACCAGAATTACCACTTGATTCATCATCTATATCCAACCGTGCCGTTCTACAAAATACACGACGTATGGTATTTGAAATACGATGAGCTCAGCGCGGGCAATGTCAGCTACCAGAGCGCGTTTGGCATCACGCCAGAAAACATCGCCTTACATTCGCCTAAATCTTGATTGGAATAAATCTCACGAGAATTAACCCCATAAATGCGCGCGCTTCAGGTTTTCAACCTAACAACTTTGTTACGGCGACACCTACAAAGGTACCGACCGAATAGCCAAGAACCCCTGTCAACATGCCTGGTGTCACCAAGTCTTTCCAACCTTGACCTGCTGCCAGCGCAGCGGCAGTTGCCGGTCCAAGAATGCAAGCATTTGCAGCGACCATCAGCTCGGCAAGGTCCAGCCTCAGCGCTCTGCCGACCACGAGTATGAGCACAAAAAATATCGCTACAGCAAGGCAAATCAATACAACATAAGGAAGCGCCACACCTGCTATCGTCGCGACATCAGCGCCGGCTCCGATAGTGACAAAAAACATGTACATAAAAAAAGTTCCAACCTCAAACTCAGAACTAAAATGCTTAACAAGCGGTTTCATAAAATTGGCCACTAACAAAGCCAGTATTGTGATGATAAGAATGGCATAATTTTCCTGCCCCAGCTTTGCCGAGATAAAATCGGCAAGGGCACAGATAATAAAACTGGTGGCCATGGCAGCGGCGAGTCCTCCGATATCAAAGGGTTTAACCGCAGCGGTCTGTTGATGATTCGCCTCGGTGCCGAGGTTCGTACCTGATGCTGAGTAGTAACGAGAAGGCATAAGTCGCCGCACAAAGGCGAGCGCTGGCATAACCATCAGCAAAATCAGGAATAAAACGGCGCCAATCGTGTCCGCTGTCAGTGCGGCGACATAATGATTCGGGTCATCAAATTGCACCGCTTGAGCTGTAGCGACGAAGTTGAGAGAACCTCCAATGTAACTCCCCGCCAATGTGCCCGCCACTCTCGATTCATACTCTCCAAAATCAAACGCCAGCGTCAGGGCGATAATTGACACCGCGATCACCAGCGCCGAAGCGACAAATGCCTTCAACATTGGCCCGACCTCAGCGAATACCTGCTTTAGATCAGCACGAAACAAAAGCATCGGAATCGCCAGCGGCACGAGCATCGATCCAACGATGCCATAGACATCTGCACTATGAGGGATGATTTGAATATTGGACAGTAATACACCAAGACATAAAATAATGAGAACGCCTGATGCTTTCCGACCCAGTGCGGTTGTTTCAACCCAGAATCCGAATGCGGCCAAACCTGTTAGAATTCCAGCTATTTGTAGTGTTTCATTCGGAGAGATCACGCTCATAATTGCTTCCTGATGAGTGTTCCAGTTTCTATTGCAAGTAATAAAACATCTTCGGTAAAACCAGTTGTAAACCTAACAGTTCTGCCCGGTTAAATTCCACAAGAACTTACTACCGAAACCTCTTGTGGAGAATTTTCCGACCAATCGCTTGCCTCAACAATGCCCATCACGGGCTATATACACTCCCGCCCGAGACAATCAAGCGTGTGTAAAAGCAATAGAAAGCGTCTTGTAGCCATCGACATCCGGATAATGTATCGCGATTTCGTTTTTGGCCGCTCAGCGACGACGCCACGACCCTCGCTGAAAAGCTTGTCCGCTTAAATCGCACGACCGACCAGTTTTGAAAAATTATTTTTTGTTTGTGAAACACAGGGTTCTTTTCTGAAAATTTGAGTCGGCAAATTAAAGAGTAAGTGTTGCCTCATTAAAACAGTTCCCTGCTATTGATTAAGACTGGACTCTGGTGCTTACTTGTCAGCCACTCAATATTCGAACAGAGGAAACATGAAAGTACTGGTCATTGGCGCCAATGGCATCACCGCAACGCATGTCATCAAACAATTGACTGCAAGCAACCATGATCCGGTGGCGATGATCAGAAACGCATCGCATCGAGATAAGTTTGACAAGCTAGGGGTCCCTACTGTGCTGGCAGACCTTGAATATCCCATCGATCATGCGGTTCAAGGATGTCATGCCATCATCTTTGCAGCTGGCTCGGGTGGTAAAACCGGCAAAGACAAGACTGTGTTGGTCGATCATATTGGCGCGATTCGATCCATGGTGGCGGCACAAGTCAATAATGTTCAGCGGTACATTATGCTTAGCTCAATCAATAACGATATAAACAGCCAATCGCCCATTGCACACTATCACCGAGCCAAAGCGCACGCAGACAATTATCTTCTCGAGACAGGTCTTGATTTCACAATCGTTTGCCCCGGACGATTGACTGATGACTCTGGATCTGGACGAGTATCTATTACTGAAAACCTCGAAGGAAGAGGGGTAACATCTCGCGAGAACGTCGCCTCCGCTCTCACTGCTTGTCTCGACAATCACAATACTATCGGTAAGGCATTCAGTCTGCTCGATGGAGGCACACCCTTAGATGAAGCGTTAGGTGTGCTTTGATCCGCAATCAAAAAAACTTTGCATACCACGTGCACAAAGCCCATTGCGCGCATCGATTGCTTTCTAAAGAACAAACAATTTATGGTTTGACTCAAATCACCTTCTCTAATACAGCAAACAAGCACTTGCTCTGCTAGCTTGCGCTGTTTTCAAGCACATTGCTTATTGCCGAAGTTAACGCTCTCGAGTCCCCTGAGAAAAAATGATCTGCGCCAGATATGATGCTGGTATTTACATTGGCCCAGTCACGAAACGACTGCTCGTCGACATAATCATCACGATCGCCGGCTATCGCAAATATCGGACAAGGCAGGGATTCAAAAGTAGAGAAACTCATGCGACCGACGGGAGGTGCCACGAGCAATACCCCAGCTAACTGGTCCAAACGAAATCTGCTCAAGCTCTGCCATACGACGTTCGCTCCAAAAGAGTAACCCACTAACCAAGGTTTTTGCTTAGGCCGCTCATTCGCCAACCAACTCACAATGGCATTAAGGTCTTCGATCTCACCAACACCCTGATCGTGCTCACCGTCACTACTGCCTACGCCGCGAAAGTTAAAGCGAAGACAGTTGATGCTGCATTCATTGAATGCTGACGACACTATTTGAAGCACGCCATCGTGCATTGAACCACCCATTAGCGGGTGAGGATGACAAAGAACAGCCGTGCCAATCGCATCTTGCGTTTCGTCCCACTGCGCCTCTATGTTTCCTGCCGCCCCTTCGATAAACATCACCTACTCCAATCCTATTTCTCCGATGGGTCCAGCCTCAGCAGTACAAAAGGTGGCCTCTCAACATCACCTTCCCTTACCGCCTTCCAATAATCATATTTATTGGCTAGCGCCGAGAACGCCTCTTCGAATTCGTCCTCATCTACGATCAAATGCACAGTTCTCGGATAGAGTTTGCCTCCTATCCTGATCAGCACTTCCGGATTCTTCGCAACAATACCATTCCAGTATTTTCCCTCCGGAAACTCGGCCGGCTCACTGTATATAGAAGGTATAAAGAGCTTGTCACCGGTAGTTGCCGTAACAACGGTGATAGAGAATGGTATACCGTACCAAGGATGGGTCTGAAGAAAGACCTCTCTTTGCTCGTTACTAAACGTCCAATCAGTGATTTCATCGGTCACCAACTCGCCAGATAACCACATACCAGGCGTGCGATCTACTGGCTCACAAGCCGATAGAAAACACGCAAACAGCACCATCAATAGCGTCTTTTTCATTGAGCAGGCCTCTCTTATTCTGAGTCCAATATACTAGCACAGCGCCCTTTCAGCATTATGTAGGCTTCTTCGAGCGCTCGCCTGAGTCAGGCAGCGTTCGATAATTTAGCATTGCGATAACCGTCACCAAACCCAGCGCTGTCAAGCGCCCTGTCGTACTAGGAAATACTAGCATGACAATCGACAAGCCCGCTAAAGCGAGCTGCCATCTGCTTACCCGGACGAACAGGAAGCGCGTTGTTACCATCGCGATGGCTACAATAAGCGCCACCGTTACCAGCCCAGCAAGCAGCACATCATCCCAACCGTTTCGACCTGTTAGCAAAAGCGGTGAATAAGCCATCATAAGCGGAATTACAAAAAGCCCCGATGCTAGCCGGAAAGCTTCTACCGCTGAGCGCATAGGTTGCGCGCCTGCAATACCCGCGCCGGCAAAAGCCGCTAATGCTATCGGAGGTGTGACATTTGATGTCTGGGATAACCAAAAGATAATCATGTGCGCAGCAATCAACGTTAGCCCAAGTTCCTGTAGTGCCGGCCCAGTCATCACCGCCAGCACAATATAAGCCGCCGTAGCAGGCAACCCCATACCTAACACCAGAGCGGCAATTGAAATAAGAATCAATGCCAACCAAAGTTGTCCATTAGACAGACTAACAACCGATTCAGTGAACTGCAGGCCAACCCCGGTTTGTCCTATCGTGCCAACGACGATGCCAGCAACTGCACAGGCTATTGTTATTGGTATCGCAAGTATGGCTCCCTGGTGTAGCGCATCAATGAGCAGCTGCAAATTGACCCGGGTGTGAGATCGCAGCAGGCTTGCGGCGATCAACGCTGCGCAGCCACTGACACCGACAAGTACCGGAGAATAGTTCTGGACCAACAACGTCGTAATAATCACGAGAGGCAATAAGAAATGAACGCCATCTTTGATGACCTGCCAGCTACCGGAAGCAACGTTCATTCCCTGAATGCCTGACTTCACCGCGAGAATATGAACGTAGAGCAAGACGGAACCAAAGTAGAGGAGTGCCGGAACAAGGGACATCCATACAATGTCTGCATAAGCTGTTCGAGTAAACTCTGCCATGACAAAAGCACCTGCACCCATAATCGGCGGCATAATTTGACCACCGGTTGAGGCACTAGCCTCGATTCCCGCCGCCTGCTCGGGCTTAAAGCCGAGTTGTTTCATCATGGGGATGGTTAGCGACCCCGTAGTCACTGTATTGGCAATCGCGCTACCGGAAATTGACCCCATCGCGGCGGATGCAATCACACTTGCCTTCGCTGGTCCACCACGATACTTTCCGGCAACCGCAAAAGACAGGTCGATCATAAATTTACCCGCGCCGGTCACCTGCAAAAAAGCGCCAAACAGTACAAAACTAAAAACTGCGCCCGCTGCAATACCGATAGGGGCTCCAAATAATCCAGCGTTACTGTAAACATGAAAACGAACAAGTCGCTCAAAACTAAATCCGCGCGAGGCAAGCACATCTGGTAGCAGGTTACCGAAGGCACCATACAAAATGAACACCAAGCCAACGATCAACATAACCGGTCCTACGGAACGGCGCGCTATCTCAAGGGTTGCCGCAACAATGATAATGCCCGACACAAAATCAAGCCCATTAAGCCCATAAAGCAGATGATCGAGACCCTGATAGTCGAACTGCAATATCCGCGCAGTTGCCGCCAGTACCAAGGGAATAGCCAGATAATCAAGTACTCTTGCTGAATCAAGCGGATAAACAAGAAAACCTAGACACAGCACCCATGCCAAGTGTACCGGCCTGAAATAGGTTGCGGGCTGTAGACCCAACACCTGTTCAAAGGGGATAACACCAGGCGCAAAAAAACCGGCCAGAGGTTGCCATACTTGATAAAGCGAGAGAGTAACGGCAAGCGTTACCGTACTTTTTACCAAAATATTTCTCACAATCCGGTTTCACAGGCCATATTCGTGTCCTCGAGGTATTCCAGTGTACCGCTATGCAGCGGCACAGCACCCAGCTTTCTGATGTTACCGATCGTCATCGATTTAGCCACCGCCGATATCTTCAAAAGAGACTCCCTATGCGCGTAAATCGTGCAGGTGAGCGCACGCGCAACCTCGTTAGGCATATCTTCATGCACCACCACAACGCTCCATATCCCCAGCGCTTGAACATCACTATCGATGCCGTTGTAGGTTGATGCAGGTATGTCGGTGCGACTGTAGGCTGGATGGTCCTGATTGAGTTTCATCAACTCCGCGGTAGTTAACGGGATCAACTTCAAACTACGGGTGACGGAAAGTTCCGTCACTGCTGCGATACCCAGTCCTCCGACAACAAATCCTGCGTCGATAGTCCCATCCTTCAACGCGCTAGTGGTCTCGGCAAAATTCAGATAGACCGGCGCGATGTCATCTACACCAAGCGAAGTCAGCACATTACGGGCCGCCACAGCTGTACCAGATCCGGCAGCACCCAACGCGACTCGCTTTCCCCTCAGCGAGGCGACACTGTCGAATTGCGATTCTTCGAGCGATAATATGTGAACAATATTTGGATAAGCGGTAAACAATACCCGCACCGGCAAAGGTTCTGGGAAACGACCACCACCGACATACGCTGAGGTAACAACATCAGCCATGGCAATGCCCATCTCACTTTCTTTTCTGGCGACCTGAATCACATTAATTACAGAGCCGCCCGTGACTTCGGCCTTAACGTTGATGTCGCTTAGTCTGGCTGACCAGATAGAAGCCATACCACCGCCGTAAGGGTAGTAAAGACCAGCGGTACCACCTGTCGCGATGGAATAGGTACGCCGATCGTCGTCACAGCCGGCAAGCAAGCCCAGCATCAGTAGCACCAAAATTTTTCCCGGCATGATTGCTTGCTGGGATATTGGCTTCAAGATCGAGACTCCGGAATCAAACGCACTGGTAATTCAAACAGACCTCTCGCTGCAAGCCCTGGCTTGTAGCGCGGCTGATCAGTATTACACTGAATATCTTGGGTACGATCCAACAACCTTCTAAAGATAACCTCCATATCCAGTCGCGCCAGGTTGTTGCCTAAACAAAGGTGCGCACCGCGACCAAAGGCAATATGGCGATTTGGGGCGCGCTCAATCTGAAACTCATCAGCATCTGGGAATTGTGCTGGGTCTCTGTTTGCGGACCCGTAAAGCAAGCCAAATTTAGTTCCCTTCGGATAAGTTCGGCCCATCACCTCGACCTCTTCGCTCGCATAGCGATGAAAGAATGGCAAAGGAGCGTCATACCTGAACATTTCATATATCGCTGTTCCGGTTAGCTCTGGTGCCGATCTCAACTTCTTGTGTTGATCCGGGTGCGAGAGCAACGCCAGCAACCCTGTTCCCAAAACATCGATTGTCGAACCGTGTCCGCCTGCGAGTATTAACAAACTCAACGAAATCAGTTCTGTTTGATCCAGCTCTCCAGCGTTTTTCGCCCCGATAAGCACTGAGAGCAAATCATCCTGTGGTTTATTCTCACGCGCAGCAATTAGTTTAACAAGATAGTCTTTAAACTCTGTGGTTGCAGATTCCGCTAACTGCTTGTTAACTTCAGTTCTATCGGCGTCGAAGTACTGAACAATATTTTCAGACCAAATGCGTAATTGCGGACAGTCCTCATCAGGCACACCCAGAATATTGCCAATGATATGACCTGGCACGTGAGCCGCAAGTTCTGCGACGAAGTCTATATCCTTTTTTTCGAGCAAAGGTGTCAGCAAGCGATCAACATATTCCTGAATCATGTTGCGATGTTTTTCCACAAAGTGGCGTGAGAATTCACGCAACACCAGCATACGCAATCGACGATGGTGACGACCATCCTGTTCCAGCATGCTCAACTGAACAAGCTGCTCATGATTAGGCATGTCATGAAAGTTCGCCTGCTTTTGTTCCTCAAGTACATATTCTTTAGGCATCACCGCTGCCAATGAACGCACCATCGTAGCTTGTCTAGCAACCGCTTCTACATCCTTGTATCGTGAAAGAAGGTGCACGTTCATGCCTTCAAAATAGTAGGGTGCTTTAAGTGCTCTCAGGCGCGAGTAAACATCATAGGGGTTACTAGCAAACGCAGGCGTAAGAGGTTGAAACACGATGTGGATTCCTTTCGCAATATTGTCACCTAGGATATCTTCAAGCACACAAGACATCCACTATCGCTGATTATTCCCAAACTTTGTCGAGTTACCACCTATAGTCCGTACTCAACATGTCGTAAACTATCGAACCGTTATTACAATTTTTCCACAGGAAATAAAAATGTCAGCAACACCTCTTGGAGTTACCTTTGGTAGCCTCGCGGTACTGGGCACCGCCGCAGCAACCGATATCGCCAGTAGCGCCCAAAATATGGGTTACAGTTCCTTCTGGACAGTGGAGGCAACGGGCACCGATGCTATGTCTCTGCTGGGCGCGGCGTCACAGGCTGCACCGAAGTTGGATCTTGGTACAGGCATTATTCCTGTGCAGTTACGAGCACCAACGCTTACAGCAATGACCGCTGCAACACTACAGGCACTAACACCTGACGCTAATGTTTTGTTGGGCTTGGGCGTGTCCGCGCCGGGCATTCTTCGCGCCCACGGCATCGAAGCAACCAACAGACCTATTGGCCTCATGCGCGAATACGTTGCACTGCTACGTGAGTGTCTATCCGGAGAGTCTGTCACTTTTGAAGGTGATTTCTATCAGGTGAAAAGATTCAGATTGGGTATGCGGTTAGGAGATCGAAAACCGAAGATTATCATGGCTGCGCTGAACCCACAGATGCTTAAACTCGCCGGGGAAATAGCAGACGGTGTATTACTCAATTATCTGCCGGCATCGCATGTCGGTGCCTCAGTCGCTCAGGTTCGCAAAGGCGGTGATGCAACCATCTATGCCTACGTTCACGCCGCTGTAGGTAGTCTAAAAGAGCGGGCTAACTCCGCACGCCGAGACCTGTTCAACTACGCCATGGCAGACGGTTATGCACGCATGTTCAAACAAGCAGGATTCGAAGCGGAGGTTAACGAATTACGTCAGAAACAGTCGGAAAAAGATCGCGAAGGTGCTGTGGCGGCGATATCGGAACGCATGATACAGGCGATCGATTTTATTGGCTCTGAGACAGAGGTCACGGACTTTGTAAAGACTTATGTAGATGCCGGTGTGGAACACCCGATTTTGATGCCAATGCCGTGGGGAGAAGATAGACGAGCCGTCACTGACGCAACCATGAAAGCGGCCATTGAGGCGGTAAAGTGAACGAGCAACCGAGTCCCCTGCAAAAGCCGAAAGGCTGGGATGAACGATATGCCACTGAAGAGTACCTTTTCGGCACTGAACCTAACGACTTTCTCAAGTCGGTTGCTGAGCAGATACCAAGAGAATCTAAGGTATTGTGTCTCGCTGATGGCGAAGGTCGCAATGGTGTTTTCCTCGCCAGTCTCGGTCACAGCGTGACAAGTGTCGACATGTCTGAAGTTGGGCTCCGAAAAGCTCAGCAGCTCGCAGCTAAAAAAAATGTCCCCCTGACAACGATTCACGCCGACCTGGTCGAATACGACTTCGGCGCAAACCGTTGGGACTGCATGGTCTCGATCTTCTTTCACATACCGGAAAAACTGCAAGACATCATCTACCCAAGGCTGCTCAAATCTCTGAGGCCCGGCGGACATCTGATCATAGAGTCTTATACACCAAGGCAACTAACATTTAATACCGGCGGTCCACCTTTGGCCGAATACATGCTGACGATGGATCTGATCAACACGGCTTTCAAGGACTTATTGTTCCTTCATGCTGCAGAGCTGGACCGTGAGGTCGTTGAGGGTGCGGGGCACACAGGCCAAGCTGCAGTCTTACAATTACTGGCTCGAAAACCGGCTTAGGTGAGTTTTTCAATCCCCTCACCACCAAGCCAGACACCGCCAGCATTCGTCGTTTCAATATTCAATTGCCCTGCAAGTCCGGCGTCGCGATGATGGTGAATCGCCTGATATTCCTCTGACTGCATCATATCTATCATCGCTTGTCTGCTGGGATACATGGCAATCGCAACCATATCCCACAAATCCTCAACCTCGCCAAGCATCAGGCGCTCAACTTTTGCGCTAAACATTCCGCCGCCTCCCAGCTTGATCAAAATCTTTGACACCTCAGCACTATAACGTGCGTATGCTTCAGCGCCGGTAAGGTCTGTTTCACTGCCATCTTTATATTCAGCTTTATCCTTGAACTTCAGTAGATTGAGCATATAGATTGGGCCCTCTGCGCCCGGCTCAAAGAATCCCTTTATTTGCGCCTCAGACGGACTAACCTTGTTGTTTACCTTCATTGAGCGACTCCTTTTTGCCTGTGAGACTGACAGTATATAGATTTATTTAATGACGATCATTACAATCAGACAAAACTACGAGGCATCGAAAATGATAGTTAGACGTCTAACTGTTGGCCTGGCCGGCGCAGCACTTCTGATACTGGTTGCATGGCTTTTCCGCATTGAGATTATGCTCACAGCGATCTCGATCATGAGCGATCAGCGCACACCCGTGGGCGAACATCAGGAGGTTATTTGGGAAAAGAACAAAGTGGTGTCGCAAAGGGGATCAGATCAACCCAACATCGTCCTCATTGTGGCGGACGATCTTGGCTGGAATGACCTCACTTTTAATGGCGGCGGTGTTGCTCAAGGCACCGTGCCCACCCACAACATCGATTCTATTGCACAGTCAGGTATTAACTTCACCAATGGCTATGCCGGACAGGGAACCTGCGCGCCTTCTCGCGCGATGATCATGACTGGACGTTATGGTTCACGTTTCGGCTTTGAGTTCACTCCAACACCTGCGGGCATGCCAACAGCAATCGGACTGATGTCAATAGCCTCGGATAAGCCACCGACAATCTTAAACGAAGATGCTAGAACCATTCCCTACGATGAAATGGGCTTACCCGCCAGCGAAGTCACTATTGCGGAAGAACTGAAAGCCCATGGATACTACACGGCGCACATTGGTAAATGGCACCTTGGCCGAAAGAACGGTAGTGCGCCACAAGATCAGGGATTTGATCAGAGCTTACTCATGCACTCGGGATTATATGCCGCGGAAGACGACCCTAACGTCGTCAACTCAAAGCTTTCTTACGACCCCATTGATCGCTTCCTATGGGCTGGCATGAAATACGCGGCGAGCTATAACGGCAGCGCGGCTTTTGAGCCTGGTGGATATCTCACTGACTACTATACCAACGAAGCTGTTAAGGTAATCAAAAACAACAAGCATCGCCCATTTTTTCTTTTCCTTGCACACTGGGCACCACACACACCGTTACAATCGGCAAAACAGGACTATGACGCCCTGACGCACATTTCTGATCACACTGAACGCGTCTATGCTGGGATGGTCAGGGGGCTTGACCGCGGGGTTGGTCGCGTGCTGAAAGCAATCAAAGACAATGGGCTTGAAGACAATACGATTGTGATATTTACCTCTGATAATGGTGGTGCGGGTTATGTCGGAATATCAGATCTTAACAAACCCTTTCGAGGCTGGAAGATTACAAACTTTGAGGGCGGCATTCACGTGCCTTACTTCATCAAGTGGCCCGCGCAAATACCAGCGGGGCAAATTTTCGACCAACCAGTGCACCATTTTGACATTTTCGCCACAGCTGCAGACGCTGCAGGTATCCCGTTAAACCCGGAGCGCAAGCTTGACGGCGTAAGTCTGTTGCCTTATTCGCGGGCAGCTAAAGCACAGCCAAAACCGCACGATACCCTATTCTGGCGTGCCGGCAATTATCGAACGGTAAGGCATCATGACTGGAAGATGGCGACCGACCCACTAATGGGCAAAACTTGGTTATTTAACCTCGCCTCGGACCCCGGCGAATCAACCAACGTCGCCCAAGAAAACCCAGAGGTTGTCGCAGAAATGATGGCACTACTAGCAGCGCATAATGCAGAAATGGTACCCCCTCTCTGGGATTCTGTTGGCGCCTCTTCCATTAATGTCGATAAGCACTTAAGGCAGGAGTCAAACCTTGAAGAAGATACTTTTATTTACTGGAACAACTAGCTTCAAGCAAGGTAGTCTTATAGAGGTTTTGTGCTGCCTGGCACGTCTAGCTTGTCGCCGGTGCGCCTAACAATTTACCGGGGTTCATAATTCCCTTTGGATCAAAAACTTTTTTTAGGCCTTGCATCAAAACAAGTTCTTCCGCGCTTCTTGTGTAGTGCAATTGATTTCTCTTAAGCAGTCCAACGCCGTGTTCTGCTGAGACACTACCATCGAAGCTGGCAACTATCGCCAACACTTCCTCGCTGACCTGCTCGCACTGAGCTTTAAACTCAGCTACCGCCAGCGATGCCGGTTTCAAAATATTAAGGTGCAAGTTACCATCGCCAATGTGCCCGAACCAGACGATCTCAAACCCCGGATACCGTTCGCTAACACACGCTTCTACGGCCGCTAGAAAACTGGGAACATCACTCACGCACACTGCCAAATCATTCTTATAGGGCGTGTGGGGCGTAATAGATTCTGATATTCCTTCTCGATACTGCCAAAGTTGAGCTCTCTGCGCTTCACTTGCACCAAGCACGCCATCGACCACCCACCCTGCCTCAACACAGCTTTCAAACGCCCCATGAACCTGCTCAGATTTTTCGCATTCCAGCAGTACATAATAGGCGGATGATGTTTGCACAGGCTTGCCTAACGAACGATGTTCGCAAACATGCTTCAGCGCGATGTCCGAGAAAAACTCAAATGCTGTTAGTTTGACTTTTTCCTGAAACGCGGACAGTACAGATATGGTGTCCTGCATACGAGGTACGGCCAACACCATCACATCAAGATCTGGCGCTGCCTCTGCTAGTTGCATTGTCGCAGCAGTGATAAGACCTAAGGTTCCCTCACTGCCGATAAACAAATGTCGGAAATCGTAGCCTGTTGCATTCTTAACAAGCCCACGGTTTAACTCAAGCACCTCTCCGGCGCCTGTCACTACAGTCAGCCCTTGAACCCATGCTCGTGTCAGGCCATAACGTAGAACTTTTATACCACCAGCGTTGGTCGCGATATTACCGCCCAATTGACTGGACCCGGATGACGCGAAATCAACCGGATACATAAGACCCTGATCCGCTGCAAATTGTTGCAAATTGGCGGTTACCACGCCGGCCTCAGCATCCACTGTTTTAGATACCGAATTGAAATTAGAAATTCGCGCCATACGGTCGAAGCTAACAACAACTTCACCCTCGCAAGCAACCGCACCACCAGCAAGACCTGTACGGCCCCCCGAGGGAACAACTGCTATTTGATGGTCATGACAATATTTGATCACCTGAGAGAGCTGACTCAAATCACGAGCAAACAACACAGCGGACGGTGCAGGCTCGTGAAAACGCGTCCAGTCTTGCCCCCACACAGACTTCGCCTCATCATCGTCGCGAAAATTCTCGCGCCCCGCCAGACTCATCAGTGCATCCCTGTTATTAACCTTGAGCATCAAAACCTCTTTGCCAACTTACAGCACCATCATTGTATGCAATCTCCCAAAAGCCTGTTTAGTTTTACCAACGGCCGACACTCAAAACATTGACTTTTAGCTGCGCGATGATCGCGAGTCTCACCATTCTAACAACATGACGATGTTTTCACTATCTTTGCTCGCCGCCGTTTCACATCATTCTTTGCGTATTTGATGCATAGGCATTCAGACCTTATCAAACTTACGCGAAAAGTGTACGGTTTCACTTTTCCATTCTATTTTCTTCACTAACATACAGCGATACGCTATCTAAAAAGATCCTAACGATGCAGGCGGTTTGGTGAAAAATCGTTCAAGCCCACGCGGGCAACATGCTAAATTAGCGAGAACGGTTTAATCAAACGAGAGAGTAAATAATGACCGAGGGAAGGAACAAGGTGAAAGGCAAACTCCGACGCATTGCTAGCGTCGTGCTAATCATACTTACCACGTGGCTACTACAGGGCTGCTCCGAGAGTGAAGTCGATAAATCTGCCGATTTAACGACAACCGTTACTAGTAAAAGCAACATCGCACTCTCGGCCGGCGGTCTTGAAAAGTGGTCCCGCAGCTGCGCCCAATGTCATGTCGCAGGACAAGCCGGTGCTCCTAGGGTAGGCAATGAGGAAGAATGGGCACCGAGACTTGAAAAAGGTCAGGCGACTCTGCTTGAACACACAATTCAGGGGTTCAATATGATGCCAGCACTTGGCTACTGTATGTCATGCGAAACATCTGATTTTATTGCCATGATCGAATTCATGTCTTCAACAAGAAAGGAAGCGATGCAATGATAAGTCGCAGAAAATTTCTCACTGGCTCTGCCATGGCGGGACTCTTTGGCTCATCGTGGGCATTTTCCTCTACTGCAAAATCAACAGAATCCACGCCATGGTACAACTGGTCCGGCGAGCTATCCTGCGTACCCGCAGGTAGAGTCGCCCCAAAGAATGAAACGGCTCTTATCAACTATATTCGATCAACAACCGGCGCATTGCGTCCTGTCGGGTCCGGACATTCATTTTCGCCTCTAGTACCCACTGATGGACATATTATCGTTATTGACCAGCTACACGGCTTGTTGGATTACGACGATAAAAACGGTGAAGCCACCTTCGGGGCCGGCACCATGTTGGCTGACCTTGGCGAACCACTCAACGAAGTCGGTCGCGCCATGATCAATATGCCGGACATCGACCGTCAAACATTTGCGGGCGCCATCTCCACGGCGACACATGGCACGGGCATTTCGCTTGGCGGTTTATCAGATTACGTCCGAGCATTGCGACTTATCACACCAACAGGCGAGACGCTTGACCTAGATGCAGCTTCTGGGAGCGATCTCTTCGAAGCGGCGCGCGTCAGCCTGGGGGCATTAGGTATCATCAGCCAGATAACGACTGAAACTCGCGCGGCGTATCGCTTGAAAGCGGTCACTACGGTAAGAACGCTCGAAGATGCCCTTGATACGTTCGATGCTGACGCGGCATCAAATCGTCATCATGAGTTATTTCCATTTCTATACTCAGACTTCACCATGAGTCTGTCGATAAACGAAACAGATGAGCCAGACTTTATTCCACCGGTTGACCCTGGCGCGGACCAGCAGTTCAGAGACATCGTTGACCTCTGGATGAGCACACCTGCCATGCTTCGCAAGCCCTTGGTTGATAGTGTAGTGAGTCTGCTGGAAACGGAAACCAAAATAGGCCCAGCACATAAAGTTCTGTCAAACCTTCGCCATAACCGTTTTAACGAGATGGAATATGCCGTACCTCTACGAAACGGCCATGCCTGTTTACGTGAAATTCTAAATTCAGTCATGGAACAAAAGATCGACGTCGTCTACCCACTAGAATATCGGTACGTTCAGGGAGACGATACCTGGCTTGGTATGCATTCTGGCCGTGAGGACTTCGCAGCGATCTCGATTCACCAACAAGTTGGATATGACCATAAACAATACTTTGACATTGCCGAGCCCATATTCTGGAAGTACGGAGGCCGCCCTCACTGGGGAAAAGTTCACTCGCTAGGCCGAGAACAACTGACGAAGCTCTATCCTAAATTTGAGGATTTCAGAAAAATTCGTGCGGAATTGGATCCTAACGGCAGAATGCTAAATGCTCATTTAAGGAAACTGTTTGTTTAACTGAATCGCAAAACAGGTAGAAGCGAAGGACAAGCATATGAAACGGCGAACATTATTATGGGGCTCAGCGGCGCTTGCGGGCGCAGGACTCGCAGGCGCTGCATTGTGGAAACCCGGCGATCTGGGTGGCCCGCACGATCACTACTTTGCAAACATGAATACTCTATTGAAATCGCAGGGCCCGGGGCGCCCTGTCATGGTGCTAGATCTTGACCGTGCCAATAGCAACATCGACACCCTCACCGCGGGTTTTGAGTCACCGAGAACCTATCGTATTGTGGTCAAGTCACTGCCATCGGTGCCCCTGTTACAACACATCATGCAGCGCGCAGGCACCCGGGCCCTGATGGTTTTTCACCAGCCGTTCCTGAATGTTATCGCTGAAAAAATCGCCGATAGTGATGTGCTCATGGGTAAGCCCATGCCCGTCGCTGCGGTTCGAACCTTTTATGCGAATTTACGCAATCCCCACTTCAATGCGGCCGCACAAGTGCAATGGCTTATCGACTCCGAGGAGCGGCTAGAACAGTATCTCGCGCTCGCCAAAAATCTCGGCATCAAAATGCGCGTCAATTTCGAACTCGATGTAGGTCTACACCGAGGTGGGTTTGCCAGCGCCAAGGCCAGCAGTAAAGCGCTCGCAACCACATTAGCGAACCCGGCGCATCTTGAGTTTGCTGGTTTTATGGGCTACGAGCCACACCTTGCCGGCGTCGCTGATACTTACCATCATCCTGCAATGCGGAATGTGCTGGAAATTTATGCAGCGCAAATCGATCAGGTCAAACAACATGGACTAGATCCTGCGACACTCACTATCAACGGTGCAGGTAGCCACACCATCAGGCTGTATGAGAAAGACAAGTTGCTCAATGATCTGTCAGCCGGCTCAGGCATTGTCAAACCATCGGATTTCGATACGGCTCACCTCTCAAAACAGCAGGCGGCTTTCTATATTGCCACGCCAGTGCTCAAACACTACGACAAACTTACAATTCCTGGTGATCCTGCTTTTGCGCGTATACTGCCGCTTTGGAACCCGAACACAGCACAAGTTTACTTCATTTACGGCGGGTACTGGAAAGCAAGTGTCGTTTCGCCCCCCGGCATACAAGACTGGATGTACCACAGTACTAATCAGCAACCCATGATGGCATCTAGGTCGGTCAAATTAACAGTAGACGATTATATGTTTTTGCGGCCGACTCAGAGTGAACATGTTATGTTGCAGTTTGGCGATCTTGTTGTACTGAAAGATGGCGAACTAATAGATCAGTGGCCCGTGTTTCAGCAAACTGGATAAAAATAGCCCCAAGAGAGTACTAACGCTAGTACTGTGATTACTTCCACCCTTTCATCGAGCGATAAGTGGTAACTGCGACACACACAAAACCTAAAGAGACCGTGCAATTTTTACCGATCCGACTGAAACTTTTTTGGGGCGTTGGTCAAATTGGCGAGGGCGTAAAGAACTCTGCTTTCAACTCATTCCTGCTGTTTTACTACAACCAGATACTTGGGGTTTCGGCAACATTAACCTCAATAGCCCTTGCCGTTGCAATCTTTTTCGATGCGATAAGCGATCCTGTTGCAGGTTCTGTTTCTGACAGATTTCAATCTCGATGGGGTCGGCGCCATCCGTTTATGTTTGCCTCGGCTGCACCGTTAGGCATCACACTATTTCTGTTATTCTTCCCACCGGATGGCATGAGTGAGCTATTTTACTTCGGCTGGGTGCTGGTGTTTGCTATCTCAGTAAGAACTTTTCTGACCTTGTACCATATTCCACACCTTGCTTTGGGTGCCGAGATGGCCACTGACTACAATGATAGAAATTCACTCTTCTCGTTTGGTCTGCTTTTTGGCGCTGCTGCGGGGTACGGTTTTTATTTTGCTACGCTCACCCTAGTTTTTCCTCCTCAAGAGGGCTTAGCAAACGGCATGTACTACGCCGATGGCTATTCAAAAATGGCCGCGTCGGCTGGCGTGATCGCTTTCACAGCCATCATGTTATGCGTCTGGGGCACACGTAGCGAAATCTCTAATTTATCTACCGGCACGCCAGCGACCCAACCCCTAGGACCCGGAAGACTGATCAAGGAACTTGCTACGGCATTTTCAAGCCCCTCCTATCGCTCTATTTTTTTTGGACTTCTACTACTTACCTTGGTGTTGTCGATCGAGGGCGCCTTCACACCATTTATGGGGATCCATTTCTGGGGGCTGGAAACTGACCAACTTCGACTTATCCCCATAGGGGTGCTGTTGGGACTGCCTGTCGGCTCAATTCTTGCGGCCTATATGGTTCGAGTTTTCGATAAAAAATGGTGTTTGGCTGGCGGCACCACTATTTCGTTGATCAGTGTTAATTGGATGATTGTACTTCGATTATTCGAACTTCTGCCCGAAAATGGCAACCCTATTCTTCTGCCACTACTTATCTGTTCCTCATTCATATCTGCAGTCCTGGTGCCGGTGGTATTTATTACGATTAACTCCATGTTTGCTGATATTTCAGACGAACTCGAATTGAAGACCGGCGAACGACAGGAAGGCGTCATTTATTCCGCCAGGGCATTTGCTGGTAAAGCCGCATCAGCGCTCGGAACAGTCATTGGTGGTATCGCGCTAGATTTCATCGCTTTTCCAAAAAATGCCGTGCCTGGTGAAGTGCCGGCGGATATCATCTTCAATTTGGGCTTGTTTCAGGGACCACTCACTTCAATTTGTAATTTAGTCGCAGTCGTTTTGTTCCTGCGCTATTCACTCACGCGGCAAAAGCACCGTGAGATCGTTGAACAGCTTTCGAAAGTGAATTCGGATTCCTGAGATTTTGGTGGTATCGTAAGTGGGAGCTAGAAAAATACGCAGACTAAATCACCATGAATATCCGTGCCCGTGATTATTTTACAGCTAAGTTTTCAGGCGCAATCTTCGTGCTTGTGGTTTGCTTATCTTGCAGCGCTATCGCTGAGGAGAGTAACGGCAATTTAATCGGCGGCGCTTTTAATCTGGTCAATCACCATAACGAACCCGTCACTGAAAAAGACTTTCTTGGCAAGTTTATGCTGATTTATTTTGGCTATACCTATTGCCCAGATATATGTCCAACGGATCTGCAAAACATAAGCGCTGCCTTACGCATGGTCGAGCCTGCTATAGCGAGAGACATAACCCCTGTCTTTGTCAGCATCGATCCGGAACGAGACACCGTAGCGCTAATGGCGCAGTACATAGGACATTTTCACAAAAATCTTATTGGACTAACCGGCACAGTTGATCAGGTCAAAGCGATTAAATCGAAATATCGAGTGTATTCTGCGAAATCTGACAACACGGCTAATTACCTGGTAGACCATACAGCCTATACCTATCTTATGGACAAAGATGGAACATTACTCAAGCACTTTAACCATGCCCTGCCACCTGAGAAGATGGCCAAGCAAATAATGGCGCTAGCTAGATAAACTTGGCATGCGATCGAAGCATTTAGCCATGTCTAAAATAATAGGAGACCCGAAATGAACAAGCTTTGGTTAATAACCGCCCTTTGCAGCACAAGCCTGATCCTCGGCTGTAATCAGAACAACGAGGCAGAAATTGTTGAGCAAAAAAAGACTGAACTACAACCAACCGCCAACAACACATTGGGTAATATTCCAGAAAGCGGCGTCAGAGTATCGGATGGGCCAAAGTTTGACTTGCTAACAACACCCGTTGGAGAAATTGACTTCCCAAGCTCCTGCCGTACCGAAGCTGGCGTATTAGTCGAAAGAGGGGTCGCTCTGATGCACAACATGATGTACCGGGAGGCACAATTTGTTTTCTCCATGGCAGATGACGCAGATCCCGACTGCGCAATGGCTTATTGGGGACAAGCCATGACCCAAATTCATCCCTTATGGCAAGATAACCTCAACGTAGAAGAGTATGCCCGGGGACTTGAGCTTACAAAAAAAGCGCAATCAATCGCTGATACAACGCAGCGAGAACAACAGTATTTTAAAGCGGCAGAGGTTTTTTATGCGGGCGGGCCTTCTCAAACAATGAGAGAAGGCTACGTAAATATGTCCAGGGTCTGGGACCAGACATCAACCAGCCTGCCTACCGACATGGATGCGAAAGCATTTAATGCCTTGTTCAAAATCGCCATCGCCAAAAGTGAAAACGACAGGGAAGAAGCTGGACAGCTTGCATTAGATGTTTTGCAGGAAATGTCTAACCACCCCGGCGGACATCACTATGTTATTCATGCTTTCGATACCGCTAATCTTGCTGGCAAGGCGCTTGCAACAGCGGATCATTACGGTGAAATAACCCCGGCAGTTACCCATGCTTCACATATGTTGACTCATACATACACTAGGCTTGGCAAGTGGAGCAAAGCCATAAAATGGAACGATATTTCCGCGGATTCTGCAATCGAATTATGTGTGGCCAACGGCGCGGTAAATAGCCATTATCCTCATGCCATGGATTATTTGATGTATGCACATTTACAAAAAGGGGATGATGTTTCTGCTGCTCGGATACAGAAAGAAATGTTTGCACTCGACATACCCGAATTTGAAAGGGCCGGTCGTAGCGCCATCTCATACGCCTATTCGGCTATACCTGTCAGATATGTCCTTGAACGCAAAGACTGGGCATCCGCCATCACACTCGCGCCACGCATGCCAGCTCATTTTCCCTGGGCAGACGAACATGACAGGGAAGTTAGCAACACACACTTTGCCCGGGCACTCGCCTTTACACGTTTGGGTCGTGCTGATGAAGCCAGTGAGGATATCGAAATCCTGTCTCAGATGGGTAAAAACATGGAAGGCATCAAACCTCTCGCTAAAAGCAAAGACAAGATAGAAGTGCAGGTGTTGACGGTAAAGGCATGGCAACAATACGCAAATGGAAAAACCGAAGAAGCACTTTCAATGATGAAACAGGCTGCTGATAGAGATGCAAAGACAACAAATTCAGCCTCAGGGCCCGGCGACATGCTGCCGGCTGAGGAACTGTATGCCGACATGCTGCTGGATCAGTCACGGATGGCAGAGGCACATGCTGCCTACAAACTCGCGCTAGTAAGAACACCAGGTCGATACAATAGTATCTATGGCGCTGGTAAAACAGCGTTTGAAATAGGTGATACCAAAGCCGCACAAAAGTACTTTAACATGCTTATCAAAAACACTGAGGGCGCTGTTTCTTCCCGCCCTTCACTGGATGAGGTGCGCAAGTTGATAGCGACCATCTAGTCTAATACTTTCTTTTGACCAACAGCGGTTATTTGGAATCTACCGGAAAAACTGCACCGTCTCTTCCAACGGTGCACGATCGGTACGGGCAGTATTGACCTTAGCTTCCCGATCCTCGTAACCGAAACTGATACCAAACAGAATCTTAATTTCAGGTTCTAGACCAAACACCTCGCGCACTAAATCTGGATAATTTCTTAACGTTCCCTGGGCGCACGAAGCCAAGCCATGACTGGTCATTGCTAGCATCAAGGTTTGTGCATACATGCCCACATCACACGCGCTTTGAGTACCAAAAACATCATGTATACCCAAAAATACAGCATGGGGCGCATCGAAAAACTCATAGTTGCGCCTCGCTGCGTAGCCTCGTCCTGCTTTATCTTCCCATTCAATATCCATGGACTGATAAAGCGCCCGCGCACAGCTTCGCTTTCTTTCCCTCCAAGGAGCACCAGTGCGACCATCACCGCGATGGTCGGTCACTACTTTCACGCCTTCATCAAAACCGTTGATGTACCCCTGACGGATTCGCTCGAGGGTGTTTCCGGAAGCGACGCAGACTTCCCAAGGCTGAACGTTGGTGCCCGAAGGCGTCCAACGCGCGGTGTCAAAAATCTGCTTTAACGTTTCTTCTGGCACTTGCTTATCGAGAAAACCGCGAATCGAACGCCTTTCTCGCACTAACGTATCAAATGCGTTTGCTCTTTCATTGTTTGTCATATCACCAGGGCTCTGTAAATCAATCGCGCAATGTAACCGGTTTACGATGAATTTTCCATTTATCCGGCGGTCCAGAGAACTTATTCACGCCCAGCGTAAACAGAACGGCGCCAGTCAAATATCGTAACGATTGAACTCGCCCACTGATGTGTGCTCTAGTACAGGAAGCATCCAAAATCGGTATCACAAAATGAAGCCTAATATCCTTTTTATCTTTGCGGACCAGCACAGACACAACATTATGGGTTGTGCCGGACATCCGATCGTCCAAACACCTCACCTCGACGCAATAGCCGATGAAGGCGTTCGCTTCACCAAAACCTGGTGCCAAAGCCCAATTTGCCAACCTTCCCGTGCAAGCGTCATCACGGGTCGATACCCGCACGAGCTCGACGTGATTTCAAATGATGGTGGATTCAACCCTGATTGGGCTACCGTAATGAAGCAACTACAGAGCGCTGGTTATGAGACCGCCACTATCGGCAAGACCCATTACCACGAGTCTTATCAACCACCGAAGGATGGCGGAAATATAGACATGCGCTCTCAGGAGAGTTTCGTGCAGTCTTTCGGTTGGGACTATGTGCTGGAAGAGTATGATAAATATCTCCACGCATCTTCTCGTTTGACTACGCCCTACACTGAGCATCTTGCGCAACACGGAAAACTTGATGACTACCGTGCTCAGATCAAAGGCGCATTCAGACTGACCCCTGAGCACTGGCGAGGGCAGACCAGCGTACTGCCTCAGGAACTTGACTTGAGCAGTTTTCTCGCTGATGAAACAAACCAATGGTTAAGACAGCGGTCTACAGAAAAACCGTTTATGCTTAAACTCGCTTTTGTGCAACCACATGTTCCGCTGATAGCAGACCCGATATGGTCAGAATACTACGCGAGCGCAAACATTGATGTTCCGCCCCTAAATCCTCCCGAGGCAAAAACATCGGGTTGGGAGAAATACCTCGCAGTTCTATCGAAACACTCTCAAACGCAAATGATGGATCATGACTTTGTTGACGCGGGTATTCGACAGTATTTTGGCATGGTCTCGCTGGTCGACCAGAAAATAGGGGAAGTCTTAGCCACGCTGAAGGACTTGGGGCAACTGGACAATACATGGATTGTATACACCAGCGATCACGGTGAAATGCTCGGGGAGCATAAACTCTGGGCCAAGATGAATTTCTATAACGGTGCGGTGCAGGTGCCGTTGATTATTCGTCCCCCCGGCGGTGCACAAGCACGCACGGAGGACGCGCTGGTAGAACTAACTGATGTCACAGCAACCTTGGCAGACATCGGTGGTGCAGAGCCACCTGAAGGCTGCCATGGGCAATCTGTTCTTGCAGCTGTTGAAAAGCCTATTGAAGGCCGGGAATTCCTCTTTTCACGAATTGGGAATTTTGCAGGTATGCGTAACGCCGGTCACCGCTTAACCATGAACTTAAAAGACGAGACGCCCTGTGAACTATTCAACATGAATGATGATCCCGGAGAGCTCGTGAATCTCGTCAACGAGAGCGCAAGTAAAGACCTCGTCAACGATCTTGGCGCACGTCTGAAGGTGCACTTGACGAATTAGGTTTTTGCGCCGGTCTTAACAACCGGCGCTTCAACCAACCATCAACCCCATTTTCTTTAAACGAAAAAATCCTGTTCGCGACCCAGATCACTCACTTTGATTTTATCTCTACTCGTCAATGCTGACATGCTGTACGCAGGGTCATGAGGCTGCTTGCAGATGTTCAGGTTTTTCAGTTTTGACAACCTTGCCGGGGAAGCCCTTAAAATGAGGGATTCCCTGCTCATAATCTAGAAATTCATCGTCATCTGAACAAAGCACAGCATCACTCGATAGAAATGCACCAGCGAGGTTTTCCTGTCCTCGCATTTCTGGATACCACCAACCGTGCGGGACGCGCAAATGACCTTGCTTCATCGATGATTGTACGGATAACTGCGCTGAAACCTTGCCATGGGCCGTTTCAAGACTAATCCAGTCACCGTCGGTCAGTCCGTCTCGTGTTGCATCTTCAGGGTGGATAAACACTCTCGGCACAGGGCAACGATCTCTCAGTTCTTTCACATTTCGCTGACCTGTTTGGAAAAACGGGTCTTCCCTGACTCCCGTGAAAACCATATACGGATATTCAGGCGATGCAGCAGGACCTTCTCTGTAATAGGGCAACGGATCAAAACCAAGCTCTTGAAGGATTGACGAGTAGAGCTCCACCTTGCCGGAGGGCGTCGCGAAGCCAGTCTTTTCATATTTCCGATATTCAGGTATCGGCATTTCCATAAAACCTTGTGCTTCAAACTCCCTGAATGTTCTACCTGAGCGCGCAAGGCGATGGTCTAACACCTCTTCAATACTCTGCCACGGAAACTCATTGCCAAAACCGAAACGGACCGCAAGGTCGTGCCAGAACTGATATGTGCTGGAAGCCTGCTCCGGCGGTTCAACCACTTTTTGCGACAGTGTCAGCCTAGTTGACCAACTCCAACTGTCGGCCACATGATTTCGCTCGGTGAAAACGTCTCCGGGTAAAATGTAATCCGCGAGCATGGCGGTTGGCGTCATAAAGAGCTCATGCGCGACGATTAACTCCTGGTTCATCATCGCTTCCAAAATCTGGTGTTGATTGGGATAGCTCAACAGCGCATTGTTACCCAGCACAATGAAAGCCTTGATGGGATAAGGTTGCTCGGTTTTCATGGCCCGGAATACGTTGGTGGGGTTCGCCATATGACAACCCATGACAATATCTGCGTAGGGAAAACCCCATACCTTTTCTGTTGGCTCCTTGAGCATTTCAGCGACCCGATACGTATACACCGGATGATCGTCATAACCCATTTGTTTTGCTTTCTGTTCAGGAGACAAAACTTCGTGTAGGCCAAGCTCTGACTCAGGTATATAGGAAGGGTTAAACCCTCCCAAGGTATCACCGCCAACAACGTCAAGGTTGCCAGTCACTGCGCGCAAAATAGAGTGCAGACGAATAGCGGATGTCGACGAGATCTGCTGATCGGTAATCGGAGTCCATGGTATCGAAGCGCCATCTGCGGTCGCGTACATTCGAGCGGCTTCTGCGATTAATGCCTTGTCTACGCCAGTGATTTTTTCCACACGTTCAAGCGGGTACTCGTCTACTCGCTGACGAAGTTCTTCGAAGCCGACACACCAGTTACTTACAAACGCCTTGTCGTAAAGTTCTTCGTCAAATATGACTTTCAACCAACCCAGACACATCGCAGCATCTGTGCCGGCTTTCAAACGCAAATGCAGATCTGCAGTCTCCGCCTGATCAGAAATACGCGGGTCCAATACAATGACTTTCGCGCCACGATCTCTCGCAGCGTTAATGGCGTTAAAAATTGGTGTCCATGAATGCTTTCTCGGATTGTGGCCAAACAAAACGATACAGTTGGTATTGCCGTAGTCCGCCATCGGATACCAGCCGTAAGTTAACCGATTAACTGCCGCTGTGTTACCGGCGCACAGCGAAACACCGCTAATCCAGTTCGGTGAACCAAGCAAATTCATAAACCGTCGATCCGTACTATGCGTGGTCTGCGTGTTCCATCCAGACGTTGATACAGCCAGCGTCTCTGGGCCATGCTCGTCAACAAGTATCTTTAGTTTTTCTGCGATTTCATCCATCGCCTGCTCATACGAGATTTCTTCCCATTTATCTTCACCACGTTTACCAACTCGCTTCAAAGGCACTTTGATGCGCTCTTTATGGTTATGTATCTGCGGCACGGCAACCCCCTTAAAACAAATATTTTTGGCTAACATTGGGTTATCGTGGGCAATCACACGGGACACTTTTCCATCCTCTGCCTCGGTCCTTAACTGGCAACCAATATCGCAAATCGTACAAACTGAATAGCGTGTTTCTTTCGACATCATGTTCTCCTTTATTCTTGCTTTAAGCCGTCGTCGCGGACGATGTGAGTGTTTGAAGGGTTTCTTTGAGCTGTGCGTGTTGCTCTAAACCAATTTTGTGTGCAAGGCTGGTTTGTACTTCTCGCCACAGAGGCAATGCTCTTTTGAATGCTGCTCTACCCTTTGATGTGACACGCACATGTCGAGCGCGTGCATCATCACCAATATGCATGGTCACAAAACCAAGCTTCTCCATCACGCGGACATTTCTACCAAGCGTGCTTCTATCAAGCCCACTGGCACTTGCTAACACTTTAAGTGTTGGCCTCTCTAGCGTATAGACTAAATGCAAGAGAGAAAATTGATTAACAGAAAGGCCAGAGGAAGCCATTGCCTGATCATAAATTGCAGTCAAACGTTGGGCGGCAGCTCTCACGTCGATACAGATACAACTTTCACTATTCATATTATGGGTACCTGCCCCTATTTATTGTGATTACGACATACTTCGAACGGACAGTCAAAACATTTGAGAAAAGAAATAAGCACGCTAAAAGTAACAGCGTCAATCGGGCTTGTTTTACCAGGATTCACCAAAGGGGCGCACTTCTGAGTAGAATGACCAAGCAGACCTATCTTGTGTCGCCAGATGATATACCTCATTAGCAATGGCGGAAGGTTTGATAAAAAAGTCGTCAGGTTTTCCTGCAAACCGCTTCCTCGTCCACGCCAAATCGATGACGGCATCAATGACGAGGTAGGCAACGTGCACTCCTTTGGGACCAAGTTCCCGCGCCATAGACTCTGCGAGAATACGTTGTGCTGCCTTTGTCGGTGCAAAACCTGCGAATGGTGCACGCCCTCTAAGGGCAGAAGTATTTCCTGTGACAATCAGCGCGCCTTTTCCCGCTTGTACCATTGAAGGCGTCGTCAAACGGGCCAGATGCAGGAGTGCCATCACATTGACCTGGAAGTTATTCTCAAGCATCTCAGGTTCAATTTCGCTAAATGTCCCCCATCCTCCACCGACGGCATTGTGAACGACAACATCCACTGGACCTGCTGCTTCTACGGCATGGGTCAGTGCTTCTGAATCAGTCACGTCGCAAACAATGGCTTTGGAATCAGGTAGCTCACTTGCTAGCGCATTGAGCCGGTCTTCATTCCGAGCCAACAACGCCGTGCGATAACCCGCGGCAGCGAATCGACGAGCCACTGAGGCGCCAGTACCTGGGCCCACCCCGGTGATGAGTGCCAACGGTTTCATATATTTAATCTCCCTCAATGATTTTATGGTCTTTCATGACCCTTACTACTCTGTGAGCAGTTCAGTAATACCCATATCACCAGTTTTTTTAACAATTTGTTAATAAACGGATACGACTTTCCAGATCTTCACGATTCGTATAAGCGCCGGTCATTTTGCGATTACCGCTGAAAGCCGTCCTGCCATGAAGCATCCGCCAGTTATCAAACACTAATGCCTGACCAACCGTTAACTGGTGGGTCCATTGATTAGCCGCGTCATTCACCGCGAGATCAAAAGTTTGCAGCGCCCGGTAAAAGCAACTCATCTCCGGCTCGGGGTACATTAACTCACTACGATCATAATTATTAAATGTAACTTGAACCAGATTCCCTTGGCGATCCTCACGAAAAGCAGGTCGCTTGGCTCTCAACTCAACGCCATCGCCTGCGTAAACGCCTTCTACATCCAACCGAGCGAGATCAGCATACTGATCAGGGTACTCCCGTTTCATTTGCTCGGCGATTTTATAACCATCAACCATCACCGACTTACCCCCCTCGGCATCATTTTCGACACAGAGCAATATTTGAGCACCAGGCGCATCAAAACTGTATGAACCATCGGTGTGTGGGCGAAGTGCCTCTGAGGTATAAGCACTGTCGGCCATCTCGCCATCGGCTTCAAACTCCCAGACGCCACCAAATATCGTCTCCCTCACGTAGCCCAGAAAACTGGCTATTTGATTGACACTCCCTTTTTCGGCGGGGCAGTCGTTGATCAGCGCAAAACCATCAGCATGAAGCGCCTTGACCAACGACATTCCCGCTGAGGGGCGTTCCTTTAGCAAGTTATCAAGAGAGAGCTGCTGCGCTTTTTTGCTCGTGCCCAATACCTTTCTGGCTTGAATATCAGCGCCCCTTAATGACCGAACGGATTCACGATAAAGCATGTCGCTTTTGTAAGAAACCACTGCATCGATATCAGGCCAGCGCACAGCAATAGATTGTTGATCAGCTTCCAAATCAGCGGATATCGGCTTGATATCAAATGGCAATCCGGCGGTAAACAACGCTCTCTGATTCGAACGAACATCAAAACTTAACTCATCCTTTGCGTTGTCACGGAGCCAAAAAAAACTGAAGGCATACTGATGCCCATCAGCCCACTCAACCTCTAACTGATTATCCAAGCCTAGGATATTTATAATCGATGATGTCATCGCTCGATATTTTCCCTACAGAAAAATTGTAAATTCTAGCTTATTTTGCGCCCGACCGACCCTTCCCCATCGTTCAAAACTCAACCATTGAGCCAGCGGTAGTTCCGCCATCAATTGACAGGCTAGTGCCGGTGATAAATCCGGCTTCTGCGCCGCTCAGGTAACAAATCGCCGCTGCAACTTCTGAAGGTGCGGCAAATCGTCCAAGGGGCGTAGTACTTTTCAGCCGCGCTTCGAGCCCTGCAGGGTCTTCAGCCTGCTCTATCGCATCGCGTCTTATCATATCGGTGTCTACATAACCTGGGCTGACACAATTTACTCGTACATCTGGTGCAAGCTCTAGGGCCAGTGATTTTGTCAGATTGATCACGGCGGCTTTCGAAGCACAATAGGCTGACAGATACGCCTCACCGCGCACGCCAGAATCAGAGGCAACATAAGTAATACAGCCTTTGCTCTCTCGAAGCGCAGGTATCGCGGCACGGGAGGTAAAAAACAATCCCTTGAGGTTTGTGTCCAGCGTGCTGTCAAATACTGCTTCCGTTGTCTCCTCGATTGGCACCAGCGTCGCAACTCCGGCGGAGACAACGAGCACATCAAGGCCACCTAGCAACGCGATTGCCTCAGACACCAGATACTCGCAACCGGCGACAGTCGCAATATCCGCTCCAATGCTAAAGACGCGGTCCCGCTGACCCAGAGCTTCAGCGGCAGCCTTGACACCGACTTCGTCTCGGCCATTGATCACAACTCGTGCGCCACACTCAAGGAATCGCTGTGCTGCCGCAAAACCTATTCCGCGCGACGAGCCAGTGACCAATACCCTTTTTTCCTTAAATTCCATCACAACAACACCTTAGTAATCGAAAGCTTTACACAGCAGAACAGCATGAACTGCACTCAACAATCCTACAAGTCATGAGCCGTCGGCTTCCTAGTATTATTGAGCTTAACAACAATTATTGATATTATATTTAGAGTTTTACTATAATTATGGGAACCTCGAAGTGACATCTCCCAAGTCCGCGCCAGGAAAAATAGAACGAACCAGACAAAAACTCATTCATGCTGTGCGCGACGAAGTCAATTCAAGCGGAGACTTCAACGCAGAACTGATAGCCAAACGTGCGAGCATCTCACCCGCAACTTTCTACAATCACTTCGCGACAAAAGACCAAGCGCTACTCGCTGCGTATGAAAACGTGATGGACAGCCTGGTGGATCTTGTTGCAGGCCGATGTCGAATTGAGAAACTTTTGGACGAGGGTATGCACGACTTTATGGCGAACTGGGTACTGAGCACCGCGGCTTTTTTCTCGGAAAACGTCGCCCT
>CAXRCG010000260.1:0-13766 GCA_964228885.1 Pseudomonadales bacterium | reverse complement strand
CATTTGATTTTAAAAGCGCAGCGACACCCTTGGTTAGTCCTTCGACAATTTGATCTTTACGACCTATCATTGCCGGCACGTCAATTTTTACGCCAGCGGTCAAGATACCAATTTCAGCGAAACCATCTCTGGCTTCAGCGTATTTTTGCGAGGTATCCAACAGTGCTTTTGAGGGGATGCAACCGACATTCAGACAGGTACCGCCGAGAGCAGGCACACCTTCCTTATTAACCCATTTATCAATACAGGCGGTATTTTGTCCCAGTTGGGCGGACCTGATCGCTGCATGATAACCCGCTGGACCTCCACCAATTACCACTACATCAAATTTTGCTGTCATCTCACCATTCTCCAAATGTCTTTTATTCACCCGCGCCACCACCCACCTATGGTTCGATCTAAATATCTAAAAGTATTCGCGCTGGCTCTTCCAAAAAGTCCTTTATCGTTACGAGAAATCTAACGGCTTCCTGTCCATCTATTAGTCGGTGATCATAGGAAAGAGCAAGATACATCATTGGACGTATCTTAACCTCACCATTCACCGCCATTGGTCTATCCTGAATCTTATGCATACCGAGAATACCTGTCTGCGGCGGATTCAATATCGGTGTCGACAACAAAGATCCAAATACGCCGCCGTTCGAGATTGTGAAAGTACCACCCGTCATATCATCGATACTAAGTTTGTTATTCTGCGCTTTACTACCGTAGTCACTCACTTGGGTTTCGATTTCCGCGAGAGTGAGACTATCAGCATCGCGAAGTACGGGAACAACCAACCCTCTCGGAGACCCCACGGCGACGCCAATATCTTGATATCCATGGTATACAATGTCGTTGCCATCGATCGACGCATTGACTGCTGGAAATCTTTTCAGCGCTTCAATACTCGCCCTAATGAAAAAAGACATGAATCCAAGACGGGTACCATTGTGAATTTTCGCAAAATCATCCTTATATTGACTACGCAACTCCATGATTGCCGTCATATCGACTTCATTAAAGGTTGTCAGCATCGCGGCGGTTTCTTGAGCCTCTAGCAATCGCCTAGCAACACTCGCTCTTAACCGCGTCATAGGCACCCGTCTTTCTATTCTGTCACCTTCTGTTGGCACTTCGACCGGCGTTGAATCAGGTCTTGTTACCTGTTTTTGACCCTCTGCAGATGCGACAGCTTTTAGCACGTCCTCTTTTGTGACTCGGCCACCCTTTCCAGTTCCGGCAATGCTCGTGACATCGAGCTTTTGCTCCTCTGCTATTTTACGTGCGGCAGGACTTGCCCCGGCAGCTGCGTCACCTAAAGTAGTGACTTCGGGGGCATCAATGCTTGTTTCGAGGTTCGATGTGGTTGCTGTCTCAGAGACCTCTCCGGCTTCAAACATCGCCAATACCTCTTCAGCAAGTACCGTTTCACCTTCGGCTTTCAGAATCTCAGTAACCTTACCGTCCGACGGCGCAACAACTTCCAGAACAACTTTGTCGGTTTCTATATCAACAAGGATTTGGTCACGGTTTACGCCTTCACCAACCTGAACGTGCCACACAGCAATTTCACCGTCTGCAACAGATTCGGGGAACACGGGTGTTTTAATTTCAATCATTATTTTTCCTTAGCTTACGACTCATAGCAGCTTGTTCTGCAGCTGGGTTGCAGCGACTTATGTTTGATTTACAAATCAATTTCACATCTTTGTTGGATATAGCACTAATCACAGGCTAATCACTCATTTCATATAAAGCGCCTGATGTACCAATTGTTCCTGCTGACGTGCATGCAACGACATATACCCCGCCGCCGGTGATGCTGAGGCATCTCGTCCAGCGTAACGCAAATGAATTCCTGGATATGCTTCTAGTCCTCTTCTTATGTGATGCTGACTGGAATACCAAGCTCCCTGGTTCATCGGTTCTTCCTGGCACCAGACAGCAGACGCAAGATTTTTATAACGGGAAAAATGTTGTTTAAACTCATTGTCTGGAAAAGGATAAAGTTGTTCGATCCGGATAATGGCAATGGAATCTAAACCTTCCGCATCACGCTTTGCGGCTAGGTCGTAGTATACCTTTCCGCTACAGAACACTACCCGAGTGATATCAGCATCTTTAGCTGAGGATTGATCAGGTATGACGACTTCAAACTTTCCTTCTGACAAGTCTTCAAGTGTGGAGATTGCATCTTTGTGGCGCAACAGACTCTTAGGCGTCATAACAATTAAGGGTCGACGAAGCGGTCTAATAGATTGTCGCCGCAGCAAATGAAACATCTGCGCTGGTGTCGTTGGTACGCATACTTGAACATTGTGTTCTGCACAAAGTTGCAGATAACGTTCCAAACGAGCGGACGAGTGTTCCGGACCAGCTCCTTCATAACCGTGAGGCAATAACATGGTTAAGCCAGATAGCCTTGCCCACTTATGCTCACCGCTAGTAATGAACTGATCAATGACCACCTGGGCACCATTTGCGAAGTCACCAAATTGTGCCTCCCAGATAACCAGCGTTTCAGGACTGGTTGAAGAATAACCATACTCAAAACCCAGAACTGCTTCTTCTGAAAGGAAAGAGTCGTAGAGCTCAAACTGCCCGTTTGCTTCAGCAATAGAGTCGAGCGGAATATATTCGCTACCTTCTTTTTGGTCATGAAGCACTGCGTGACGGTGTGAAAAGGTACCTCGTCCAACATCCTGTCCAGTTAACCTGATTTTAAACCCTTGTGAGAGCAAAGTTGCGTAAGCCATGACCTCCGCATAACCCCAGTTGATAGGCGTGGCTCCGGCAGTCATTTTCTTTCGATCATCAAGCAACTTGGCAACTTGTTTTTGTACAACAAAGTGCTCGGGTAACTCAGCCATCTTTTGAGCAATTTTTTGCATTTTTTTCAGATTAAAGGATGTATCGCCTTCAACCTGCCAGTCGTGACCAAGATAAGGCGACCAATCAACGTACATTGAAGTGTCGGGCTCTTTTACTGCATCCCACGCGACCGCAGTCCCTTTATCTAGTGCGTCACGATAGGCCATTGTTCTTTTTTGATATTCCTCCTTGTCGATCGCTCCATCCTGAATGATACGCTCTGCATATAACGCAAGGGTTGTTGAATGCTTGCGGATCTTGTCATACATAATTGGTTGGGTGATTGCTGGCTCATCGCCCTCGTTATGACCTCTGCGTCGATAAGAGACAATGTCGATAACAACGTCTTTCTTAAATTCCATTCTGTAATCAGCTGCTAGCTGTGAGACAAAAACAACCGCTTCTGGGTCATCTCCATTCACATGAAAAATCGGCGCCTGTACCATTTTTGCGATCTCGGTACAGTATCTTGTTGATCTCGCGTCTTCGCGGCGGCTGATGGTATAACCAATCTGGTTATTAATGATGATGTGGACCGTGCCACCCGTATAGAACCCCCTGGTTTGAGACATCTGGAATGTCTCCATGACCACGCCTTGTCCAGCGAAAGCTGCGTCGCCATGAATGTTGATAGCCAGTACTTGGTCGCCGTCCTTATCTCCGCGACGATCCATTCTGGCACGAACAGAACCTTCGATGACCGGTGCCACAATCTCCAAATGCGATGGATTGAAACCGAGCGCCAAGTGCATCTCACCTCCTGAAGTCATCAGGTTGGCCGAGAAACCCTGATGGTATTTCACATCGCCGGAGCCGAACCCTGGCGTATATCGTCCCTCAAATTCATCAAACAGATCGGCTGGGTCTTTACCCATAATATTAACAAGAACATTAATTCTTCCTCGGTGCGCCATCCCGATAACGATTTCAGCGATGCCTGCTTTGCCAGAGCGATGAATCACCTCAGCTAAACTAGGAATAAACGATTCTCCGCCCTCAACACCAAACCTTTTTGTACCTGGGTACTTTGTGCCCAGATACTTTTCCAGCCCTTCGGCAGCAATTAATCGATCAAGTATTCTGCGTTTTACGCCATTGTTAAAAGACGGTTTTGAACGCGCGCCTTCCATTCTCTGCTGGACCCACATCTGTTCGGCTTGATCTTCGATGTGCATGTATTCAGCGCCAATTGACCCACAATAGGTCTGCTCAAGCGTATCGATAATTTGCTGAAGTGTTGCTTCAGTATCACCAAAGAACAAACTTCCAGTTTGGAACTTTGTATCGAGATCCGCTGCCGATAGTCTGTGGTACTCCAATTCAAGGATCGGCGGATGCTCGATCTCTTGTATACTCAGTGGGTCAACCACCGCCTTGATGTGGCCTCGGCGTCGGTAACCTGAAATAAGCTCGCCAACAGCGACCTGTTTCCGCTCGTAATCTGCATTGATACTGGCTGGAGATACTGGGGTTACCCGAGACTGATTCTTGGAAAGTAAAAGAAAGTGATCTCTGACGGTGGAATGGGAAATATCAGGTGCTAATGTGCCCTCGACCATTGGCAACGTCTCGAAGTAGCTTCGCCACTGATCAGGCAACGACGATGGATCTTCGAGGTATTGTTCATACAATTCTTCCACGTATGAGGCATTACCACCGGAAATATGGCCGCTGCGCCACATTTGCTCCATCTTACTTTCGTGCATAATTCATGCTTCCCTGTTCTGCAATGCTTTGACTGCAATAGGCGTTTTTTCAACGCGCAAAAAATCCTGCCGTAAAAACAACAGGATTCTCTCGCACTGTCTGATCTTAGGTTGCAGCAGGTGTACTAAACAGCCCGCTTTAATAACATATTTCTAATATGGCCTATCGCGCGGGTCGGATTAAGCCCTTTGGGACATACGTTGACGCAATTCATAATACCCCGACACCGGAAAACACTAAACGGATCTTCAAGGTTCGCGAGACGTTCTTCAGTCGCCGTATCCCTGCTATCAGCAAGGAACCGGTAGGCCTGAAGAAGGCCCGATGGACCAATGAACTTATCAGGGTTCCACCAAAAGGAGGGGCAAGCGGTAGAACAACACGCACACAAAATGCATTCGTAAAGACCATCTAGCTTTTCGCGTTCTTCGGGTGATTGCAGACGCTCCTGTTCGGGCGGCATATCTTTGTTAATAAGATAGGGTTGAATTTTTTTGTAGGAATCGTAGAACTGCTCCATATCGACGACAAGATCGCGAATGACCGGCAAGCCAGGAAGTGGCTTGATGGTCAATTTGCCGCGCTTAGCTACGTCTGAGATTGGCGTAATACAAGCTAGACCATTCTTGCCGTTCATATTAACGCCATCTGAACCACATACACCTTCTCGACAGGAGCGACGGTATGAGACAGTAGGGTCGATTTCTTTAATGAGCTCTAGGACGTCTAGTACCATTAGGTCGCGCCCGTCTGGCATGTCAACCTCAAAGGCTTGAGTATACGGCGCTTTATCCTTCTCAGGATCGTATCGATATACGCTAATTTCCATTAATAAACCCTCTCTTTTGGTACAAATACATCTGCTGGCAGGTCATTGTCAGTTTTGAGCAATGCAGGCGCAAAATTTACATCGCGTTTGCCCAGTATTTTAGTGGTCGGGTCGTATATTGAGTGGCACAACCAATTTTCATCGTCCCGAGTTTCATAATCATCACGTGCGTGAGCGCCTCTACTCTCCTTTCTTGATTCCGCTGCGATGGCTGTTGCTTCAGCAACTTCCAATAGATTGTCGAGTTCAAGTGCTTCGAGCCGCGCCGTGTTAAAGGCTTTGCTTTTGTCTCCGAGTGTCGCCGAGTCAATTCTTTCACGCAGTTCTGCGATCTTTTTAATACCTTCCAGCATTGGTTCTTCTTTTCTGAAAACTCCGAAGCTAAGCTGCATGGTCGATTGTAATTCTTTCTTAAGGTCGGCAACTTTTTCACCTCCGGAGGCGCTTTCGTCCCATCGATTAAGACGAGCCAAAGCCGCGTCTTTGTCTGTTTCACTCGCTTCAGCCGTTGAATAACCCTCTGCCAGCATCTCCGAGATATGAATACCCGCAGAGCGCCCGAAAACGACAAGGTCAAGCAATGAATTGCCGCCTAGCCGGTTGGCTCCGTGCACTGAAACACAAGCAACTTCACCCACAGCATAGAGACCATCAATTATCTGGTCATTTCCTTCACCATCGACAGTCAAAGCTTGCCCGTGAATATTAGTAGGGATACCTCCCATCATATAATGACAGGTTGGGACGACAGGCACGGGCTCCTTAACTGGATCGACATGCGCAAAAGTTTTAGAAAGCTCTACGATACCTGGCAGCCTAGAATGCAAGATCTCTTCACCGAGATGATCCAGCTTCAGGAATACGTGATCCCCATCTGGGCCGGCACCTCGTCCTTCGAGAATTTCTAGCACCATACTTCTCGCTACAACATCTCGGCCAGCAAGGTCTTTAGCTGTTGGCGCATAACGCTCCATGAAGCGCTCTCCGTCCTTATTGATCAGGTAACCACCCTCTCCTCGACAGCCCTCTGTAACAAGGACCCCGGCGCCAGCGATTCCGGTCGGATGGAACTGCCACATTTCTATATCTTGAACCGGGTAACCAGCGCGCAGCGCCATGCCGATACCATCACCAGTATTCATCATTGCATTAGTCGTTGATTGGTAAATTCTGCCTGCACCACCCGTTGCAAAAACGGTTGCCTTCGCTTTGACAAAGTGGGTTTCACCAGTTTCCATGCAGATGGCCATAACGCCAACGACCGCACCACTCTGATTTTTAACAATGTCTACTGCGAACCATTCGGAGAAAAACACAGAACCGGCTTTGAGGTTACCCTGATAAAGCGCATGAAGCAGCGCGTGCCCGGTTCTGTCAGCCGCTGCGCAGGTACGAGCAGCCTGACCACCTTTTCCAAATTCCTTAGATTGACCACCAAAGGGTCGTTGATAAATTCTCCCGTTTTCTTTTCGGGAAAATGGCAATCCCATATGATCAAGCTCAAAAACAACCTTTGGCCCTACTTCACACATATATTGGATAGCGTCTTGGTCGCCAATGTAATCAGAGCCTTTCACGGTGTCATACATGTGCCAGCGCCAATCATCATTCGGGTCTTCACTTGCAATCGCGCAAGTGATACCGCCCTGTGCTGAAACAGTGTGCGACCTGGTAGGAAATACTTTGGAAATTACTGCTGTCTTTTTACCCGACTCGGCAAGTTGAAGTGCAGCGCGCATTCCAGCGCCGCCACCGCCAACTATAATCGCGTCAAATTCTAACGTTGATACGTCACTCATTCTCTAACTCCCCCAAAGTATCTGGACACCCCAGATTATGTAGCATGCCAACGCAAGCACGCAGCCCACCTGATAAACCAGTCGGAATGCATCAGCGTTCTCACCAAAATAATGTTCGCGAATATAATCAGTACCAATCGTCCACATCCCCACCCAAGCGTGGGCGCAGGTTGCTAAGAGAGCTAAAAGCGTGAAGACCTGCATCCAGGTCTGATTAAAAAATTCCCGCCAGATGTCATATGTCATGCCGCCTGCGGTGAGTATAAAGCCCAGCAAAACCACGGTATATGCAGCCAATACGTAGGCTGTGACTCTCTGCACGATGAAGTCAGATAAGCCGTTTCTTGAAAAACTGGTGACTTGGGTAACCATAAACCTCTCCTATCCCTGAGTGACCCATAGGCCTGCAAGTAGAATTAAAATAGCTGAAACGAGCAACGTAGCTCCAGCTGCGAATTTGCTCCCTTCTAACGTGTCGCCAAACTCAAGATCGAGCAGCAAGTGCTTCATACCGGCGACAAAATGGTAAGCCAGCGCAGAAAGCAGCCCCCAAGTAACAAACATGCCGAAAGGAGAACTCATTGTTGTATGCAAGGTTTCAAAGCCTTGCGCCGTACCTAATGACATATCCAGTGCATACAACCCAAACGCTATACCAACAAAAAGCACAACACCTGCGATACGGTGAGTGATGGATGCCAGTGCTGAGATTGGCCAGGCGAAAGCAAACAAATCCGAGGGATTTACATTTATAGGCCTATGATCGTTTTTCAAAACGCATTTCCTGTATTGAAATCTCTGCCAGGAAGCTAGGAGCAACCGCGCCCGGCTATCTTTAGAGAGATTATGAGTGAGTTTATTGCAGCGAAAACTGCGACAGATTTCGCGCGCCAATGATAAATATAATGAAGCCAAAATACAATCGAAGCCGCGTTCAAAGCCACTAGGCGCAAGGCTTTACAAGCTACTCTTGTTTTGGAATCATGCACGTTAGAATACGCACAGCAATAGCAGTAGGATCACGTCACTGAAATTAGGGCAAATGGGTCACCAGACCTTTGAATGCTGTCCCTTTTTAGTCAATTCAGACCGAAGCGAATCAAAAAAGCGTTATACTTAGGAATCAGCGGTGAAATTATTCAGCAATCATAAATTGGTCGGGAGTCCAACATGATACAAAAAGTACAAATCACGATCGATGGCAAAACCATTGAACTTCCGACAATGGAGGCCAAAGAAGGAACTAATGTGATCGACGTTCGTGGCCTGATCGCAGAGGGCATGTTCACCTACGATCCCGGTTTTCTGTCCACGGCGAGTTGCGACTCAGCTATCACTTACATCGATGGAGATGCAGGTGTTCTGCTCTATCGTGGCTATGAAATTGAACAGCTGGCGGATAACTCTAACCATTTGGAGGTTTGCTCTCTGCTGCTTAATGGCGAGCTCCCGAGCGAAACTGAGTTACAGGCATTCATCGCTAGCATCAAAGAAAAACAAACTATCGATAGTAAATTTCAACAAATTTTTAACGGCTTCACACAGGGTGCTCATCCAATGGCAATGGTCGGTGCCGCGATATCAGGACTTGCCGCACTATTTCATGACGAGATCGATATCACCAACGCCGATAGCAGAATGACAACTGCGCACAGATTGATCGCGATGATCCCGACATTAGCCGCGATGGCCTATAAGCATGGCCGAGGAGAATCGTTTGTAGAACCAGATGCGAGTCTTGGTTACGCCGAGAATTTTCTCAACATGTGCTTCGGGGAGACGGGCAAACCGTCGACTATTAGTCCGACAATTTCCTCAGCCATGGACAAAATTTTTATTTTACATGCAGATCACGAGCAAAATGCCTCGACATCAACGGTAAGAATGTCAGGTTCTACTGACTGTAATCCTTACGCAGCGATTTCGGCTGGCGTGAGTGCGCTTTGGGGACCTGCTCACGGCGGGGCAAATGAAGCCGTGTTAGACATGCTGAATGAAATCGGTGATGTCTCCAGAGTAGAAGAGTACGTGAACAAAGCAAAAGACAAAAATGACCCATTTAAGCTCATGGGCTTTGGTCATCGGGTTTACAAGAACTTCGATCCACGGGCAAAGGTTATGGAAGCCTCATGTCATGCTGTATTCGAAGAATTAGGCGTAAAAGACGATCCACTTCTGGAAATCGCCAAGAGACTTGAAACTATAGCCAGAGAGGACGATTACTTCATTGAACGTAAGCTCTATCCTAATATCGACTTTTATTCTGGTATTACCCTCAAAGCAATAGGTATCCCAACCGAATTGTTCACCGTGATCTTCACACTTGGCCGTATGCCTGGTTGGATCAGCCATTGGAATGAGATGCTCAGCGCACCATATAAGATCGCCAGACCACGACAGCTATATCTGGGTGAACACCGGCGAGAATACGTCGCGATTAATAACCGCTAGTCACTCAAACAATTTTTACACTAGGCTTCGACCAATAAGGAAATTATTGGGCGAAGCTGGTTGATTATTTACCAGCGCAACCCATATCTAACCTTTGCGATCAACACTCATGTCGTCAAAGGCATACACATACAGGAAGTCAATCTTGAATATCACTGCAGACATCGAAACAACCCAAGGCACGATTCACATCAATTTTTTCCCAGAAGAAGCACCGATGACCGTCGCCAACTTTGCAAACCTAGCGAGCAAAGGTTACTACAACGGTCTCAATTTCCACCGCGTAATTGGCTCTTTTATGATTCAAGGTGGATGCCCACTCGGTACAGGTACAGGCGGTCCAGGTTACAATTTTGCTGACGAATTCCATGCTAACCTCAAGCACGACGCACCAGGTAAGCTGTCAATGGCAAATGCCGGCCCAGGTACAAACGGCAGTCAGTTTTTTATCACCCACGTACCAACCCCTCACCTTGATGGCGCGCACACAGTCTTTGGAGAAGTAGTATCTGCAGCAGATCAGGAAGTAGTTGATGCAGTCGAGCAGGGCGACGAAATCAAGCAAATCACTATAAATGGAGATCTGGAAGCGTTACTTGCAGCCCAAGAATCAAACGTTTCAGCCTGGAACGAGATACTAGCAGATAAGTTTCCTGATCTGGTCGAATAAAAAGCAACACCGGGCGCGTGTGGCAAAGGTGCCTCGCGCTTACCGGCAGCAAGTTAAGACTGGTTGTCGGCGGCATGTCTTTTTGTTGTCATACACTTTCCCCCGCAAGATCAACGCCGATCAAAGTGTCGCGGTCAACCCGCCACCGCCTTCCATTCAGTTAATCGCCATCAATTAGTCGCCTTCTCTAAACTAAAGTAAACTCTCGATGACGATCACGTGGCAGGTTCTGCCTTAACTATTAAGAGTAAACGCGATGAATGGAGTCATACTGGATGCAGACAGTCTGGGACAGGATATAGATCTCAGCCCCGTGACAAACTGTTTCAACAACATCGAGACATTCGGATCAACAAAGCCGGATGAAATTGCCGAACGCATCATTGATGCAGACGTTGTACTGACTAATAAAATACACTTGGGTGAGGATGAGTTGAAGCACTGCCAGAAACTAAAAATGATCAGCGTGATGGCTACAGGCACAAACAACGTTGATTTGGGGTACTGTGCAAAACGCAATATTCAGGTCTGTAATGCCAGAGGCTACTCGACGCCTTCGGTCGTCCAGCATACAATCACCCTTATGTTGACACTGTCGACAAATCTGATTTCATATCAAAAAAAAGTAAAAGAACATGCCTGGCAACAAAGCAACGTGTTCTGTTTACTCGATCACCCAATACAGGAACTTTCAGGTAAGACACTTGGTATTCTTGGCTACGGAGACCTTGGACGATCTGTTGCCGAAGTTGCCCGGGCATTTGGCATGAAGGTATTGGTTTGCGAGCGCCCGGGATCCAAGAGCGCTGATGCCAAAGAGCGGGTCGCATGGCAGCAAATGCTTCCACAGGTTGATTATCTTAGCCTGCATTGCCAGCTAACACCTGATAACGAGCAGATTGTCGATGCTTCTGCCTTCGCCCTTATGAAACCTTCAGCTTTCCTCATTAATACAGCCAGAGGCGGACTAGTAAATTCACTCGATCTGATCACCGCGCTGAAAAAAAGAGATATTCGCGGCGCTGGCATCGACGTGCTGAATACTGAGCCTCCGTCCACCGATGAAGTACTCCTTGCGGAAGACTTGCCAAATCTCATCGTCACCCCTCACAACGCATGGGCGGCGCGGGAATCAAGGGAACGACTATTGCTACAAATGGTCGAGAATATTGTTGAATGTAGGAACGATCACTTTCCGCGCAGTGTTCTTTCGGGTTATTCGACGCGGACAACGATGATATAATTCGACAGCGGCTTTACACACGAGATAGGCTAACTAGCTAACTCGCCACCTATCGCTAAACGCAAAATATAAAAAATTTGATTCAGGAGCAGCAATTTTGGAGACCCTACAAACATTCCGACGAGACACAAGAAGCTGGCTGGAACAAAACTGTCCTGATTCAATGAGGATGATTGCCGGTAGGAGCGCACCCAGCGAAACCGGGGATGACCAAACAGTTTGGGGAGGCAAAAACGCTGTATTTCCCAGCGACGATGCGCGCCTGTGGCTCGAACGGATGGGCGCAAAAGGTTGGACTTGCCCGACCTGGCCAACAGAGTATGGCGGCGGCGGATTAGACAAGGAGCAAAACTTTGTGCTGCAACAGGAGCTAGCACGAATCAAGGCTAAACCTGCGCTCACCTCGTTTGGCATCAGCATGCTGGGACCTGTTTTACTTGAATTCGGTAATGAGGAACAAAAGCAAGCCCATCTACCGAGTATCGTTCGTGGAGAAATACGGTGGTGCCAAGGCTATAGCGAACCCGGATCAGGATCGGATCTGGCGAGCCTTCAGACCAAAGCTGTGCTTGAGGGCGATCACTATACCATTAACGGCTCGAAGGTCTGGACCTCCTATGCAAATCACGCGGACTGGATCTTTTGCCTGGTCAGAACAGACTTCGACGCACCAAAACACAATGGCATCAGTTTTATATTGTTTGATATGACAACTAAAGGCGTAACAACCAAACCCATTCAACTGATTAGCGGCGCCTCACCTTTCTGCGAAACATTTTTTGATAATGTCAATGTGCCGAGGGAAAACCTTGTCGGGCCACTCAATGATGGATGGACCATCGCTAAACGGTTACTCCAGCACGAACGGACAATGATATCTGGCATGGGAATGGGAGGTAGCAGCAAGAAAGGAGTTAATTCTATTCCTGAACAAGCAAAGCGATATGCTGGAGAGAGTAAAAACAAAATTGCCAATCCCGCACTGCGTGATCGCATCCTACGGCATCAGATGAATGGCCAGGCATTTGCGGTTACGCTAAAAAGATCAGCGGAAGAAGCGAAACTAAGTACAGGTCCAAGCGCCACATCATCGATGTTCAAATATTATGGCACTGAACAAAACAAAAACAGGTATGAGGTGATGCTCGACCTCATGGGCACCAACAGCTTGGCTTGGGAAGGTGAGGAATTCAACACTAACGAGCTTTCTACTACGCGAGAATGGCTTAGATCTAAAGCTAACTCTATTGAAGGAGGTACGTCAGAAGTCCAGCTGAATATTATCGCCAAGCGGGTACTCGCACTCCCCGATTAACATCGTCGACTGATTATCGTATGAGCTTTTTCATCGCCTGTTCGATACCACCAACACTCAGATGGAACATTTGGCCGGGCATCAGACGGCGCAACATTTGGATTGTGTAGACATCAAGCCAGCGAGACTCTTCAGTAGGGTTTAACCACACGATTTTGCGAAAGCTTTCCTGAAATCGTTGGAGCCATAACTCTCCGGATTCTGGATTGTAACGCTCGACACTTCCGCCCTTTTCGGCAATCTCGTGCCTGGCCATATTACCATCACCAACAATAATAATTTTATAATCGCTCCCATACTTCCTCAGCACATCTATTGTTTTAACTCTGCTTTCCTGTGACCGAGTACTTGAGGTCCAAAGCGATTCATAAAAGAAATTGTGAAAGTAAAATATCTCCATATACTTGAATTCACTCCTTGCCGCACTGAACAGCTGCTCGCATAAAATAGCAAACTCATCCATTGAACCACCGACGTCCAACAACAGGAGCACCTTGACGGAGTTGTGTCGCTCAGGGACTTCTACGATATCTAGCAAGCCTGCCTGCTGTGCTGTTGATCGAATTGTTGCGGCAAGATCTAGCTCAAGTAACGAACTCGTACGCGCAAATTGCCTTAGTCGACGCAGTGCCATCTTGATATTTCGAGTACCCAGCTCTACATCAGGGTCGTATTCTTCAAAACTTCTGATTTCCCATACTTTTGTAGCGCTATGTTGGCGTTCTCCGTCATTATCGTCTCTAACACCTTCAGCTTGTTCAGATGAATGACCTTCACCCGCATCTCCATCACTGCCTTCGCCCTCAGTTCCTCCTTCTCCTTCTCCTTCTCCTTCTCCTTCTCCCTCTCCTTCTCCTTCTCCCTCTCCTTCTCCTTCTCCCTCTCCTTCTCCTTCT
>CAXRCG010000259.1:0-3284 GCA_964228885.1 Pseudomonadales bacterium | reverse complement strand
GTTTCAGCAGCAGGGTAAGTCTGTCATGCTGGCCGCAGGAGATACCTTTCGCGCTGCGGCAGTTGAACAGTTGCAGGTGTGGGGCGAGCGCAATGCCATACCGGTAGTTGCACAACAAACCGGCGCGGATAGCGCCTCAGTCATATACGATGCCGTGTCTGCAGCCAAGGCACGCAATGTCGATATTCTCATTGCTGATACCGCAGGTCGTCTGCATACACGCGACAATTTGATGGATGAATTGGCTAAGGTAAAGCGCGTCATGGCAAAGCTGGATGACAGCGCACCTCATGAAGTGATGTTGGTGTTGGATGCTGGCACGGGACAAAATGCCATCAATCAAGCCAAACAATTCCATCAGGCGATGGGTCTTACGGGGCTGACATTTACCAAGCTCGACGGCACTGCAAAGGGTGGTGTCATATTTGCCATTGCTAAACAACTGGGCATACCGGTTCGTTACATTGGCGTTGGCGAACAAATAGATGATCTGCGCGTGTTTGATCACCAGGACTTCGTGTCAGCGTTATTTGATGGCATTAACATCGATTCAACAGCGCAGAGTGAGGACGCCTAGCGACAATGATCCATTTCGATAATGTCAGCAAGCGATATCCGAACGGTCACGATGCACTGAACCATATTAATATGCATCTCGATGCCGGTGAGATGGCTTTTCTGACCGGTCATTCCGGGGCTGGTAAAAGCACCATGCTTAAGCTTATCTCACTGGTTGAGCGGGCCACACGTGGTGAGGTTTGGGTCAATGGTCGCGCACTCTCGAAAGAATCCAATCGCAAGATACCCTATGTGCGTCGTGATATAGGCATGATATTTCAGGATCACCGACTGCTTTTCGACCGCACGGTGTTTGATAATGTTGCGTTACCTCTGGTGATCGCTGGAACGCCTCACCGTGATATTGGTCGCCGGGTAAGAGCCGCACTAGACAAGGTGGGATTGCTCGGTAAAGAAAAACTGGAGCCAATCATGTTATCCGGAGGGGAGCAGCAACGGGTTGGTATCGCCCGCGCGGTGGTGACAAAACCGCCGATCATTCTCGCTGATGAGCCAACTGGAAACCTCGACCCAGAGTTATCTGGTGAAATTATGTCTTTATTCCAGCAATTTAATCAGGTTGGCGTTAGTCTATTGATCGCCAGTCACGACTTAGGCCTCATTGCACGGATGCGATATCGTACCATTACCTTGAAAGGTGGTAATCTGGTATCAGACGGAGGCTCTGTATGACACAGGGTCAACCAAGTGACAAACGAGGCGCTACTACCGGCAAGGTGAGTATCGGCACGCGACTGAAACTTTATCTTGCTTTGCACCGAGCAGAAATGCGCACGAGCTATCTGCAACTCATTAAAACCCCGATTGCAACATTGATGACCATTGCTGTACTGGGTATAGCCATTGCGCTACCGGCAGGTCTTCAGTTAATGCTGAAAAATGCCAATACAATTTCTGCAGATTGGGATGGTGTGTCGCGCATTTCTCTTTACTTAAGACCTGACATTGACGCCACTGAGGCCGATGATATGCTGGTGCGCATTAAAAGCCGCCTGGATGTAGAATCGGCCGAGATGATTGACAAGCAACGTGCGCTTGAGGAGTTCCAAAATCTGTCTGGTCTGGGAGATGCGCTGGATCAGCTCGACGAAAATCCGCTACCCGTTGTGATAGAAATCATTCCAACGAAACAATTCAGTACGCCTGAAGCAAGCCAGCTCATGGTTGAGACCTTTCAGCTTATTCCCGAAGTCGAGGTAGCCAAACTCGATCTGGAATGGGTTAAACGACTCTATTATCTGCTCGAGCTTATCGATCGATTTATTCTTGCGTTAGCGACCATGCTTGGCTTAGCAGTATTACTTATTGTTGGTAATACTATTCGGCTGGCGATTCAAAACAGACGCGATGAAATCGAGATAATCAAGCTAATAGGTGCAACGAATGCTTTCATCCGACGCCCATTTTTATATACCGGTTTGTGGTTTGGGTTAGGCGGTGGTGTTATCGCACTTACGCTCATTAGTGGTACCGTTTTTTGGCTGGCTGAGCCTGTGAATCAACTCGCTCTGCAGTACAACAGCCAGTATTTTATTCAGGGTTTATCATTTCCAGAAGTCGTACAGTTGGTTCTATTTAGTGCAACTCTGGGCCTGGTTGGTTCGTGGGTGTCAGTTAGTCGCCACTTAAGGCATATAAATCCAAAATAAAACACTCTCAATCGACACTTTATGACATCTTATAGCCAAAAATAGTATAAAAATAACACCACACTAAAAAAATACACCTATACAGCATAAAATAATTATTGTGTAGATTATTAACGAGGAAAATATGGATTAATGCACAAAAGTGTTGCGATCAATATTTTTTGTAGCTATTTAAAATATGATGGTGTAATTTTTTGCATGTCAACTTTGAATGTGGACAACTGATCTAACCCAGTTCTGGGTCGTAATTAAAACTAGTTACTAGTGATATATCAAACATTGCGACTAAACAGCATTAAATTGATACTTTTTGCAACAAATTAACCCCTTGATGGTCTATATAAAAGAGTGATAATATTTGCTCGCTTAAGTTATATGCCAAAAGCGGGTGTCTGATGGCAGAGTCCGCAACGGTATGATAAAGGAGAGTTCTACAATGAGCCTGCAATCGAAGGCACTGGCACTGACTGTCCCTCAGGGAAGTATTGATGCCTATGTGCAAATGATTAATGAAATACCTGTTTTGACAGCTGATGAAGAATTAAAGCTGGCTAAACAGTACCACGAAAAAGAAGATCTTGACGCTGTCCGTCAGCTAATTCTTTCTAACCTCAGATTTGTTGTGCATGTTGCACGTGGCTACAGTGGCTACGGCTTACCGCAGGCCGATCTGATCCAAGAAGGTAATGTTGGTTTGATGAAGGCAGTGAAGCGTTTTGATCCATCTGTTGGTGTGCGCCTAGTAACGTTCGCTGTGCACTGGATCAAAGCTGAAATTCACGAATACGTTCTGAAAAACTGGCGTATTGTTAAGGTCGCGACCACGAAAGCCCAACGCAAGTTATTTTTCAATCTGCGCAAATCTAAAAAGCGTCTAGGTTGGTTCAATCAGGAAGAGGTGAATGCTGTCGCCAAAGACCTGGGGGTTGATCCTGCTGAAGTGCTGCGCATGGAAGGCCGCTTGAATGCCAAAGATATGACATTCGATGCGCCGACTGATGATGAAGATACATATTCGCCATCGATGTTCCTGGAGTCTGATAGTGTTGACCCGGC